>DMAW01000029.1 GCA_003446375.1 Eubacteriaceae bacterium | reverse complement strand
CTGTAGAGGATGAGCTGGGGAAATCAGGTAAAGATGCAAAGCTTATTGATTATTTGACGGATGAGATTATGGATATAAGAGAGAAGCTACTAGGTTATACGGCTCGTGAAGAACAACTGGAAGAAGTAGCAAAAGAAATTGAAGAGATTAGAAAAAATCTTGAAGCCTATAAAAATAAAGGGAATGATGATTTAGGATATTACAAAAGCCCACCTGATTTTAAAAGAGAAATCTTTGAAAACTTTATAGAAAAGGGGATTGTGATGGACGAGGGGGAAATCATTTATCAGTTCCATTCCGGTTTTGAGTGGAAGTCACCAATAAACTATAAAGCCTTTCAAGAACAAGAGAAACGTAGAAAAAAAGCAAAGACGCAATTGGAAAAGAAAGAGTTTTTGAAGGGGCCTGAAGTGAAGGCTTTACTAAAATATTGTGAAGAGCCGAAGACAATAACAGAAATGCGTGAGTATCTTCCAAGGTATTTGACAAATTATAATTTCAAGAAATTTATTGTGAACCCGCTCATGAGGAAAGGCGTTATTAAGGAAACAATACCGGATAAGCCAACAAGCAGGTTGCAGAAATATTATTCGGTAAAAAAGCCGTAAAAAAGTAGTTATGCATTTTTAAAAGCGGAACGTTATTCTTCAAAAGCGAAGAGAATCATGACAGAATTAAAAACGCACAAAGAAACCCACTGAGTTGTCTGATTATCATTATCGGGCCACTTGGTGGGTTGTTTTTGCTTACAAACAAACGGAGCGAAAATGGAAATGACTCAGAATGTTGGCACGACAACAATAGCCACTGATGAATATGTAATTCTTTGTAGAAGGATATCGTTTTATGGTATACAATGTAAAATAAGAGGATGTACAAAACAATTAATTGGCATCAATTGATACCAAAAATATTGACCGTATCCATGAGGAGTGTTATAATAAAGATGAGCCAGACAACCGAAGTAAAAAGGAAAGAATCAAAACTAGAAGTTCAGACCTATTTAGAGATAGGTTAAAATATGCTTTTGAAAGTGGATCAGCCACTGTAAGCTACCAAGAAGAAAGAAGAGTAGACCAAAAACGAAATAAAAGATTTTCTAACAGATTTACGATGGCTCAATTGTTTCCCGATGATGATGCGGTAGAAGCGCTAAAAAGAGAGTTATCACTTCTTACTGTTGAGGAATACATTGAAACGGTAAAGGACACCAGATTTCCTAAAAAGAGTGAGATGCGAGTATTTGGGAAACAATATTCTGGAGATGACGTATACATTAAGATACGTGTTGAGCTGGTCAGTACACTTGCCAGCGGTGAAAATTATGTGTTTGTGATGTCATTCCACTACTCAGAGTGGGCTTTCAAAGAAAGTGACTTTCCATATAAGAAAGTTTGAGGTGAGAAAAAATGAAAACAATTAAAAATGAAAAGAAATTATGCCTCATCTGTATGGAAGAACATGAAGTGCAAACCGTTATCCTAGAGGATATTGAAGATTTCAAAGGTGAGGAAGTATCCTTTGATGCGATATATGAGTATTGTACTCATGCAGATGAATATCTTGAAACAGAAGATATGATCAAGGCGAATAGCCTGGCAATGAAAGATGCTTATAGAGAAAAAGTGGGTTTATTAACGTCTAAAGAAATCATCGCAATTAGAGATAAGTATGAAGTAAGTCAAAAGGATTTTTCAGAGATATTGGATTGGGGAAGAGCCACAATTACAAGATACGAAAACCATCAAGTCCAGGATCGCGCTCATGACGATGTACTAAGAAAGATTGATTCTGATCCTAAGTGGTTTCTTCAAATGTTAACTAGAGCTAAAGGAAAGATTTCCGATAAAGCGTATGAAAAATATCATAAAGCAGCAAGTGGAGAGTTCAGAAGAATGAAAAACCGTTATTTAATGGATTCGATTCAAGCGCTTTATGCTAATTTTGTTGAAGACATTATTACAGGTGGAGTAGAGCTGAATCTTAATAAGGTGATCGAAATCATCAATTATTACGCTTCTAAGGTTTCCAGCCTCCACAAAGTTAAGTTAATGAAAATGCTGTGGTATGGAGATAATGTAAGCTATAAAAGAAGAGGAAAGTCTATAACAGGTCTAGTGTATAGTGCTTTACCAATGGGCGCAGTGCCTGAGGGATATGAGCAGATTCTAGATTTGGATGGAGTTGAGTTTGAAACAGTTCTATATGATTTCGATCGTATGGGTTATAAGTTTCATCCAGTTGAAGGTTTTCAAATTAAAGAACTAACCCTCGAGGAAATTGAAATCTTGGATGCAGTCATTGCAGAAGTTGGTAATTTAAACTCCCAAGAGATCATAGATAAAATGCACGATGAAGATGCTTACAAATGTACGGATAGGAATTGCATCATTCCCTTTTCCCATGCAGCGAAGCTTTCGATCCATTAAATCAATTTAGTCCATCACAATGTGGTGGGCTTTATTTTATTAATATGAATAGTGAAACCCACCAAGAAGGCATCTAGGCTCGGAAATGTACCGAACTAAGATTGAATATTGGTGGGTTATTTTCACTTTTTGAGCTTCAAATGACTAAATCGCTTTTGTGGCCAATTTCAGGGAATTAGCCCTTGGGTGGAACAACAGGTCATAAAATCAATAAAAAGCCGTTACAGGGCAAACTGAAGCGTCGTTTTTTTAGTGACCCTTCAAAATTTCCTATCTTGGCAGCAGATTCTCGTTCATGATGAAAGCTGCGTAAAGAAATACATATATATATAATAGAAGAAACTCGTTTTATTAGAATTGAAAAGTGACGATCTGCCATTAAAGTGTAGAATGGTTAAGGCCTGGACTCTCCATAGCAATAGGTAACATAACAAGGCGTCGTATATTCGACTCAGCATAATTCATATGAACTAAGATTCATTCAGATAAGTATAAATCGCTCTGAGAGCGCATATATAGATCAAGTTTACAGCTCATCACAATGTGGTGGGCTTTTTTTGCGTTATGGACTTCAAATTCCTTGAATTGTTGGACTAAAAAAGAGTATTTCTTGACATTTTTCTGTGTACTGGGTTTCCTTTTTATCCTTTTAGATTCGAG
>DMAW01000135.1 GCA_003446375.1 Eubacteriaceae bacterium | reverse complement strand
ACTAAAATGGACTTGACTTAACACTGGTTACATTACTTACCATAATGCATATACGACATTCACTGGTCTAACTTACGGATATGATTGGAACGAAGCCTCTTGTTACTCTCAAATAGCAAGTGGAGGTAAAGATATTTACGCAGCGGCTTCAGGTGTGTTAGACTATTATTTTCTAGTAAACGGAATGTTACGTTTTTATAGCGAGCAAATCTATTTAAGCGGATATGCATATGTTATTCGTTAAAAAACATACATTTATTGTTTAGGCATAATTTGACTAAAAATAAACCTAACAAATTATGGATTGGCCACACTTAACTAGACAGAAATTTTAGTTTCATGCTAATATCAAAAGAAAAGGAGATTAATAGCATGAATGAAAAAAGAAAATGCCGATCATTTAATGATGACTTCAAGCTCCAAATCGTCTAATTGAATAATGCAGGCAAATCATAATTTGAAATATGCCGCGAATACGATTTGGTTCCAACGGTAGTCAATCGCTGGATTAATCGAATCAACGCCACCGGTTCTGCAAAAGAGTGCGATAAAAAAACTCTGGATTAAGAAGAATTAATCAGGCTACGCAATAAAAAAATCAGAGTCTTAAAAATAGAATGGCGTTGGTTGGTTGTAGAATCAAGCGGAACTATCCAGATTTATGTTTTGAAATTTTTGTCAACTGGATGTCACAATATGGGTACTAGTTGAGTCTATTGTAGCATTTTGTGATGAAATAACATCCCAGAAAAGAAGCGTATAAATGAACACATCAATTTGTACTTTTTATGTCGTACAAATTGATGTATACCTTATTTAAATATTTTACTCAGATAGAATCTTCGAATTAAATACTATCTATTCTTAAAGAAAGCAGGTGTATTGTTATGACTGATAATGAATTTTCTATAAGAAGTGCTTTTCAAATTATACATCAGAGTGCTAACATCATTCTGTTGATAGTCACAGTATTATTGTTTATTCTGTTATTCAAAGCTTTATTTAAATATTTGAATAAAGATAAAACTAAATAGCGGCACAAACCCTTTTGGTGCTTTTTGGGTTCTGGTGCAAAAGATATCAATCCCTATCTCAACTCTCTCGATTTCTGATAAAATCTAAGTATCAAGGGTGAATTGAGGGCAAAAAATAACTGACGATGGGAAGCACTTTGAATCGCAGATTATCGTTTTGTAAGTAAGAGGGTATCTGAAATAGCCATTAAGCTATCGGATTTTGGTGGAAATGATGGTCGAGCGAGGTTTGCAAGTGACTTATACCACAAGCATGAGCTGGGTTCATCAATATTCTCCAATCATTGACGAAAAAGTTCGAAGCCACCTTAAAACGACAAATGATTCATGGAGGATGGATGTGCATTGTCAACACTAAACTAGACAGTTTCTTTAGGTCAGAGCATTAACTTCAATCTTGTAACGTTCCTTGAAGTCAATACATTAAAACTATTAACTTTTACTTATAAGCTTGATATACTTGGGCTGAATCGACAACAGGCTATCCCTATCTATTTCCAAAGTAAGCCTGTACGCTCCGCCTCCACCATAAAAGACAACCAGAACTTCAATTTTGAGGTTCTTTTTTTAATATTGTGCGGTGTGAAATCGACCCCGCCAAAAGCACGAGAAGTACATAGAAATATTATTATGAAAATACAGAAAAAGAATAGAAAATGAATTAGAATACAAAGAAATGACAATCGGGATCCGACTTCGATTTCCGCTGTCTCCACCAATTTATTCCACGAAAACATTAATAGCATTACATACGCCGAATCAGCAAGCTGATTCGGTTTTTTGTATTCCTGATAGTTTGCAAGCAAAAAGGGGACATTTCACAACTATCCGTCAAAACTGACATTAAGGGTGCATAAAAACATCCTTAACATTCGTCGCCGTGATTAAATAATTAATCACAGCGTACTATCAAAAGGCTAGTAATGCAAATGATCGAAACAAAACTAATCCACCGGTTTGGAGGAGTGGGGAAAATGATTTTTAATTATCCTTATGAAGCTTTAGGTTTTATGAAAACTAGGATCTCCGGGTAGATGTTCTGATACTTGGGAATCAACTTGATCAGCTCGTAACCCTTGTTGCAAAGGTTAGCTGCCCTGCTTAAGAACCTGCCTTGGAAAACATGGCCGTGCCTTCTGTACTTTTGATTGTAATACTGGGCATAGCAAAGATTGACCCCATGCATGAACTTGGACATGTCAGATCCACGTGGGTCTAGTTGGATGTGGACATGGGTATCCATAAGGCAGTATGAAAGTATGCTGCACTGGAATTTTTCGCAGTACAGAGCCAGAAGCTCTAAGTATTTTACCTTGTCTTTGTAGTTTTTAAACAGGGTAAGCTCGCTAATTGAGAGGCACATAACAGGGTGTACGGTATCCGGGTCTTTGATACGGACTATTCGTGGCAAAAGGAACACTCCTTTCAGGAATTTGATCAATTAACGAACATATGTTATTAAAAATATTATTATATATTTATAGCATGCATGCAATAATAAGTATAAAATCGGTAGTTATGCTATGGAGTAAAATCTTGTTTACAAATATACTTATACAGAGTACAATATAAGTATATTTGTAACAGGAGGCGATAGTTATGAGTTACCTTGAAAAAATTGAAGAATTGATTGAACAGCAAAATGGTACGATTTTAAGTGCTGATCTTGATAAATATGGGATACCAAGAAAATACCTTCAAAGATTGATTAATGAAGGTAGGCTAGAAAGATGTGATCGTGGTGTATATGTAGCTGTTGATGCTATTGAAGATGAAATGTTTGCTATGCAGAAAAAGTATTCGAAATTAATTTATTCCCATGAGACAGCTCTTTTTATGCACCATCTATCAGATCGAACCCCATTTGAGTATTCGGCTACGGTTCCTAGTGGGTATAAGGTTGTTTCAAATATTGCAGATAGATTTAAAATTTACTATGTAAAGAAGGAATTACATGAGCTTGGTGTTGTATCAGTTGAAAGCTCATTCGGTAATCAGATTAGAGTTTATAATATTGAAAGAACGATTTGTGACATTATAAAAAGTAGAAGTAGGGTAGATATTCAAATTCTAAATGAAGCATTAAGAAGATACGTTAAAATAAAATCATCGGATTATTTATTATTAATGGATTATGCGAAAAAACTCAAAATAGAAACGGTGCTTAAAAATTATTTGGAGGTGATACTGTGAGTGGAAAAGCGATGAGCTTAAAAGCAAAAATTAGAAATCTAGCTAGAAAAAAAGATATGTCAGCTCAGGTAGTGCTTCAAAACTATATGTTTGAAAGATTCCTTGAACGTCTCTCCAAGTCGGCCTATAAAGATAAGTTTATTTTAAAAGGTGGCATGTTGATTGCTGCACTTGTGGGAATAGATAATAGAGCAACTATGGACATGGATGCAACAATTAAGAACTATCCAATTGATAATGATTCAATTGCCAAAGTAATTAAAGAGATCTGTAACATTTCAATTAATGATGATGTAACTTTTACATTTAATAATGTTGATGCTATTAGGGCAGATGATACTTATGGCGGTTATCGAGTAAATATTGTTTCAAAATACGATACCATTATTATACCAATGCAGATAGATATTACAAATGGTGATGCCATTACACCTAAAGAAGTCTTATATCTATTCAAAATGATTTTTGAAGAAGGAAATATTGGCGTGTGGGCTTACAACGTAGAAACTGTCTTAGCAGAGAAAGTAGAAACCATTCTGAGAAGGGGAGAGCTCAATACAAGACCAAGAGATTTTTATGATGTTTATATTTTGACAAAAACTCAGAGTTTTGATCTTTTAGTTTTTAAAGAGGCACTTAAATCGACAGCAGCACATAGAGAAACTTCTCATATATTTAATGATATCAGTAAAAGAATCTATAAAATTGAAAACAGTGAGACCCTAAAAAAAGATGGAGCACGTACACTAAAGATTATAGGTACGCTGAAGATATTGAGTACAGTAATATCATAGATGCTTTGAGAGCATTAGTTTAAAAAATACAAGCTGAATACAATATTGGCACAATAATACTTATCATAAACTTGATATAAGTATATCTGTAAAATGATTTAATAAAGAATAAAAGGGGTCACATCAAACTGTACCTATAATTGTTTACATCCCCACTGAAGTTATCTTTAAAGGGGATTGTATTTTATGATTAAGTCCGTTTAGTGGTGTAAAAGAAAATTCAAATAAAAAAATTAAAGCGGATGCTTCACAACTAACTGCAAAAAATGACGTCAAGGGTCTATAAGACCTGCCATCAAATAACTCTTGTTGAGAGATTAGGTGCCTTGAAAAACATGGCTGTATCTTCTGTAGTTTTTGTTGTAATACAACTAAGTTCAAATATAATATCACAGCTGCATAGAGATCTGTACAGCTATCACCCATCATCGAATTGGGACAAATATAAAAATCAAGATAACACCAAGAGGGATATATCGTGGGGAAGTACATTAGTATAGAAATGCTTATTGAAAATACCAAAGAAAATTACTATGAAACCCTAAAGCAAAGTTCACAGGGATGGTGCGAAGAAAATAATAATCTAAATCCATTCGTAAAATATTATCTAAGTATTTTATTGAAAGTATATAAAGAATTTTCTGAAAGAATAGAGACTGTTGAAATCAGAGGTTTAAATAAATCGGAAAGAGTAAAAGACATATTTGATAAGAAAGTTGGTAAAATTTCAAAAAAAGACATAGCTGAAATTTATCCTGACATTAGTATAACCACTATTGAAAAAGCTCTATCGGACTTATTGAAGGATGGCTATATAAAAAAAGTCGGATCAGGAAGAGCGACGGCATATATTAAAAAAACAGATTGAAATATTAGAGCCTCCAAAAGGCCTCTTTTCTACATAAACATGAAATTATATGCATAAGACATGTAAGTTCTGCCTCCACCATATAAGACAACAAGAACTTCAGTATTTGAGGTTCTTTTTTATTTGCTATTTAAATCAGATAAATCACATCGATCTGAAAATCCGGCAGGTGGAACTCCCAATGACTTCAATAGTCTTGCCCAATAATTTACTTGTGCAGCTGTACTGGCTAAAATAACGATTTCCCGCTCCGAAAATTCTGATTTTAGTTTTTCAAAAAAATCTATAGGCACATCAACGGGAGTCTTTGATATTCTAATAGCATACCCCAGTGCAAGTTTTTCTTTTAATGAGAATGTATCAATCAAATCCAGATCTACCTGATTGACCAGGCTTGACATTTCTTCATTAGATATACCGTTTTTTTCATACTCGAAGGAATTCATATCTAAACAAAATGGGCATGCAATTGAAATAGAGGCTTGAATCCTGATAAGCTTTAAAATGCGTCTGTTTAAGTCATTATCGCCGTGTGCCACCATAGCTTCAAGAACGCCGGAACTTAAAGCGGCCTTTGGATACCATGCCAGCAGTTTAGGTGCCAATAAATCTTTCTTGGTAATTTTTTTTGAAACGAATATGCCAAGCTTAATGAAAAACGGAATTTTAGCTGGTGGCTTAATAAATGCAGGATTGCCCATAGCGATTACCTCCTTAGATTATTGCTGTACCTTATAATAATTATGTTACAACAAAATGTTGGATAAAGCCACAAGATATAAAAACGGTTTTAGCACTTTTATTTTTGTGTAACTATTGATAATTAACCGTAGAATAGATAAGATATTAAGGCGTAATAGTGCATTGTAAATTGTTAATTAATTGGAAAGGTGATTAAATGAGTATATTGACGGTGAAAAATCTGAACCACGGTTATGGCGGCAGAGAGATTTTAAAAGATGTTTCCTTTAGGCTTCTAAAAGGTGAACACGTCGGCCTAGTAGGAGCAAACGGCGAAGGAAAATCCTCTTTTATGAATATAATAACAGGCAAGCTTGAGCCCGACGAAGGTCAGATAGAGTGGGCAAAGAGAGTCAGGGTAGGATACTTGGATCAGCATGCGGTGTTGGAAAAAGGAATGAGCATCATGGATGCTTTAAGGGGTGCATTTAAGTATCTATTTGATATGGAACAGGAAATGCAGGATTTATATATGAAGATGGGTGAGGCTTCTGAGGATGAATTAGCTGATATAATGGAAGATGTAGGAACCATTCAGGATATCCTAGACCACAATGACTTTTATTTTATTGACTCAAAGGTGGGAGAAACAGCCAAAGGACTGGGATTGGATGAAATAGGATTAGAAAAGGATGTAGATGAGTTAAGTGGCGGTCAGAGAACAAAAGTCCTTTTAGCGAAGCTGCTATTGGAAAAGCCGGATATACTTATGCTGGATGAACCAACCAACTACTTAGATGAGCAACATATTGTATGGCTTAAGAGATATCTACAAGAGTATGAAAATGCTTTTTTGCTTATATCCCATGATATCCCATTCTTAAATAGCGTGGTGAACCTTATATACCATGTAGAGGATAAAGAAGTAACCCGTTATGTAGGCGACTATAACGACTTTGAAAGAGTTTACGAGGCTAAAAAAGCTCAGCTTGAAGCAGCACATAAGAGACAACAACAAGAAATTGCAGAACTAGAGGATTTTGTCGCTAGAAATAAAGCTAGAGTTGCAACAAGAAACATGGCTATGTCAAGACAGAAGAAGTTGGATAAGATGGATATCATAGAGCTGTCAAGGGAAAAACCGAAGCCGGAGTTTAATTTCAAAGATGGGAGGACTGCCGGCAAGTTGATATTTGAATCAAAGGATCTAGTTATTGGATATGACTCTCCTCTATCTAGGCCAATCAATCTTAGGATGGAAAGAGGTCAGAGAATTGCCATAACAGGAGCAAACGGAATTGGCAAGACTACCTTTTTGAAATCAATATTGGGGCAAATAAAGCCTTATAAAGGTGAAGTGGAATTGGGAGACACTCTGGAAATTGGATATTTCGAGCAGGAGATTAAAGAAAAGAACAAAAGATCTTGCATAGAAGAAATATGGGAAGAATTTCCAAGTTGGACGCAATTTGAAGTAAGGTCAGCGCTGGCTAAATGCGGGCTTACCACTGACCATATTGAGTCCAAGGTAATGGTTCTAAGCGGCGGTGAGCAGGCAAAGGTAAGGCTTTGCAAGATTTTAAATAGAGAGTCCAATATATTGCTTCTTGACGAGCCTACAAACCATCTGGATATAGATGCAAAAGAAGAATTAAAAAGAGCTTTAAAAAAGTATAAAGGAGGAGTACTGCTGATATCACATGAACCGGAATTCTACCAAGATGTAGCTACTGAAATTTGGGATTTAGAGGAGTATTCGACAAAGCTTTAAACCCAGTTGGAAATTATGGTTGGGCAACGCCAAAGAACACGCAATACTAAAAAATCGACACATATGCATGCACCGGATTTTGACGAGCTAAATCTTAATATAATTCCATATTGCAATGAATATATCAAATAAATTAAGGGTAACTTTTTTATATATCTTCCTAAAATATTTATATAAACTTTTTACTTTGTGGATGATAGTTGCGATATCAGAATGAATGGAAAGGAGACAGCATAAGTGGATAAAGATAATCACCGCCATGAGAAAAAAGGGAATATAAAAGTTGCCTTTATATTAAACTTATTCTTCACTATTTTAGAAATAATAGGTGGATTATGGACAAATAGCACAGCTATTTTGTCCGATGCATTGCATGACTTAGGTGATTCCATATCTTTGGGGCTAGCTTGGTATTTTGAAGGATATTCAAAAAAAGAGCCTGATGAATACTTTTCTTTTGGGTATTCTCGATTTTCGTTATTAGGGGCGTTAATCAACAGTATCGTACTGATTATTGGATCTGTTTTTGTTCTTATGCGTGCAGTACCTAGAATTTTTAAACCTGAAGAAGTTAATGCTGAAGGGATGTTGGTATTTGCTATTATGGGCATCGTTATTAACGGATTGGCCGTAATTAGATTAAGAAAAGGAAATTCTCTAAATGAAAAAGTGGTTTCATGGCATCTGTTAGAAGACGTATTAGGTTGGGCTGCAGTCTTGGTTGTGAGCGTAGTACTCTTGTTTGTAGATTTACCTATACTTGATCCAATATTATCGATGCTGATTACTTTTTATGTTTTATTTAATGTAACAAAAAATATAAAAGAGATAATGAGGATATTGCTTCAAGGCGTACCAAATGATTTTTCAATTGCTGAAATTCAGAAGGATATCAACAATGTAGATGGGATTTTATCTGTCTATCACACTCATATCTGGTCTTTAGAAGGAAAGAAGAATTTATTAACGACCCATATAATCGTAGATGATGAGACAGGAAATAAAAATATTATAGCCATAAAAAACAGCGTCCGAAATTTGGCAAAGCAAAATGGAATAGAGCATGTTACAATTGAGGTGGATTTTAAAAGCGAGGGTATGAATAAGAGCAATCATTAAATATTTTCTTAATTTAAAATAATTTAGAAAAGCACAGATAGTTCACTGAACTTTTAGCTGTGCTTTTTTGTTGCAATATTATAAAAATAAAATATGTTATAAAAAATATTTGACAATACGCAGAGACACTTGTATAATAAAGATGTTCAAATGATCGAAAGATGTTCATATGAACAATAAGCGAAAAAGGTGATGAATATGAAATCTGCAGCATTGACAAAGGTAGGCAATATTGAATTTGTTGAAAGAGATATTCCACAAATAAGTGACACAGAAGTTCTAGTAAAGCCAATGGTAGTTGGGATATGTGGAACAGATATTGAAAGAATGTGGCATACTGGTACTTGGAAGTTTCCAACTGTTTTAGGGCATGAGTTTTGTGGAGTGATTGAAAAGGTTGGAAAAGACGTTTTAAATGTAAAAGAAGGAGATCATGTCGTAATCAATCCTATGGTGACTTGCGGAGTATGCAGATATTGCGTATCCGGTCATCAAAACATGTGTGTTGATTATGATTATTTAGGATCCAGATCTGATGGTGGCTTGCAGGAATATGTAAATGTAGCAGCTAAAAATGTTATTAAAATTCCTAAAGAGATGCCTTTTGATAAAGCAGCTCTAGTAGATCCTCTAGTAATAGGAATTCACACGTTGACTAAAGCTGAGATACAGCCGGGAAATACAGTGTGCATCATGGGAGCGGGACCAATAGGAAACTTGATGATTCAGTTGGCTAAAAATTATGGAGCCGGCAAGGTGATTGCAGTAGATCTTATAAAAGAAAAATTAGATTGCGCTAGAGAATCTGGAGCCGATATATGTATAAATGCTCTGGAAGAAGATGTTTATAAAGTCATCGAAAAAGAAACTGACGGACTAATGGCAGATGTAGTAATAGAATCTGCCGGTGCGGTAAAAACCGTTGAAAACAGCATATTTGTTGCAGGAAAACAAGCAAGAGTTGTCCTAATGGGAACGCCACACAGTGATGTTCAGATAAATGATAAGATATTTGAAGGGATTCTAAGGAAAGAACTTACTGTAAGAGGATCCTGGTGTTATGACTATAAAGAGCTGCCATTTGATGAATGGCAAGTAGGTATAGATTACTTGAATTCTGAAAAAGTTAAAGTAGAGCACTTAATCACTCATAGATTTAAATTTGAAGACGTCATGGAAGCTTATAAAGTTGTTCAAACAAGGGATAATTATTTTAATAAAGTATTGATATATGTGAACGAGGAGCTCCCGAAATAAGATAAACATAATGGGAAATGATCTGAAAACAGGTCATTTCCCATTCAATAGAATGTAAACGATGTCACCAAAAGTGTCAATTTAGCAGGTGGCATCATTACATAAATATATTTTGAAAGGAGGTTCAAAGATGAAATACAAGGTATTAATAGCATGCGGCACTGGTATAGCGACTTCTACTGTTATAGCAAAAAGAGTAGAAAATTTATTGAAGGACAATGGCTACGATGTTATTGTCGAACAATGCAAGGTAGTAGAAGTAGCTGGAAAGGCAGATGATTTTGATCTTATTGTTGCAAGTACAAAAGTGCCTGAGTCAGTAAAGACACCAAAGGTTCAAGCAATCAATTATTTAACGGGAATGAATATGGACAAGACCGACAATGAAATACTTGAAATCATGAAAAATATATCTAAGGAGTGATATCAATGATTGCAGTGGTACAGTATATTTTAGGTTTGGGAGCAACGGTTATGTTGCCGATTATAATATTTCTAATCGGTACATTAATGGGAGCAGGGGTTAAAAGGTCTCTCAAGTCAGGTATTATTATAGGTGTAGGTTTTGTAGGGATTGGATTGGTAATTGGTTTATTGGTAGAAACCCTTGGGCCGGCAGCGTTGGCTATGCTTGACAGAATGGGACTTAATCTATCGGTTATAGATGTTGGTTGGCCGGCAATGGCTTCAATAACATGGGCATGGTCCTCGGTAGCTTTTGTATTTCCGGTTTGTCTTGGCATCAATTTTATAATGTTGACATTAAAACTTACTAAGACAATGAATGTTGATATCTGGAATTATTGGCAGTTTGCATTCATCGGAGCCGCTGTTCATTATGTAACAGGAAGCCTAGTACTAGCTTTGGTAGCTGCAGGTCTGGCTTCAGCGCTGGCGCTGGTTTTAGCAGATTATACTGCACCACTTATTGAAGAGTTCTTTGGGATGCCCGGCATGTCTTTTCCCCATTTGACTGCTTTAGGGTTCTTGCCAATAGCTATTCCGCTTAACTATTTGATAGATAAGATACCTGGAATCAACAAAATAAATGTGAGTGCTGAAGATGTTCAAAAGAAATTTGGTATCTTTGGAGAGCCTGTAATGATGGGACTTTTCATAGGAGCAATACTTGGTTTCTTGGCTGGATTTGAGATAGGATCTATTTTACAATTGGCAATTACTATGGGCGCTGTCATGTACTTGATGCCTAAGATGGTAGCTATCCTTATGGAAGGATTGATCCCAATATCTGAAGCAGCAAGAGAATTTATGTCAAAAAGATTTGGTGATAGAGATATTTACATCGGGCTTGATGCAGCTGTAGCACTGGGAGAGCCATCTGTAATTGCTGTAGGCTTGGTGTTGGTTCCTATAACTATAATCTTAGCATTGATTATTCCAGGAAATACAGTATTGCCATTTGCTGATTTGGCTGTAATCCCGTTTTTGGTATGTTTGGTAGCAGCACTTTGTAGAGGAAATATAGTAAGATCTGTTTTAGTTGGAACGGTTTTGATGGCATTGGTTTTAGTAATAGCTACTGATATATCACCGATTCAGACCGTATTGGCTCAAAATGCAGGAATTGAATTTCCGGAAGGAGCGACACAAATCGCAAATCTAGATAGGGCGAATTTTATAACATGGGCATTTATAAGAATATTTGGGATATTTGGTTAGATAAAAAATTGAAATATGATGTTTGCAGACAGGACATAGATCAAAAATTCATCTAACCACCAATATATTATATCAAAAAAACACATAAATATTAAGCAAGCAGATTTAATTAGTGAATTTTTTTTCAAAAAAATCAATTCTATGGGGAATAATAAAACAGATAGCTTGGTCTCTTAAGTAGCCAAGCTATCTGTTTTAAATTTATTCTATAGGTTATTAATAATGCTAATCTTCTATATCTGCCTCATTGCTATAGCCTCTGCTTTCCCAGTAACCCATGTAATCAGGATCGTCTGAAAGCTCTATTTCGTTTACCCACCTGGCCCACTTATATCCAAACTTGTCTTCAGCAACTACCATAAAAGGATAGCCTAATCAGGAGGCAAGTCGAGACCGTTGGAAGAGTAGGCTAAAATCAACTCATTTTGAAGAATCTGATCAAGAGGCAAAGAGGTTGTGTATCCATCTACTGAGT
>DMAW01000075.1 GCA_003446375.1 Eubacteriaceae bacterium | reverse complement strand
CTATTGATGAAATGGAAAATCCCTATTAAATTAATTTTTAGACAGATGTATAACAGGATTTTTTAAGGGTATATAAGATATAAGGAAATCTAAATAGGTTTATACGATACACGCTGAAAAGAGAGAAGAAAATGAAACATATGTGGCAAGATTTTAGTCAATTTTTCCCTGTTTTTTTAATAGCTGTGGTAGGAGTTCTTTTTTTATCTTTCATCAAGGTAAGAAAAGGCGACTTAAAAAAAAGAATCATATATATTGATGCACTGCTGATATTGACAATTTCAGGTATTTTTCTAGTGACATTGGTTCCATTAGGGAATGTGCTTGAAAGTCCGCGGATGATAAATTTGATACCATTTTTAGAGATATATGATATGCTTTTTCAAAGACAGTCATTGACAGGTTTTATATGGAATGTAGGGATAAATATAATTTTATTTGTACCCTTTGGATTTCTAATTGCGCTAAGAAGAGTTTGGAAACATGGAGAATCATCTGCAGGTTATGTAGCATTTTCAGGGCTGATGCTATCTTTTTTCATAGAGTCATTTCAGCTTATATTTCCTATGGGAAGGATGGCGGATGTGGATGATTTGATCATCAATACGCTTGGTGCATACACTGGATACATTATATTTGCAAAGTTTTTTACAGAATAATAAATGCAAGTATGATGTTTCAGATTTATGATTACTTGATGGAAGACAGGTTTAGTGACAGTTGAAAACACTAAAAATAATTGACTTTAACGCTGGATGTTTATTTTCTTGCGTTATTTTTATATCTTGTTCAACTAAAGTGGGTGAAATAAAAGGTTCGGTTTTGGTTGTTGTAAAGGTTGGTGGTACGAATGAATAAAAAAAGTAAATTAAGGATTCATTTTGTTTTTCTGATTCAGCTTTTGGAGTTTGTTTTGGTCGTGGCATTCACAATTGCCTCATTTATGATTGCAGGCAAGCTTATATACAATAATTGGTTTCCGTTTGGAGTTTATTACGGCCTGCTGTTTTTTGCCTTGGCGACGTCAGTTGAGGTTATGCTCCTGGCCCATTACAAGTACTTTCATTTTTTAGACATGTCTTTTTCCGGAGTTATGGGCAAGGCAACAGGAGTTGTTCTGCTTTTAAACTACATCCTTATAATAATGCTTTATTTTACAGGAGCGGCAAGGATGTCAGTATATTACTTTGTCGTAGCAGCAGCAGTGCAGGAGATATCTTTGATGTGGATAAAGACATTTTCCGCTATGCTTAAAAGAAACGCACTCAAAAACAAGGTTTCTTTGATAGTAGGGGATTTAAAGGAAAAAGACAACCTGCTAAGGGTCTTGAAAAGTCAAAGCATAAATAAGCTGACATTTGTTCCGGAAAACGATGGTTGCGTTAAAACGTGCATAGATAAGGCAGACAATATATATTTGATGACACCTACGACCAATGAATTTAAAAGGGAAATAATTGCATACTGTGAAGTCAAAAATAAAAGATTATTAATAGTTCCTGAGATTCATGAAATAGCAATGAGAGATTCGGAGATGACACAAATAGGGGATGTACCACTCTTTACGGTTGAAGGATTCAGCTTAAGCGAAGCTCAAAGAATAGTGAAAAGAATAATAGATGTAATATTGGCTATAATAGGAATAGTGCTGACATTTCCAATTTTGATATCAGCAGCATTATTCATAAAGCTTGAAGATGGTGGACCGGTCTTTTATAGACAGCAAAGAAGCGGATTTAAGCAAAAGACATTCAACATGATAAAACTGAGAAGCATGGTGGTGGATGCCGAAAAGTATACAGGAGCAGTTTTAGCGGCTGAAAACGATCCGAGAATCACTCGAATAGGAAGAATAATAAGAGCTGCCCGTATCGATGAAATACCACAATTTTTTAATGTGCTTCAGGGTAGCATGAGCATAGTAGGGCCGAGGCCGGAAAGGCCGGTATTTGTAGAAGAGTTTATCAAAGAATTTCCTGAGTATGTGCATAGGTATGAGGTGAAACCCGGTATAACAGGCTTGGCACAAGTTATGTCGAATTATGCCACATCTGCTGAGAACAAGCTCAAATTCGATTTGGTTTACATAAAAAGATATTCTCCGGGATTTGACCTTAAGATACTTTTAAAAACTGTGAAAGTCATATTTACAAAAGAACAATCTGCAGGAGTAAAGAAAGAGGAAGGAAATAAAGATAAAGTGGTAGCGATTGAGGACATAGCAGATTTGATGGATAAACGAAGCGTAAAAAAAACCTATAACTTGAAAAAGGCGGTGCTGACATTTGCAAGCTGTGCAGTTATAGTCTCGGTAAGCATGCTTTTCAGATTCACGTCGGTAATGGTAACGGCCGTAGAAGCAATTTCCTATGAAACTCAAAATATTGTCCAGACAACAGACGGATTTTATATGATAGAGGATTATCAGATTCCTGCTGCGGCTTTAGAAGACGAAAACTTTATGAGCTTTAACTTTAAAACAGGAGCAAGCGTAGATATTCCCATTGAAAAAAAACTAAAGGCAGTGTATATACTAGTTACAAAAATACCGTCTGAAGACCTGATGAGAATTGACGAACTATCACGCCAGGGACTGACATTAAGTGAAGTCAACACAATAAAAAGGATAATGGAAAATCACTGCAGCGATAAAGAACTTCAGCAATTTGTAGATTTGATAGAAGAGATTAATTGAGCAGGTTTTGTTTTTAGGGGGGATTTTGAATGACGCCTATATGCTCGGTAGTCATTCCCGTTTACAACAGGGAAAACTATATAGCACAGACCTTGGAATCAGTAAGGAAGCAAAGTTTTTCAGATATCGAGATCATCTTGATTGACGACTGTTCTACTGATGGGAGTTATGATCTGATGAGGGAGCTTTCGAAGGCAGACCATAGGATAAGCGTATATAAAAACGAAAAAAATTTAGGGGTTGCTGATACTAGAAATAAGGGAGTGGCGTTAGCAAGAGGAAAATACATAGCGCTTTTGGATAGTGATGATATCTGGCTTTATGACAAGCTTGAAAAGCAGATGAACCATTTAAAGGAAAAAGATTGCAGGCTGTCGTATTGCTCCTATGGATTTATAGACAAAAACGGAAATGATATAGGAGGGGTTTTTAAAGTACCTTCTTCAATAGACCTTGGAGGTCTTCTTAAAAGAAATGTAATAAGCTGTTCCACAGTGCTGGCTGAAAGAGAATTATTTGAAAAATATCCTTTTAACAAGACATATTATCATGAAGATTTAGTTGAATGGATCAACATGCTTAAGGAATGCAAGGTATCTTATGGATATACAAAAGAACTTGCAAAGATAAGGATTATGAAGGGCAGTAAATCGGGAGATAAACTAAACGCTGCCAAGCAGAGATGGCTAATATATAGAAACCATATGGATATGAATCTTGTGGTTTCTTCATTCTATTTTTTAAATTATGCACTATTTAGTGCTATTAAATATAGAAGCATTAGGAAGGATCTGAAATAGTCTCTATGAAAAAACTACTTATTGTAAACAACAATTTGGACACCGGAGGCGTTCAAAGATCATTAGTAAATTTATTGAATTTGATATATACATACTATAATGTGACCTTGTTTGTATTCAGCGCACAAGGGGATTACAGGAGCTTGATACCTCAAGAGGTAGAGGTAATTGAAGCTAAACCGCTGTTGAACCTGCTTGGCATTTCTCAAGAACAGGCAAAATCTAAAGGCAGGATGCTCTATATTATAAGAGGCGTTTTGGCTGTTTATACTAAATTGATAAACAACTACTTGCCAATAACACTATTGGTAAACTCTCAGCCGAGACTAAAGGGTTATGATATTGCCGTATCATTTTTGCATAATGATACGGGAAAGCTGCTCTATGGTGGATGCAATGATTTCGTACTAAAAAGAGTAGACGCGAATAAAAAGATATCATTTTTGCATTGCGATTTTGCAAGGTATGGAGGAAATACCTTGCACAATAAAAAAATGTATTTAAGGTTTGACAAGGTAGCAGCAGTATCAAAGGGGTGCAAAACCAGTTTTCTAAATGAAATGCCGGAGCTTGAAGATCAAACCTTTTGCGTATACAATTGCCATAACTATTCGGAATATATCCAAAAGGCTAATCTCGACCCTATTGAGTACGATGAAAAATATTTAAATATATTGACTGTTGCAAGGATAGATGAAGGCAAAGGGATCATCAGGACTATAGAGGTGCTAAAGAAGCTTAAGGAGGAAGGATATCGGTTTAAATGGCACGTCATTGGAGATGGAGACAAGTCTAAAGAGGCTAAAGATTATGTAGAGTCCTTAGGACTTGAAAGAGACGTAATATTTTATGGAAATCAAAACAATCCATACAGATACATGAAAAATGCAGATATATTTCTGTTGCCATCATATCACGAAGCAGCTCCCATGGTATTTGGAGAGTCTAAGTCCTTGGGATTACCGGTGATTTCTACTGATACGACTTCAGCCAAGGAAATGATATTAGAGGGGAAAGAGGGTCTGGTTTGTGAAAACAGCACGGAAGGAAT
The DNA here is from genome assembly GCA_003446375.1 of Eubacteriaceae bacterium. GTDB lineage: Bacteria > Bacillota > Clostridia > Eubacteriales > Alkalibacteraceae > Alkalibacter. Next base: position 12,031 of record DMAW01000075.1, on the reverse strand, counting down.
TTATCAATCCCTTAAATTGATAATGGATGACCCTTCAATGATTGACGGATGGAAATTTTATTTGCAAAATAGAGCCGCAGACAACGACTTGCCACTTGAACAATTCCATAAACTTGTTAATTGACTTATAAGGAGTTGATTGAAAATGAACTGGCCTGGCAATAAAGATTTCGCATTTACTATAATAGATGATACGGACAAAGCGACTATAGATAACATTAAGCCCGTATATGATTTTTTGTATCAAAACGGATTGATTACTACAAAAACCGTGTGGAGTTTCCCAACGGAAGATGAATTTAAAGGAGATACATTAAAGGATGAAGAGTATAAAAATTTCATAAAAGATCTTGCAGACAAGGGGTATGAAGTGGGTTTTCACGGAGCAGGGTCAGGAGATTTCATCAGAGGAGATGTTTTAGAATCTTTTGAAGATATAAAAAAATTGATAGGCAGTTACCCAAAGGTGCATCTAAATCACGCTTTCAATAAAAATAATCTATTTTGGAGTTACAAGCGCTTTACTCCGCTGATTGGATTTTTGTACAAACATATAAAGAAGATATTTAAGATGGAAGATGTAGTCTCGCAAGGTGATGTTGAAAGCAGTCCGTTTTTTTGGGGAGATTTTGCAAAGGAGCATGTAAGATATATAAGAAATAGGGTGTTTACCGGGCTTGACACAATATCATACGATAAATACATGCCATATAAGGAAAAGAGAAAAGAAAAATATTCAAACTATTGGTTCAGCTCATCAGATGGAATAGACCTTAAGACTTTTTTGTCGCTTTTATCCAAGGAAAATGTTGACAAGCTTGAATACAAAAGGGGATGCGCAATAGTTTATGTACATTTTGCATACGGCTTTACGGATGAAAATAAAGAGCTTAATGAAGAATTTAAGAATAGAATTAGATATTTGGCTTCAAAAAATGGTTGGTTCGTACCTGCGGGAGATATCTTAGATTATCTGGCAAGCGTCAGAGAAAAAGATATGTACTTAGAAGGATTTAGAGCTTTTGCATTAGATGTAAAGTGGATGGCAGGGCGCATATACAGGAAATTGTTCATGGGGGTGTAGAATGTACCATTTTGAACTTATAAATATAGAAGATGTTGATGTTGATGAATACTACGGTTTTGAAGAAAAAAGTCCTTTTACGACGATACCGTGGCTTAAGTTTTTGATGGAAGACAATAATGGCGAGGCGGTAATAGTCAGGATAATCGACGAAAACAATTTAATAGGGTATTTTACAGGTATGAAGATATCAAGGTTTGGCGTTAAAATTGTAGGCAGTCCATTTAAAGGTTGGGCAACCTGCTACATGGGATTTGATCTTTACGACTACGACCTGGTTAAAGAACTGCTGGATCCTGTGATAAAGTTTTTGTTTAAGAAAACAGGGTGCTGTTATATAGAAATAGCCGACAGGCATTTATATCCCCAGGATGCAAAGAATATTAAATATCCCATAGAGATGTTTACAACTTTGGAGATACCAATATACAAGACGGATGAGGAGTTTTTAAGTTCCATTACATCAAAATGCAGGCGGTTGTTAAACCAGTTTGAAAGACGAGGAGCAGTAGTGGAACGAGCTGAGCCTGATGAATCATTTGCAGAAGAGATGTACAGCCAGATGTGTGAAGTATTTGAAAAACAAAACCTGGTGCCTACTTTTTCTCTTAAAAGGATAAAGCTTTATTTAAAGCATCTAAAAGACAGCGGTATGCTCTACTGCTATGTGGTAAAAGATCCTGAAGGAAGGATTATCGCTTCGGTAGCATTTAATGGATTTAAGAAAAAAATTTTTGGTTGGAGCACTGCAAGCCATAGAAAGTACTTAAACTACAGGCCAAATGAGTACATGGTGTGGCACGCGCTAAGAGAATTTAGGGATTTGGGCTACGAAGTCTTTGATTATGCCGGAGCCGCACCTTATAAATACAAATGGAATCCTAGGGAAGTAACCTACTTAAGGATAATAGCATCCAAAATCCCGGGTCTTTTGGCAGCAAGGAATCTTGCTCAGTTTATTTATTGGAAGATTCTTAAAATAAAGGGCATGATAAATAAATGTGAAAATAACAGCTAAAGCAGGGATGCGATATGAAAATAGAAGTTTTGTGCGCGACGATGCACCAAAAGGATTTATCAAAATATAAAGACATGAATATACAGACGGACGCGGTATTTGCCAATCAAGCCAACAAGCAGGACTATGTTGAAGAAGAAATAAACGGCAACTTAGTAAAAATGGTTACTACCCCTTACCGTGGAGTGGGTAAGAACAGAAATTTTGCGATTTTACATCTTTCGGGAGATATATTGATGTTTGCAGATGATGATATGGTCTATAAAGAAGGATATGTTAAGGGGGTATCAGAAGCCTATAAAGATATTCAAGATGCTGACATGATAATATTTAAGTGTGTTACGGACTCGACAAGAGCTACGCCTGAAATAAGAGGTATACACAGAGTCAGACTTTGGAATTTCATGCGGTACGGAACTGTTGGCTTTACTATAAAAAGAGAGTCTTTGTTAAAAGCCAATCTATCCTTTACCCATCTTTTTGGTGGTGGAGCTCGGTACTGTGGGGGAGAGGATAATCTGTTTTTAAGAGATGCACTCAAAAAGGGTCTTAAGGTTTATTCGCATCCTTATATCATAGCCAAGGTAGATAGCGAAGAATCTACATGGTTTGAAGGATTCAATAAGAAGTACTTCTTTGACAATGGAGCTTGGCTAAAGACAGCGTTCCCAGTGATGAAGTATTTGCTCGCTTGGTATTTTGTATTTAAGTTTTCAAACAAGAGCAATTTGAAACCTTTGGAAATCTTAAAGCTACAGTATGACGGCATAAGAGCTTTTGACAAGGGATTAAGCTATGATGACTGGGAATCCGGCAAACAACTAAAACATGGAGAATAAATGTGATGGGAGAAAAAAATAAAACAATTAAAGTATTAACGTTTTCGATCATAAACGTAGTTGTATTATCTTTTGGACATGCCTTGGGGATTTCTGCTTTGCAACTTTTATCAATTGGCATGTTTGGGGCGATTGCGGTTTTTTCTCCTAGAAAATATTATCTGCCAATCATGATTTTTTATCTTCCATGGTCCTCGCTGCTAAGGACTTCTCCTGGAATGAGCTCTTTTCATTCAATAGTCTCGTTATTGATGCTTGTTTTAGTAACCATGGAATGGCTTAAAAAAAATCCGGATCTTTCCGGTGGCTATTTTCCGGTAGCCATAGTATTCGTGGCATATACTCTGACTGTCAAGCTTTTTAATATGCTGCCATTAGAACCACCTTATATATTTTTTATGGCAATGGTATTTTTCATACCCATATATTTAAGAGTGTACGGAGGAGAGTTGAAGTTTGAGACAATGATGCTGTTTTTGGCTATTGGCAACCTTTCAACTTGTATAGCGGCTACGATCATGATAGATAACCCCAATATACTTCCCTTTATGGATATAAATGACGAGATGGCTGTAGGGATAAGGTTCAGTGCGTTTTATTCCGACCCAAACTATTTTTCGGCACAAATGTTGGTTGCAATTGCAGGACTTATGATAATACTAACAAAGACAAAGAAGAAAAAGTTGGTACTTCCATTGATAGCTTTAATCATAGCGCTCATATACTATGCATTGCAATCGGTATCAAAGGCATTCATATTATCGGCAACAGTAATATTGATCCTTTGGATATTCAATCTGTTGATAGGCAAAAGGTCAGCTTCATTTAAAATCTATTTGATATTGTCCGTAGGTGCAGCGATCGTATTTGCAGTCAATCAGGAAATTTTAATCGAACAAGTGGAATTTTATCTTTTGAGATTCGGGAGAGTAAGCGACGTTTCGAGCCTTACTACTGGGCGAGTCAATCTTTGGGATGTCTACCTTGACTATCTGATGATAAATACAGAAAAGCTCATATTTGGGATAGGACTATCCGAAGATCAATTGATTAGCCTGCTTAATACCAATAATGCCCATATGACGCTCATACAGATGCTTTACCAAATAGGGGTAATCGGCCTTATGATGATAGTATTTTGGTGGAAATCTGTATACACGTCATTTATGTCAAAATCTAAGCTGATATATTCAGATTGGATAAACATGGGGATTTTAGGGATTGCGATAATAATGCCATGGTTTGGGCTGGACGTTCTTTACTTTCGAGAGTTTTTCTATTTTCCGGTGATTTTGCTAACTATGAGAAAATACCTGGTGCAAAATTCGTATGAGAAAGCGTAGATGGTCGATATTATGAAAAAAGCACTGAAAATGATAAAAAGAAAAATAATGCTAGATGCAATGAATTTTTCAGGGTGGAAAACTAATAGAAAATTGGTGGTAATCGAATCCGATGATTGGGGAAGCATAAGGATGCCCTCTAGAGAAGTTTATGAAAAGCTCCTGTCTATGGGCGACAGAGTAGATAAAGATCCATTTACTAAGTACGATGCTTTAGAAAGTGAAAAAGATCTTAAAAATCTTATGGAACTCCTTGTTTCATTTAAAGATAAAAACGGGAACAGCCCTGTTTTTACTATGAATTATGCCATGGGAAACCCTGACTTTGAACGGATTGAAGAATCTGGATTTTCTAAATATGTATTCGAGCCTTTTATTCAAACATATGGACGTTATCCTGAGCACGAAAAATCTTTTGAGATGCTTAAAGAAGGAATGGACAAGAGAGTTTTTTATCCGCAGCTTCATTGTAGGGAACACCTTAACGTTAAGAAATGGATGGATGATTTAAAAAACGGAGATCCATTGGTTAAACGTGCTTTTGACTTGAGGATGATCAGCACGGCAAATTCATTTACATCAAAAAACCCGTATGCATATATGGATTCCTTCAATTATGATTTTCCTGAAGAAATTCAGCAGCTTAAGGTAATTGCGAGGGAAGGGATGGGGTGGTTTGTTAAAAACTTTGGATTTATATCACAATCTTTTATTGCATCGTGCTACATATGGGATGAAAATATTGAAAAAGAATTATTTGTTTGTGGAGTCAGTTATTTTCAAGGTGATCGAGTACAACTTGCTCCCAAAGGAAGAGGAATGGGAAGTTATCAAAAGAGAAAGCATTTTCTCGGGCAGAGAAACAATTTAAACCAATACTATCTCATAAGAAACTGCAGCTTTGAGCCAACTTGGAGAGATGACCTCAATTGGGTAGATAGATGCTTAGAAGAAATGGAGATAGCATTCAAGTGGAAAAAACCGGCTATAATAAGCACTCACAGACTGAATTATATTGGATTTATAGATTCGGGCAATGGAGAAGAAAATCTAAAATTGCTGCATCAGCTTATTTCCCGGGCAATAAAGAAATGGCCGGATATCGAATTTGTCTCAACCGTAGAACTTGGAAATTTGATAGGGGGGTGACTGTCTTGAAATCAAAAAAATATAAGATTGGCTACACCACAGGTGTATATGATTTGTTTCATATAGGACATCTGAATCTGATAAAAAGGGCTAAGGAACTATGCGACTACCTTATAGTAGGGGTCAATACTGATGAACTCGTTCAGAGTTACAAAGGGAAAACGCCAATAATTCCTTATGAACAGCGTCTTGAAATAGTCTCCGCTATAAAGTATGTTGATGAAGCAATAGCTCAGACGGATTTAGACAAGCTGAAAGCATGGCATGTACTCAAGTTTGATGCATTGTTTCAAGGCGATGATTGGATGGGGCATCCTCGGTATATTAAAACAGAAGCAGATTTAAAAACTGTAAATGCCGATATGATATTTTTGCCTTACACCAAGGACATTTCTACGACTATTCTTATAGAAAAAATCAGAAAGTGATTCTGAGAAAAAGGGTGTTTCTATGAAAAAGTTGGAACTGAAAAAGCTTCAGTCAATGCAGCTTGACACGCTAGAAGAAGTTGAAAGGATATGCAAAAAATACGGGTTGACATATTATCTTATCGGAGGAACTTTGATTGGAGCTGTCAGGCATAAAGGATTCGTACCTTGGGATGATGATATTGACATTGCTATGAACAGGGAAGATTACGAAATATTTAATAAAGTTGCTTTAAAGGAACTAAATAAGAAGTATTTTTTGCAAAATTACAAAACGGATACAGACTTTTATCTCCCCATAACCAGGGTATGTATTTTGGGGACTTATGTAAAGGAATCCTATTCAAGCCACTTGAGATTCAACAAGAGCGCATATTTGGACATATTCCCTCTTGACAAGGCGCCTGACAGTGAAAGGCTCAGAAAGGATCAACAAAGAAAGCTGAAAAAAATCGATAAATTGATTTTTTTCAAAGCCTGTTTTGTATATGATGAGGGATTACTGAAAACAAAGCGAATGGTAAAAAAGCTCATAAGCCTTTTGTTGCCTGTTTCGATTTATGACCTTATTGAAAAAAGGTGCAATATCATGACAAGGTATAACGATAAAGCTGGCAGCTATCTCTGCAGTATGGCAAGCAGATACGACTATAATAGGCAGCTACACTCGATAGATGCCTTTGGAAGGCCTGTTATGCTTGAGTTTGAAGGGAGATTATTGCCCGCGCCTAACAGATATGGAGATTATTTACGTAAGGTATATGGAGATTATATGAAATTGCCACCTGAAGAAAAGCGGAAGCCTGAACTTGACGTATACCAGATATAAAGGGGCTGATTGTACTTGAGGACAAAAAGATTCATATACAATTCGGTGTCATTTGCTATATTGCAGGCATTGACGATTGCCGGTGGGCTGGTATTAACAAGGATGTACCTTACCACTTACGGATCTGAGATAAACGGTCTTGTAATATCCATAAATCAGTTTATTACTTATTTTGGCTATGTAGAGGCAGGGCTTGGGACTGCTCTTATTTATGCTTTGTACAAGCCTTTGGCTGATGGCAGTTTGCGTGAAGTGGATGGAATTGTAACTTTAGCGAGAAGGTCGTATATAAAAGCAAGCATGGTTTATCTCGGCTTGGTGGCCTGTTTGTCGATGATATACCCATTTATAGTAAAAAATGAGACGACAGATCTTTTGACCATAGCCTTGCTGGTGATGGTCATGGGGCTCTTCGGCTCATTAGAATTTTTTACCATGGCTAAATACAGAGTGCTTTTGGTAGCAGACCAAAGGGAATATGTAATTTCCATTGTTTTGGCAGTTGCATACATAGTTAATTTTATTCTTACCGCCTACATGATTCATATAGAAGCCTACATAGTATGGGTAAGGACTGTCCCGTTGGCATCTTTTTTACTTAGAGGATTATTGCTTTGGATATATGTAAAGAGAAATTATTCATTTATTACTTATAAAGAACCAGCGGACACAAAGTATCTGAAAAGAAGGTGGGACGCGCTGATCATGCAGTTAAGCGTAAGCGTAAACAGCTCGGCTCCTGTCGTTATCATATCTGTATTTGCTTCTTTGAAAATTGCCAGCGTGTTTTCCATTTATAACCTTGTTTTTTCTGGGCTTATAGCGATCACATCCATATTTACGGCAGGAGTTTCAGCCTCGTTTGGAAACTTGGTAGCAAATAATGAGATAAAAAAACTAAAAGAGGTACAAAACCAATTTGAGTTTTTCATATTTTCAATAACGGCATTCTTGTACGCGTGTGCGCTGATATTGATAGATTCTTTTATATCACTTTATACAAAAGGAGTGACTGACATAGATTATGCAAGTAATATATATGCATACTTATTTGTAGTTTGGGGGGTACTTTTTAACGTCAGGATACCATATACAGCTCTTATAAATTCAGCGGGGCTTTACAAAGAAACTAGAAAGGTAAACATGCGCCAGATAATGATAATCACAGCGACAGGGATTGCTTTAGTAGGCTGGTTTGAAATGACAGGAGTTTTAGTTGCTATGATCATATCAGTTTTATACTGGGTTTATGGGCTTATTGAAGTAGTAAAGAAGTCAATGCTTGACAGTGACCCTAAAACCACCTATTTAAGAATTGTTTGGATGTTTATGATTATATCCATAGCTACAGTGCCATTTAGGACATTCATATACTTAAGTCCTGGATCATATGTCCAATGGGCAATTAATTCCCTATGGGTTGCCGCTTGGTGTGGGGCAGTTACATTGTTAGGGGGAATCGTGTTTGATAAAAAAGCATTTATAGAAATACTGACCAGAGTGAAAGGGCTGATTTCAAGAGGTTGATGGCTTTTATAAAATGTTTTGATAATTGCAGCTGTGGTATAATTTAAGTATATATCTGATTGTTTTATTTTCAAAGAAAGCTATCTGACAGTTCAATCGACTAATCTTAAAAATCGTAATGGATGACAACTGATCATATTATTGTCCATTTCCGAAGGAGAAGGTGATTGCTTTGAGCATACACAGGTTGATAGGCGTTTTAAAATACAAATGGTGGGTAATCTTGTTGTCGTTTTTTTTAAGCGGAGCAGGAGCGTACTGGATTATAGGCAATATGGATCCAAACTATAAGGCCGAAGTTACGTTGTATTCCATGGATATTGAACGGCTTAGGGAAGAAGGCCAGTCCCTTGAATATTACGACATACAGCTTAGCAGAGAAGTCTTGTCCCAGTTCAGCGAAGTGATACACAGTCGCCGGGTAATGACAACAGTAATAAATGAACTCTCCCAGTATGCCCTTACGGAAAAAGATCTTTTGGAGATGACATCACTAGAGAGTACGACGGATTCTAACATATTTTATATAAATGCCATTGACAAAGATCCAGTAAAAGCGGCAGTTGTAGCCAATTCAATGGCAAAGGCATTTGAAGGAGTTATCAGAGGGCTTATCAATACTGAAAACGTAGGTGTATTAGACGAAGCGGTTGCTCCTGTAGAGCCTGAAAGAAATTACCGCACTTCGCTTACCTTGCTTGGCATGATGGCCGGAGCTGTGATGGCATTTAGCGCTTTGTACGTTGCAGAGTATTTAAATCCCAAGATATACTCCGAAAAAGATATCGAAGATGCCTTCGAATTTCAGGTGATGGGAGTTATACCAAAACACAATATCGATGAAGGGGATTTTACGATATGCGAATAGAAAAATCGATTATTGGATATAAGAGTAAAAGAGCGGTAAAAAATGCATATGAGATCTTAACGGCAAACATGAAAATCGGAGGCAAGGGAAAGCTTCGCGCAAAGTCATACGTAATGATAAGCTCAAATCCTGCAGAAGGGAAGACTACCATTGCTTTAGGTCTTGCAAAGACTACTGCTGCGGCAGGGTTTAAGACGCTGTTGATAGATGGAGACTTAAGAAAACCTTTAAAGATAAAGCGGATGAAGACCAAAAATGATTTAGGTCTTGCAGATTATCTTATTTCTAGAATTTCTTTTGATGAGGCTGTGTCAGATACATGTGTTGATAATCTAAACTTTATATCTAGCGGAAAGGATAATAAGAACCCTATGTCGCTTTTAATGGGGAACAAATTTGATGAATTCATAGATATTGTCGAAAGAAAATACGATGTAGTAATAATAGATACTCCCGCCGTATCAGAATTTTTTGATGGAGCGATAATAGCCTCAAAGGTTGATTCGGCAATAATTATTGCAAAGAAAGCTTCTACGACTTTAAAAGAGATAAAGGATCTTGAGGCCAAGCTTTCAAAACTTGATGCAAAGATTGCAGGTGTGGTAATAAACAAGGGGAAAAAGGGCAAAAAGCCGTTTAACCTTCAGGAGTACAAAGATTTTTTGATTGAAAATAAACCTGTCCAAAGCCAAAGCGGGAACAAGTGATTGAAAATAGAGCAATCAAAAAACATAAAATTACAAATATGGTTTTGCAAGCTTAGTTTTAAGCTAGAATTTCAGCTCGAAATTTAATATTGACAGACCCTCGTGCCTATGTTAGTATCATGAAAAGCAAGGGTTTCAACATGAGACGACTTTAAAGAGAATGGCAGGTTGCAGGCGATATGAATTTCCAGTTAATTTTAAACAATATAAACTTCAAATGATAATGGCAAACTTTACGAAAGTAAGGGGCGCAAAGCTATAGGGCCTTTAAAATGGCAGCCAGCTACCAAAGGGAGTTTTTTTGTTTGGCAAATTGCAGGAAGTAAGTATTTAGTTTGGATATGCCGGGATGTATGATGACTGTATTAGGCAGTCTGTTGAAAAAGAAAGTAGAGGGAAACGATTCAATGAAAAAGAAAAACAACCGTCTTATTTTTACGGCAATCAGCATGGTGATTTTATTTGCCATGATCAGTGCGGCTTTTGCTGCAACGGACCAATTTGGAAATGCTGCAGACAATGGAGAAATAGGGTCAAATATAAGCGAAGGCGAATTAGATTCAACACAAGCATCTTCTGAAGAAGATCAATTGACTGAAGAGGATAAAGAAAAAGAAGCTGAGACAGTGGATCAAACAGACGAAGAGTCCAAAGAACAAACAGATACGGATAAATCGGAATCAGATTCAGAAAGTCAAAAGAAAGAAACAACTTCAAAAACTAGCTCGGCTGCTGGATCAAGCACTACAAGTACACCTGCGAAGACCGAAAGCGCTGCTTCAAAAACTGAGTCATCATCACCAAAGCCTGAAGAAACGGCCAATACGGTTGAAGCTTCAAGAGGGGATACAAGCGTTAAGTTGGTTTCCGGAGCTTATGTGGTGGCGACAAATGGAAGCGACTCAAATCCTGGAACACCGGATAAGCCGTGGAAAACCATACAAAAGGCGGCTGACACGCTTAAGGCAGGCGACACAGTTTATATAAGAGGTGGCACGTACAACGAAAGAGTTGTATTAAAAAATTCTGGCTCTAGTGGAAACTACATAACCTTTATGAACTATCCCGGGGAAAAACCGGTTATAGATGGCAAGGGCATTGATTGGGGATACAACTGGAACGGCTTGGTAAATATCAACTCAAAAAGTTACATTAAGCTATCTGGCTTGAGGATCGTTAACTCAAGATGGGCAGGATTTGCATCTGTGCCCGACAGCTCTGGATCTAGCAATGTTCAGATTACAAATAGTTCTACATACAATACGCAAGCATCTGGAATAGTATTTATGAATGCATCGAGCATAACAATTGCCGGCAATTCCATAGAGAAAGCCTGCGTAAGCACTGCCGGATCTCAAGAAGGAATATCACTAGAAAATGTAAACTCCTTTGTAGTGAGAAGCAACAAAGTTTTTAATTTTACAAATAACGTCCAAGGTAAAGGCGGCGAAGGCATAGATGCCAAGCAAGGGTCTTCGAACGGAAAGATTTACAGCAATACCGTTTATAATATTCCTAAGATCGGCATATACGTAGATTCTTATAAGAAGGCATCCAGCAACATTGAAGTATATGGAAACAACGTGTATAATTGTGGTCTTGGAATTGCAGTGGCCGCTGAAAAGGGAGGTTCCCTTAAGAACGTAAACATATACGGCAATACTCTTAAAAACAACAAGGGTGCTTATACTGTCGCCGGTTGGAATTACGATTATGCAAGTCCAATGGACAATATCAGATTCAATAATAATACCATTTCTGGCGGCAATATCAGGCTAAATAACCCTGATGCTACAAATGTATACGTAACAAACAATAAAATAAGTGGCGGTACAATAGTTATGGACGGAGGAATCGAATCAGAGACTACTATTGAAGGAAACACGATTAATTAATTCTTTGATGAGTCCTTGATTATATATAAACTATCAGATAAAGTGTAGTATAATAAGAATATAAGTTGTTAAGTAAAGCTCCAGATTGACGGGAATGAATGCATCCGACAATTTGGAGCTTTTGTTTATTCTTATGAAATGAGGCGCTATGATGGAAATGCGAAGGTACGTTTCAATAATTGGGATTATCTTAATTACAATAATTTTATTTGGATGCTCTTTCAATTATGATGAGATTGATAATAAAGATTACTATGTGTCAAAAGAAGGAGACGATAAAAATCCGGGTACATTTGACGAGCCTTGGCAGACGATACAAAAGGCAGCAGAAAGTCTTAAGGCAG
>DMAW01000105.1 GCA_003446375.1 Eubacteriaceae bacterium | reverse complement strand
AGTCTTTTGTAAAGAAAAAGCAGCTGACTTGGAATCTTTTGAGGAGGCCCTTTTAAATCTCTCTGATGAGATCAACGATTATAAATCGGAGGTAGGTGTAAAGAAGGACAGCTTAAAAGCCAAGGACTTAAGCGAAAAGCTAAAGATATTGGAAAAGTTTGATTCTATATATACCCACCTTAAAGTAATGGACAAGATATCAAGAAAGCCTGTATTAAATGAAGAAAATCTAAAAAAACTAGATGAACTGCATTTCGAGCCGAAAAATTCACGAGAAGCTGAAGATCAAGCCTTAAAGAACGTGTACAACTACCATGCAAGAGAACTGTTCAAAAGGATGAAAGAATTGGGGATAGGCGGAACCTGTGATAAATAGCTTATAAGCTTGTTTACCCGTTTCGATCTTATGTAAAAAGGGTAAACAATAAATAAGAGATATATGTGCATACAGCATGGGAACGATGAATGCCGGGATAATATGGACGCTTTATCCGGCAGGAGTTAAAAGCGTAACCGACCAAGTGGATCACATGTTGATTTAGGTCGGTTTTTTAATGCACAGAAATCTTTTGGCGTTCATTAGTTTGTTGAAGTATAAAAGGAGGGATGAGAAGGAATATGGATTATTATTTTGCGCTCTGTCTGTGTATTAGCGTCATGCGATACCTTGTCTCCAAGGCAACTAGGAGACTTGCATTCTCATTCTGATTTAAACATAAGTATCATTTGATGCGTAGGTCAATTTAAAGTTAAAGGGATTTAGCTTTGATTGATTTGTCCCCGCCCCCGAAACAGCAAAAAGTTCCGGGGGCATTTTTTACTTTCCCATTTGTTTATTTAATAACTTTAAGTTTTATGTCTAAACATGCATTTTCAGGGTATAAAAATTTAATAATAGATAACGGAAAGCGGTGGTGTCATGAAAATAACCAGTGTGTTTGACCTTTACATTCAAAGAACTGAATTTTTCACCAAATTGCTTATCGAACACATCTACCTCACATCCGTTTCCGTATTGATAATAACCATAGTCGGCCTCACTACAGGAATACTGATGAGTTCCAATAAGAAGATGGCGTCAATTGTTCTGACTTTGACAGGGTTTTTATATACCATTCCATCAATTGCTTTATTCGGGTTTTTAGTTGCACTTACAGGCATAGGAAACACCAGCGCAATAATAGCGCTGTCTTTATATGGAGTGTTGCCGGTTATAAGAAATACCTATGTGGGGATAACCGAGGTGGATGCGGAAATCATCGAATCGGCAACTGCCATGGGCAGTACCCCTTTGCAGCTTCTTTTAAATATTCAGCTTCCTCTTGCTTCGCCGGTGATAATAGCCGGGTTTAGGACAATGGTGATAATGACGATAGCCCTTGGAGGGATAGCTTCTTTTATTGGAGCCGGAGGACTGGGAGTGGCAATATGGAGAGGGATAACCACAAATTTTCCGGAAATGACGGTAGCGGGCAGCTTGCTTGTAGCGATGTTTGCAATAATTGCAGATGTAGTTTTAGGATTTGTGGAAAAGGGATTTAGCAGTAAAATATTAGGCAAAGAATAGGGGGATAAAATTGAAGAAGATAATTGCAGTGATAGGAACCATGGCTTTGATTGTATCTTTGTTTGCAGGGTGCTCAACAGAAGACAAAAAAGTCGTAATTGCAAGCAAGCCTATGACAGAGCAGTATATACTCGTTGAAATGCTCACGGATCTTATAGAGCAGGAAACGGATATAGCTGTCGAACAGAAGATGGGTATAGGAGGAGGAACGTCAAATATCCATCCGGGAATGGAAAACGGCGAAATCGACATGTATCCTGAATACACCGGCACGGGTTGGCTATTCGTGCTTAAAGAAGATTTGATAACAGATCCAAACGAGCTCTACCTTGCAGTCAAAGAAGGATATCAGCAGGAATACGACATAAAGTGGATGGGGCTTTACGGCTTTAACAATACATTTGCACTTGCGGTAAAAAGGCAGCTAGCTGAAGAATACGGTATCGAGTCTTACAGCGATCTTCAAAAGATAAGCGGCAATCTTGACTTTGGAGCTGAATACGACTTTTACGAGAGAGAAGACGGATATCCTGGCTTGGTTGAAACCTACGGCTTTGACTTTGCAAACCAGGTAGAACTAGACATCGGCCTTAAATATGAAGCCATAGGCAAGGATGAAGTTGATGTAATAAATGTGTTTTCTACAGATGGAAGGCTAAAGGAATACGATTTGGTCGTGTTAAGAGATGACAAAAACTTCTTTCCGTCGTATTATGCCACCACTATAATAAGGCAGGATGCTCTTGACCAATATCCTGAATTAGAAGGTGTTTTAGAGATGCTCACAGGGGCCATAAACGATGAAGAAATGACCTACTTGAACTACTTGGTCGAAATAGAAAAACAAGATCCTGCACAGGTTGCAGAGGACTTCCTAAAAGAAAAAGGGCTGATTAAATGACGATCATCGAATTTGACAAAGTTTCTAAATCTTACGAAGAGGGAAAAGATGTAATAAAAGATATCTCTTTTAAAATAGACGAGGGTGAATTTGTCACTCTTGTGGGACCTTCCGGTTGCGGAAAAACCACTTTGTTGAAAATGATAAATAAAATGATAGCTCCCACTGCCGGGAAGATACTGATAAGAGGCAATGAAATATCTTCGTGGGACACCACCGATCTTAGAAGGTCCATAGGATATGTCATTCAACAAGTGGGGCTCTTTCCTCATATGACAATAGCTGAAAACATAGGCTATGTGCTAAAGATAACAGGGGCACAAAAAGCTGAAAGAAGATCAAAAGCTTTGGAGCTTATCAGCCTGGTAGGACTTGATAAAAGCTATATCGACAAATACCCCAGGCAGCTATCCGGAGGTCAAAAGCAGCGCATAGGCGTAGCAAGAGCCCTTGCAGGAGATCCGGATATAATTCTTATGGATGAGCCTTTTGGAGCCGTAGATGAGATAGCAAGAAAGAAGCTGCAAGATGAGTTTAAGCAGATACATCAAAAGCTGGGAAAGACCATAGTGTTCGTTACCCACGACATATATGAAGCATTAAAGCTTGGAACCAGGATAGTGCTTATGAATAATGGGGTCATAGAGCAAAGCGGCACAGATACAGATTTGGTATTTAAACCCGCAAGCCCCTTTGTCAAAGATTTTTTCGGGATAAAGGGATACAAGGCCTTGCTTGATGAAGATACCCTTCAGAAGGATTACGAAAAGGCTATAGAGATAGCTGAAAGGACACAATAAAATGGATATTACATGCACTAACTGCGGACACAGCCTTTGTGCCAAAAGAGTACCTATATTTTCACAGTTAAATGACGATGAAATAAAAAAGGTGGTAAGCCTCATAAGAAGAAAGCATTATAACAAAGGCGAAAATCTCTTTTTCCAAGGAGGAGACTTTCAAGGGCTTGTAATAATCAATAAAGGCAAGGCAAAAGCATATACAAATACCGCTGAAGGCAAAGAACAGATACTTCACTTGTTCTTCCCCGGGGATTTTCTAGGAGAGAAGAGCCTTTTCATAAATAAAAGAACAGAGTACAACGTGCAGGCGATAGATCCTGTAGACATATGCATGATCTCTAAAAAGGATTTTCAGGATTTGATAAAGAAACATCCGGATATCAACAAAAAGGTGACGGAAGAGTTGGTCTTAAGAATCGACAGGCTAGAGGGGATGATAGAAAACATTGGAGCCAAAGACATCGAAAAACGCATAAGCTCGATTCTCTTGGAATTTAGCCAAAAACACGGAAGAAAAAACTTAAAAGACGGTCGCGTCGAATTTTTGCTTCCTTTAAGCAGGGAAGGGATTGCAAATTACATAGGGACTACCAGGGAGACGGTAAGCAGAAAGCTAAACAACCTTCAAAACGAAGGCGTGATTGAAATGATCGGCAACAAGAAGATAAAAATCATAGATATTGACCGTTTGAGATAATAAATGTGCAAACCATGATGCGGGTCACAGTTTTAGTTTCATCTTTCGATTAAAATCAAGTAAAAAGAATCGAAAGGATGAATAAAATGAATTCAAATTATAATGTAACATCAAGGGACACATTGGGAGATACAGTGGCGAGATTGCCAAAGGCAGCTGAAGTGTTTAAATCATATAAGATTGATTTTTGTTGCGGAGGTCAAAGAAGCATAGGCGAAGCCGCCAAAGAAAAGGAAGTCGATGAACAAAAGCTTTTGGGAGTGTTAAATGCACTAAAAGATCAAATCGATGAAAGACAAAGCTCTGATTTTACTCAAATGGAAAATGAAGAACTGATAGACCACATAATAGATACCCATCATGCCTATCTAAATGTGAATCTGCCGGAGATCAGCATACTTGCAGGGGCGGTATTAAGGGCGCACGGATCAAGCCACAAGGAGCTCTTTGAAGTTCATAAGCTCTTTCATGCTTTAAAGGCAGAGCTGGAGCAGCATCTGATAAAAGAAGAGACTGTTCTTTTTCCAAACATGCTGGATAAAGAAAATGACGTCGATGTACAAGCAGAGATCGAGCAGGAACACGAAGGTGCAGGCGAGATATTAAGGCAGTTAAGAGAATTGACTCAGGATTATAGCGTTCCCGGGGATGGATGCCCTACATATGATAGGCTCTATAACAAGTTGGAAGAGCTCGAAGGAGACATATTCCAGCACGTGCACTTAGAAAACAATATATTATTCAAAAGATTTTAGGAGAATTAAATGAAAAAGACGATTGACCTTAAAATGACGGTAAATGAGCTTGTAAAAGCCTATCCTGAAATAGTTGAGATCATGAAGGAGTTGGGCTTTGAAAATATTACAGACCCCAAGATGCTGGCTACTGTAGGAAGATTTATGACCATAGAGAAGGGAGCTGCAATGAAAAAGATAGACCTTGAAACCATCAAGGAGACCTTTGAAAAAAGAGGTTTTGAAATCAAATAATACTGGAGGGAAAGAACATGAGCGAGCACATCAATAATCGGGAGCACAGGCAAAAACTTTTAAAAGAGCTTATTTTGGAGCTTCACGAAGGGAAGGATTTCGATGAGGTAAAGCAAAAATTTGAAGAGAATTTCAAAGACGTGTCGGCAACTGAAATAACCGAAATGGAAACCCAACTTGTAAAGGACGGACTTCCTGTAGAGGAAATCCAAAAACTTTGCGATGTACACGCTTCGGTTTTTAAAGGCACTATCGATCAAATTCATAGGACAGTTAGGGATGAAGATACTCCGGGGCATCCGGTGCATACCTTCAGGTTGGAAAACAAGGCAATCGAAAAGCTGATTGAAGATCGGATTAAGCCTCACATAGAAGAA
>DMAW01000089.1 GCA_003446375.1 Eubacteriaceae bacterium | reverse complement strand
GTTCTGGTAAAACTGTTAATTCACCTTCACCTAAAATAGCTTTTCCAAAAACAATTTGCTCAACTACATCTGGTGAAGCACTGGTTCCTTCAAAAAATGCTACTCCACCTGCAGCCAAATCCGGTTTGGTTACATACTGTTTGTCATGTTTGATACCATTGATGCGAAGCCCGTCCTGCATATCAGCACCAGCTTTCGTTCCACATAAAACGGTACTAGCTTCCAAAACATCCAAGGTATTTAAAGCCCAACTTGCTTCCAAAGTTATAGTAGCTCCATTATCCATTACTACAAATCCGAAGGCACTGTCTTCTACTGTAAACTCGTCTGATTTCCACGGTCCAAATGCATTTCCTTGGTCTGTATCCTGATTTAACTTGTGATATGTAGTACCTACTGCATATTTTGGTTTATAATTGCCCATTGTCCATAATGTCAAATCCAAAGCATGAGTTCCTATATCTATTAATGGTCCGCCACCCTGCTCATATTCATTTAAAAATACACCCCAGGTTGGTACTGCTCTACGACGAATAGCCTTTGCTTTTGCATAATAAATCTCACCTAAAGCACCATCTTCACATTCTTGTTTTAAGTATTGGCTATCTGCGCGGTAACGGTTTTGGTATCCTATCGTAAGTATTTTGCCAGTTTCTTTTGCAGCATTCACCATCAGGCACGCTTCTTCATAATTAAGTGCCATTGGCTTTTCACACATTACGTGCTTGCCAGAGTGAAGTGCATCCACTGAAATCATTGCATGTGAACGGTTTGGTGTACAAACATAAACAGCATCTAAATCTTCTTTTAATAATTCTTTATAATCGATAAATACTTTTGCCTCTTCGTTTCCGAACTCTTTTGCAGATTTTACTGCTCTTTCTTCGATTATGTCACAAAAGGCTACAATTTCTGCATATCCAGCTTTCTTAATTGCAGGCATATGTTTGTTGTTACTAATACCTCCACAACCAATAATTCCAACTTTTAATTTACTCATTTTTTGTCTCCATCCTTTATATTGATTTTTTTGTTGCAAAGCTCCAATAATGGTATTATACTAAATCATGCTATACTTGTCATGTCACTTAATAAAATTATTGTGTCAAAAAATGCTACATATCGGAGGCTTTATGAAGAACAATTTCTCATACGAATACATTCGGGACAACGAGAAAAGTCCTATGTGCTGGAAATCTAAGAATGATCATTGTTTACCACATTTTCATAGTAGTATCGAAATTACCTATGTTACATCAGGTGAATTAAAAGCATCTCTGAATGGTCAGAATTATGTTTTACAACAGATGGATTTCTTGATAGTACCCAGCTATACAATACATACTTATACAACTGAGGTTTCCTCCAACTCTTATGTTTTTACCATTCCACTCGATTCCATTCCTTCTTATAAGGCTACTCTTTTTAATAAAACATTTGCTTCTCTTCTGGTTAAGCAATCCTCATTGGGCAAAGAACTAAAACATTGTCTGGATTCTATATGCAATCTGTTAAATGATAATACTTCTCTTATGCAAGAGAATATAATAAAAGGTTATACCTATGTTTTTCTTGGATTGCTCATTGATCATGTTGGATTAATTGACATTCCGAACACCAAAATCACCTATCTTGCTCAGGATATTCTTATCTATCTCCAGGATAATTATCTTCAGGTATTAAATCTTGACGAAATCGCAGAACATTTCGGATATAGCAAGAGTCGTTTCTCCCACATATTTAATGGATACTTTGGATGTAAATTAATAGAATACATTAACGGGCTAAGATGCCGTTATGCGTTAGAATTACTACAAGAAAAGAATACTACAATTACAGAGATTGCTTTGGCTTCGGGTTTCGAAAGCACCCGTACCTTTTACCGAGCTTTTCAGAAATGTTTTGGATGTACTCCAAATCAATATCTTTTAAAATAAAAAATAGCAAATACAATCCTTCTTATGAATACTATTTTGTAATATCCCATTAACAATTTTATCCATCCAACCGATATATGAAACATAACAATATGCCATAATTTGGATATACCAATATATCAGGGGGGATAACATAATGAAAATCGAAAGTTCCAGTATTTATATGAATTCTGCTACAACTCAGACAAAAATTGCTCAAACTACCGAGCAAATGAATGCCTGGGTTAATAACCAACCGACAGCTTCCAGTCAAAGTGGCACGGTGGAAGAGAATTTAGCCAATATCAAAGAAGTGCTTGAGAGTATGAAGAAGTCTAAATCAAATAATACCGCTGCAGTACCAATACAAATAAAACAATATAAAAAGGAGTATTCTCTATCTCCTGAGGATGATTTTAAATTAAGAATGCTGACAAGTCTTCTTGAAGCACTAACCGGCAAGAAATTAAAGTTTCATTATCCGAAAAGGCTCGTTGAGAATGCTCCAGCTAATTCTGTAACCTACAGTCAACCTCTGCAAAATCAGTCAACCGCAGTTAGTTATGGATGGGGTCTGGATTATCAGAAACACGAGTCTTATTATGAATCAGAAACCATGAGTTTTAATTCAGGAGGTACGGCAAAAACTTCGGATGGAAAAGAAATTCAATTCAGTATTGGATTAAATATGAGCCGTTCCTTTGCTACAGAGAATAACATCTCTATTAAAGCTGGTGATGCATTAGTTGATCCTCTGATTATTAACTTCGATCAACCTGCTGCGAGTCTGACACAAAAAAAGTTTTCTTTTGATATCGATAATGATGGAAAAACCGATTCTATTTCCTTTGCCAAATCGGGAAGTGGATTTCTTGCTTTTGATAAAAACAATGATGGTATAATCAATAATGGAAGTGAATTATTTGGGCCAAATTCCGGTAATGGTTTTGTTGATTTGGCACAGTATGATTCCGATGGTAATAACTGGATTGATGAAAATGACCCTATTTATGACAAACTTCAGATATGGACAAAAGATGAGAAGGGCAATGATCAATTATTTGCAATTGGTGAGAAAGACTAACTATTAAAAGTCAAGCCAAATATCGATATTTTTGACTGAATAGTATAAATGTATTTTAGATAAATCCGAACATTGAAAACCGCATGACAAATAGAGCATCTTTGTAGGTGCTCAAAAGGAGATTATCGGGATTAAAAAATCTAAGCTGCTTTGATATATGATTGTCCAGATTTTTGTAGCTGATAAATTACTCTGACAAGTTTTTTGGCAGCATGTGAAACGGCAATGTTATAATGCTTACCTTCAGAACGTTTTTTCTCTAAGTAAGCAGCAAAAGTCGGATCCCAATGACATACAAATTTCGTGGCATTGAACAATGCATATCGGAGATATCTGGATCCGCGTTTTTCCATATGTGAATGAGATGATTCCAATTGACCTGATTGATATGTAGAAGGCGATAATCCGGCAAAAGCAAGTATCTTATCAGGAGAATCAAATCTGTTAAAGTCACCTATTTCAGCAATGATCATGGCACCCATGCGGTAGTTGATTCCTGGAATGCTAAGAATTGGTGAATTGATTTCATTCATGATGAATTTGATTTCTGATTCGATTTCAGAGATTTCGAAGTCCAATTCTCTAATCAGCCGGATGGTATGCTTAAGTTCCAGTGATTTTGCAGGCATATGTGAGCCAATCGATATTCTTGCAGCTTCTCTGAAACGAATAGCGGTATCTCTATCATAGTGTCCTTTCGAAGATGTGTTTAAGAGATTTGTAAGCCGGGTTAAATGAGCTGATGCAATGTCTGATGCACTAGAAAATTCAAAAAGTAGGTTGTAAAT
>DMAW01000036.1 GCA_003446375.1 Eubacteriaceae bacterium | reverse complement strand
CTGTCCCGACACGACGCTCTACCGATCCATATCGATCAAGGACTGGATCAGGCCTTATGAAGCACTGACGTAGAACCTAGGGATAAATATTTCTTAATTTCATATAATTTCCTTAAGCATACTTAAGTATGTTGTAAAAAAAGGAGGTTTTATAATATGGTGGATTTGAAAAAGATCACAGAGTTAATTGGAAACCTTGAAGAAGAAGAAGTATTGGATATCCTAAACGAATTTGTTGCATCCAATCCTTCAGAAGAAGATGCTCAAAAAGTAGTTGGTGCTTGCCAAGAAGGCATGGCGGTAGTCGGGGAACTTTTTGAGTCGGGAGAGTATTTCGTTGGTGATTTGATTTTTGCCGGAGAGCTACTATCAGAAGCAATCGATGCTTTGAAACCGGTAATCGGATCAAGCTCGTCTGTAAAAATTGGAAAGATTGTAATCGGTACCGTTCACGGAGACTTGCACGATATAGGCAAAAATATTTTCAAAAGCATGTCCGAAGCAGCTGGTTTTGAAGTTATCGATCTTGGAATAGATCAACCGGTAGGTGCTTTTATAGATAAAGTTAAAGAAGTAAGTCCAGAAATAGTAGGCTTAAGCGGCGTGTTGACTTTGGCATTGGAGGCTATGAAAGATACAGTTGACGGGTTGTCTGAAGCAGGGCTAAGAGATAGCGTGAAAGTAATAATCGGTGGAAACCCTGTAACAAAAGAAGCTTGCGAACACATAGGAGCAGATGCTTTCACTACAAATGCTGCAGAAGGAGTTAAAATATGCCAAAGGTGGGTGAAGTAATATGTCTGACATGAAGCAGAAAAGTCAAGAGATCACCCAGATGTTTAATGACGTTTATGATATGAAAATGCCAAAGAGAGTTCCCATAAGCACATGGACAGATATTGCTTATGCCATTGAATATTGCGGTTTCGATGTGAGGGAAGCTCAGTGGAATATGGATATTATTGACGAGGTAATGGATAAAGCTTCAGCAGATTTCAAAAGCGATGTAGTGCCTACAGTTATGATAAGGTTTCCCCAGCTTTATGAAATTTTAAAGGCCAAGAATTTTGTTATGGGTTCTGACGGTTTTATTCAACATCCTGATGTGAAAAGCTTGGAACCGGAAGATTACCCCGAATTTAATAAAGATCCGTATAAATTTGTCAATGAGAAGGTTTTGCCAAGATTATATAAAGGACTGGATACTTCTCCTGAAAAAAGAGCGATGACATTTGCAAAGGCGTACAAGACATGGAGTGACTTAATGGGGCAGGTGGGAACGTTTACAGCAAAAGCGGCCGAAAAGCACGGCATTTCACCAGGCGGCATCGGAATTACTTTGGTAGAAGCACCTTTTGATTTGGTAGCTGATCAATTAAGAAGCTTTACAGGTATAACTATTGATATCAAAAGACAAGGTGCTATGGTTGCAGAAGCTTGTGAAGCGGTATTGCCAATGATGTTAAAAGGAGGCGCGCTTCCCAATTCAAACAGATACAACAGGACATTTATTCCTCTGCACATGGGACCATTCTTAAATGCTAAAGATTTTGAGAAGTATTATTGGCCGACATTCAAGAAATTGTGCGATGGTCTAGCAGAAAAAGGCGTGGGAATGAATATATTTGTAGAACAGGATTGGATGCGCCATATGGATTATCTGCAAGAGCTTCCAGAAGGGTGTCTGCTTTGGTTTGAGTTTGGGGATCCTAAGTTTGTCAAAGAAAGATTGGGCAGAAAGCAGATTATTTCCGGGATGTATCCTGTAACGCTTTTAAGGACAGGCACAAAGCAGCAGTGTATAGACAAAGCTAAGGAGGTTATAGATATTTTAGCCCCTGGAGGCAACTATATTTTCAACTACGATAAAGATCCTTTGGTTTTAGCTGATGCCAAACCTGAAAATATAATTGCAGTAAATGAATTTGTAAGAGAATACGCCGTATATTAAGGAGGTTATGTAATGGATTACAATTCTGAATACTACACATCATGGCCTGAATACATGGAAAAAAATGAAATAAAACCTGAGCATGGAGATATTATGGCACCGGCAATTCAGTCCCAAGAAGAGTTGATGTTCGGTTTTATAATGTTTTTATTGATGTAACATCTAGGGCGCTTCAAGACTTTGAAGCGCCTTTTCCGTCAAATTCTAAAATGAGTAAGAAAGGGTGATATGTTGATGAATGAGAAAGAGCAAATGTATGACAAAAGAGTAGAGCGATTTGTTAAGACAGTCAACCATGAAGAACCCGATAGAGTGCCTGTATTGTCTCTGGTAGAGACAATGGCTATTGCATATGCAGGTGCCACAATTAAAGAATGCTTAAAAAGCCATCAAAGCGAGTTTGAAATTTATGGCAAGTTATTTAAAGACGTTTACTTTGACGGAACTTTAGGTTTTGGTCTTAATAGAGCGATGAAAGTATACAGCGCTCTAGGCGTAAACGCGTATTTCGTAAGTGAAGACGGTACCACTCTTCAACATGGAGAAATATCGCCTATGTCTGACGATGAGTACGATGACTTTATAAAAGATCCCATAAAATTTGCTAAAAACGTATTATTCAAGCGTAAATATCCAAATCTTAATTTGCCTTACCCTCAAAATAAGGAAGCGATAAAAAATGCCGCATTGGGTCTTGCCGATTTCGGAAAGAAAATGGAGGATGGAGCAAATTACTTAAAAGATCTTGTAGGAGTTCCTGTGACAGCAGGCAACTACATAATTTCTCCTTTAGATCAAATTTTCGACTACTTCAGGGGGTTTAAAGGAACCTTGACGGATATGAGAAGAAACCCTGAGAAACTTATGGAAGCTACAGAAAAACTTGTTGATTTTTGCATCAGCTTGGCAACGGGCAATGCTACACATATGGAGCCATTTCCTTGGGTATTTTCACCTCTGCACATTCCCACGTTTTTAGGACCTGAAAAGTTTGGAAAATTTTATTGGCCAAGTTATAAAAAAATGCTCATGGCACTAAATGAAAGAGGTGCAAAGGTTTTTATATTCATGGAAGGAATGTGGGAACCATACTACGAATTTCTTCAAGAGCTACCTGATAATTTCGCAATAGGAAACCTAGAAAAGGATGATCCGGTAAAAGTAAAAAAAGTGTTGGGCAATAAAATAACTATATCTGGAGGGATGCCTTTAGACAAATTGAGATACGATAGCAAGGAAGAATGTATCGACCATGCAAAAAGAATAATAGATGAATGTGCACCGGGAGGAGGTTTCATTTTTTCGACCAACCTTGCAGTTCTGTCGGGAAAAGACGTAAATATTGAAAACTTTAAAGCGGTTAATGAATTTGTTCATGAATATGGAGCATATAAGTGAGGAGCGATAAAAATGCCTGAAGAGAAAACAATAGAAGAGATAATGGAAGAAGTGAAAAATGAACTTGATTTTTTGCCTCCTGATGAAAATGTAAGAAACGGCTTCATGGCCGGACTAACATTTATGATGATTTTATAAAAGGGACAGGTCGGGTTACCGACCTGTTTTTGTGTTTAGACTTAATGTAGTTTTGGTATATATGACATATAACTAAACGGCGAGGGGGGATTATTATGAAAAAATTTATATACGCTGCGACTACAATAATTTCAGCTGTTTTGATGGTCATGGGTATTATTTACCTCATTCAAAAAAAGCAAAATGATAAAATCGGAGGACGTTTAGTAAAAGTCGATTATAGATTTAGTAAAGAATTTTAATAGTTTTATGCAGATAATCTCTGAAAAGGGATTATTTTTTTGTACTTTTTTTTGGATTTTAGATATTTTATTAATGGAAAGAAAAAAATTCAATAGTGAGGAGGTGAAAAATTGAATGCTTTAGAGACAATCAAGCCTAAAATTTTAGTTTTAAGCCCTATGGAAAAAATAAGCATAATAGGAATTGCCGGTGGATATGTCAATCTTGTTGGGGGCTTCGACCAGTCGATGCAGACTTTAGCTTTATTTATAACGATTGATTATGTAACTGGTGTTTTACTTGCGCTATATAAAAACAGCTTAAGTTCAGAAGAATGTTATAAAGGAATAATAAAGAAAGCAATAATATTTTTGGTAGTTGTGCTAGCCCATCATACCGACATGGTATTTAAAATGGAACCCTTGCTGCTTAGAAGCTGCACGATAGTCTTTTACATAGGAAATGAAGGAATATCCATATTGGAGAATATAGGGGAGATGGGAGTACCTTTGCCAAGAAATATAAGAAAGGTATTATCAAATCTAAAAGAAATAGG
>DMAW01000126.1 GCA_003446375.1 Eubacteriaceae bacterium | reverse complement strand
ACGACGGATACTGTGGCGACAGCGGAAGATAAAACATATGTAGGATTTACATTTGACAAGGATATAGAAGGTACTGTTCAAAGCGGCAACGTAGAAGGAGACGGAAGCTTAGTCCTCAAGCTTTATTACGACAGAAATGAATATCAAATAAACTTTGAAACAGGCTCAGGAAGTTTAGTTGAAACTGTTAGTGGGGTATTTGGAGGATTATTGCTCAAACCAGATGATCCAACTAATGAAGGTCATGTATTTGAGGGCTGGTACAAAGAGGAGCTTCTTGAAAACAAGTGGGATTTTAATGTGGATACAATTCCTGCATCAGATATTACTCTTTTTGCAAACTGGATAAAACCCAGTCCTAATGGAACGCTGTTAGATGCAGCTGCAGGCAGTGATTTTATAGGCGTACTATTTTTGAAATCAGATGGGAATATTTATTACAGCAAATCGGACAAAAATAGTAGCTGGCAACAAGAGGTTGCAATGGGATTAGGAACGGAAGGATCAATAGAAGTAGATGCGTCTGACAATGTTCATGTAGCCTATGTGACTGATGGCAAAATTGCATATACCAAGTTTGATGGAAATAGCTGGTCTGAAAAAACATACATAGAATCTTTAAATGTAGGCGGAGTGGGCGCATGCTCAAAAGTAGATTTAGCCGTTGATGGAAATTTAAGTCCACATATTACATACACAGACAGCAGAGGAACAAGTGATGATTATTCATATCCTGACATAATGTATGCCAAGTTATCAGAGGGTGCATTCAGTAGAACCGTGATATTTAAAGGTTATAGAGATTACTCAAGTTCAGGGTCCTGGGGAGCTGATTACTTTAGCGGAGGTTCTTCTATTGCTGTTAATGAAAACGGAGACTATTTTATAATTGCCCACAGGCAAAATATATGGAGATGGTTTGCTGGCACAGACAATACCTATTATGTTATGATCCACTCTAATTTAGGAACCGGCAGCATAAGCAACTACGGTACTAATATCTATGCAACATACGATTTAACCTATTCAAATGGTAAGTTTGTTGCATTGTACAAAGACAGCACATTTAAGACGTCAGAGATAGCAGTAAGTGGAGGTACGGCTGGTTTTGTAAATACGACAGGGATAGGTGGATTTAGTGTGACTAGCGTTTCTAACAACGGAGTAAGCACCGTAGTAGGAGGAAAGTCTACTGAGGGAACGCTTCTAACGCACTTGGATGGATTATCTCAAGATCATATGATAAATGTGAAAGACAACAAAGTATCCGTAGTATATTTAGACGGAGAGTATTATGGAGTATACAGAGATAATGAAAGCAGTGAATTGAAAATTAAAAAATTATAACAGTATTTCCGTATAAAAAATAAAGTTTCACAAATAATAAGGTTCTGCACTAAAAACTGTGCAGAACCTTATTTTAGCCACCAAGTATCGTAGGGTAAGCGATTATGTAGATATTCTCTGATATGAAATAATTTGGGTTCAACCGATCTTTTCCAGCTTTCATAATTCCGATTTCTTCTATTGGGATCCCTGCTTTAATAAAAGCATTTTCTACCGTTTCAGGGCATAGCAGCTCAATCATCACCGGATTGATTTCAGGTGAGTATCTTTTTAACCATCCAACCAGCTCGATTTTAACTTCTATTGGCATTTATTTTACCTCAAGCCAATGATTTGGTTCTTTCTACGTACATGTTTATTAGTTCATAAGCTGTATCCTCATCAAGCGCGCCGTAAAGGCTTGGAGTTTCGAAGAGCCTTTTAGGAAGTTTTACTGCCGACTGATCGAAACCGAGCATTTTTTTGATTCTGAGTTTTGTCGTATAGATTTTTTCACCAAGTTCAGTAAGCTCTTCGTTTGTAATCTCTCTTCCGATTGAATTTAAAGCAGATATTATCGTTTCTCTGTCATATACTTTTCTTGCAAAAAGGCATATTACCAAAGAATTAAGCATGCAACGCTCTTTTTCTTCTTTGAAGATGTCTTCGACAAGTTTTTCCTTATCCAGTTCCTTCATTGATTGATCCAGTGAGTATCCTCCGTTGCAAAGGTGTGAGTGCCTTGCCCCGACTACTGATCCTAGAATTGTTCCATATCCTGTGTGATAACCTGACATTTCATTTTTGGCAAAAGTCATTGAGAATTCTTTGCCGCCATATATATCTGATGCTTTATCTGCACCTTGACCAAGCAAGATGTAAAATTCATTTTTTCTCCAAGCTATGTTTTTAATTGCATCCATATACCCTCGCGCATTTCCGAATTCAAGTGGAACAAGCGTCTCTTCAATTGATACAAGACCTTTATCTAAAGCTTCCGTAGCCCAACCAAGAACTACTCCAACGGACATTGCATCAAGGCCGTATTGCTCTACTACATCAATGATCTCAAGTATTTCATCGGATGTCTTAATTCCTAGGAAAGTTCCAAGCGAGAATATCAGCTCATAGTCATAACCTACGCTTACTGCCTCATATTCATGGCCTTTGTCAAATTCTCTTCTGAATTGACCTATGTGTATGCAACCCACAGGACACCCGGTGCAAGCCATTTTTCTAACAAGATTGTTTTTGGCAAAAGCTTCTCCTGATACATCCGATGCATGTTCAAATGAGTTTTGTTTTAAGTTTAGAGTAGGCAGGCCTCCTGCTGCATTTAGCGGTTCTATATTTATAGGAGTCCCGGCATCATGGTATTTTGCCATGATTTCAGTAGAAGTGACTTTTTTATATATGTCTTGGTAGACCTTGAAATATTCTTTGAAGTTTTTGACAGGCATGTCTCTATCGCCTATTACCGAAATAGCTTTAAGATACTTGCTGCCCATGACTGCTCCAAGACCAAGACGCCCAAAATGCCTGTATGTATCTACACATACGCTTGCATAGCTGACCAAATTTTCGCCAGCTTGGCCGATTCTTATAATGCTGCGTTTTCCGCTGCCGCCTTCTCTCTCTCTGATAAGTCCCCCTACTTCATCAGAAGATATTCCCCAAAAAGCACGGGCATCTTTGATTTCGATGTTGTTTCTGCTTATTGAAAGGTAAGATGGACGTTTTGATTTTCCGGTGATTACCACAGCATCATAACCTGCCATCATTAGTGTTAGGGCAAGTCTGCCACCTGCGTAGCTTTCGCCTAGTTCGCCTGTTAGTGGAGAGATGAACATGGCGACTGTCTTTGTGATAACAGGGAAAACACTAGTCGCACCTCCAATTGCAAATACGATAGGCTGAGAAGGGTCAAGCGGGTCTAGATCGGGTTTTATGTTTTCCTCGAGAAGCTTTGAAGCCACGCCGACTCCGCCTAGATACTCGTAAAGATCGTGTCTGTGGGCTATTTCAATCTTTTCGTTATTTAAGTCTACATACAATACCTTAATATATTTTTCATAGAACATTTTCTTTTTCCTCCATTCTCAAGCAATCGTGAGGACAGAATCTAGTACAAACTCCACAATGCTTGCATATTATAGGCAGTTGTTTGTCCTCGTCAAAATTGACGGCGCCCACTATGCAGCTTGAAACACATTTTTTACACCCTATGCATTTATCTTTCTTAAGAATTACTCCTCCACCTTTTCGCTTTTCCAAAGCTCCTGACGGACATGCTTGATAACATGCAGGATCTCCATCACATGCTAGACATACTACAGCTTTGAACTTGCTTTGAAGCCCGCCTTTAGTTTTAACTTTGATTGCACTTTTTGCTATGGAATGATTCTGATGGTTTACGCCGGCACATGCAAGCATGCAGGTAAAACATCCGATGCATTTGTTCATGCCGTCTGCTTTCAATACTTTGGGCATTTGATCACCTCGTTAAATTATTATCTAAAATTTATAGTTGTGGTTATTATATATAAGGATAATGGAAATGTAAAGAAGCATGATAAAGTCCGTATAATGGTGTAAAAAGAAAATTCAAATAAAAATGAGCCAAAATGCTCGTCCTCGGTTAAAATAAAAGTACCAACAAATACCTAACTGAGGAGATGAACAAAATGGCTCAATTAAATATTACACTGGATACTGAAATTTTGCACGGACTTTTTACAAAA
>DMAW01000097.1:27431-32796 GCA_003446375.1 Eubacteriaceae bacterium | reverse complement strand
TGATCTTCTCCCGTGAAAAAATTTCGCTATCTTCTTTTAATATAGAAACTACGTCAATTTCGATCATATCAGCACATCTCCTTTAGCTTTTTGATTTCATCTTGAGTAAGATGTCGCCACTGTCCCTTTTTTAAACCTCCAAGCCCTAAAAAGCCTATGGATATTCTCTTCAATCTAATTACCGGGTGGCCTACAGCGTCGCACATCTTTCTTACCTGTCGATTTCTGCCTTCATGAATTTCTATATCCAGAAGCGTGGATGTTTTATCTCTATTTAAAAACCCAACCTTAGCCGGAGCAGTGGCGTATCCGTCGATCACTACTCCCTTTTGCAAAATATCCGCTTCTTCGTCAGTTACGAACCCTTTAACATAAGCACGGTACCTCTTAGGGATCTCATGTTTTGGATGAGTCATCAAATACGAAAAATCTCCGTCATTTGTCAATATTATCAATCCCTCTGTCATAAAATCAAGCCTTCCTACCGGGTAAAGCCTCTGCGTTACATCTACTAGGTCCAACACTGTCCTTCTGCCTCTTTCATCCTTTGCGGATGAAATCACTCCCGAAGGCTTGTTCAGCAATATATAGACTTTTTTATCTTCAGCTGCTACGGGTTTAAAGTCAAGTTCAACCATATCTCTATTCGGATCAACTAAATATCCCATGGTATCGACGACCTTGCCGTTGACGCTTATCCTCCCATTTCGGATAAGTTCTTCAGCCTTCCTTCTTGAAGCAACCCCACACTGAGCCAAATACTTTTGAAGCCTCAATCTCAACCCCACCTTTACTTGATTAGCATTTAATATTTTATCTTAATTGAGTTTTATAATCAATTTATTTCATTAACTTTTCAAGTCACAAAAAAAGAGCCGAAGCTCATTTTTCAACAATTTTCTCTTGTATTCCATTGACAAACTCGTCATATGAAGGAAGCTCTTTAATGGTGGATATGTTGGCATACTTTAAAAATTCCATAGTGGTTTCAAAAAGCATCGGTTTTCCCGGTGCCTCGAGACGGCCTGCTTCTTTTATAAGATTTCTATCCAAAAGAGTCTGAATCGAGCTGCTGGACTTTACGCCCCGCAACGCTTCTATCTCTACTCTTGTCACAGGCTGCTTATACGCTATAATGGCCAATGTTTCAAGTGATGCCTGGGAAAGTGACGCCTTGTTCTTTTCGTACAGAAGCTTATGTATGTATTCGTAATTGTCAGGATTAGTGCTCATCTGATATCTGTTGTTTAACTGCTTTATCTGAATGCCCCTGCCGTTTCGTTGGTACTGTGATGATAATTCCTGCATTATTTTTTTAATTGAAGAACTTGGCTCTTCCAGTGCTTGAGACAATTCGCTTAGAGAAACCGGTTCTCCTAATGCAAATAAAATGCTTTCAATTATGGATTTCTTGTCATTATCATTCATATCGCACCTACTCACATTCTACTGATTATTATTTCATCAAAATTTTTATCCTGCCTGAACTTTACCATATTGTTTTTTACCAGCTGCAGCAAAGCAAGGAATGTCACTACTACAGTTTGAACTGATTTTGATCCTTTGAATGCCATGGAAAATCTGATAGTAGGATTTTCTTGAAGCAAAACTTCTAAATCCCTGATTTTGTCTTCTATCCTCACTACTTCCTTTTGTATGGTATGAACATCCTTGTCCTCGCCTTCAAGTATAAGGTTGTTTGAGGCTAGTACATTCCTCAAGGCTTTGAGAAGCTCTTGTACATCTACTTCTGTTTCGACGTCCTTGTCAAAGGGAATATACTCCGGATCTTTGAAATAGGTTTTCATGTACAGGCTTTCTTTTTCCTTCATGTACGCGCTGATTTCCTTGAATATTTTGTACTCATATAACCGTTGAGCCAATTCTTCACGGGGATCTATCTCCTCGCCTTCATCATCTTCTTCAACCGGCAAGAGCAACTTCGACTTGATTTCTATCAGCCTTGAAGCCATAAGTATGAATTCGCTTGTAAGCTCCATATTTTTTTCTTTCATTTTACCGATATAATCCATGTATTGGCTTGTTATGGATGCTATTGGTATGTCAAAAATATCTATTTCGTTTTTATTTACCAAGTGCAGCAACAGATCAAAAGGTCCTTGAAATTCTTCTAATTTTATTTCGTAGTTCATAAGCACACCCCAATCAAATAAATATCTGCACCAGGTAAATCAACCCATAAGACACGACGTTGTAAGCCGGAACTATTATTTTGGAAATTATCCCGGTTAGCGCCAAAACCAACAGCACTAGATATCCATATCTTTCATATTGCCAAAAATAAGCTTCCAGCCTATCCGGCAAAAGGCTTGCTACTATCTTTGAGCCATCTAGGGGCGGAACTGGTATCATGTTGAAAATCGCAAACAGTATATTAAATTGCAAGAGCATACCTGTAAATTCAATTCCTATCCCATTGGTGGCAACGATCCATATGATCGATAGCAAGGCAATGAAAATATTCATGACCGGACCTGCCAGAGAAACCAACAATGTGCCTTGCTTTCTGTTCTTGAAATAATTAGGATTGTAAGGAACCGGCTTAGCCCATCCAAACCTGAAGAAAAACAACATCATAAGCCCAGTGGGATCTATATGCTTGATTGGATTTAGCGTCAATCTTCCCATCTGCTTAGCGGTAGGATCTCCAAGCTTGTACGCCACAAAACCATGTGCAAGCTCATGAAAAGTTATTGATATCAAAAGAGCCGGCAGTATGTAAACAAAGCCATCAAGCCTGTCAAATATCCCGTCCATTACTTATACCAGTTAGGCAGTCTGTCTTTAGAGACTATATCCTCGTAGGTTTCCCTTTCCACAATGACCTGATCTTTATCTCCTTTAAGAAGAACTACTGCAGGTTTCGGCAGCCTATTATAATTGCTTGACATTGAATAGTTGTACGCGCCAGTATTGAGTACCGCCAATATATCTCCTGCCTCGCATTTAGGAAGCAAAACATCGGTGATCAACGTATCTGTTTCACAGCATCTGCCGCTTACGGTTACCAGCTCCTCATCTTCATCTGAAAAAGTCATTTTATTAGCCACAACAGCATGATACAGCGCATCGTAGAGACCGGGTCTTGGATTATCCGCCATTCCTCCGTCGACGCTTACGTATTTTCTGGTATGAGGGATTTCCTTTACCGTTCCTATTTCGTAAAGAGTTACCCCTGCAGTTCCTACGATGAATCTTCCCGGTTCGACCAACAGCTTTGGAAACTCTAACCCCAGCTCCCTGCACTTATCCTTTGCAAACTCAACTAGTTTTTGCACATATTCGTCAATGTCAAATACTGAATCATCTTTTAAATATGGGATTCCGAAGCCTCCACCCAGATTAAGCTGCTTCATTTCAAATCCGTTTTCTTCAAGACCTTTCATAAGCTTAAGCATTGTCTCTGCAGCTATTAGAAATGGTTTTTCATCGAAAATCTGTGATCCTATATGACAGTGGAGTCCAATTATATTTAAATTTGAGAACTTGCAGACATCTGAAAGCACTTTGCCCATGAGCTTAAGAGGCACTCCAAATTTCGAATCGATTCTGCCCGTTTGAACGTATTCATGGGTATGCGCTTCAATTCCCGGAGAAACTCTGACCATTACTTTTGGCGTGTATTTTTTTTCCTCAGCAATTCTGTCAAGCACCCCTAGTTCATATTCGCTATCTGCTACTACCTTTCCGACTTTATAGTCAAAGGCCATTTCTATTTCCGCAATAGATTTGTTAGAACCGTGGAAACATACCCTCTCCATTGGAAAGCCTGCCTTGATCGCAGTATATAACTCTCCTCCTGAGACCACATCTAGAGAAAGTCCCGCATTCTCTATGATTTTGCACATTGCTACAGTCAAGAACGCTTTCCCGGCATAATTGATTTCGTAATCAATATTGCACTTTTCAAATGCATTTTTCATAATTTCAGCATTTGAAGTTATTATATCTTCGCTTAATACGTATAAAGGAGTACCGTATTTTCTTGCCAACTCTACCGTATCGTGATTTGAAAAAATAAAATTATTCACAAAAATCTACCTCCATCATTTCCCTAGGAATCTTGTTTCTCACAAAGCCTAGAAAAATATTATAACATTAATGCATAATAAAAAAAAGACTGTAGCTGAACTACAGTCTTACAAACTAAATAATTAAGGTTATTTCAAGACTTCTTGTGCAAAACTCTCTCCATTGTCTATTGAATCAGCCTTTAAGAGTTCTGCAACTGTTTGACCGATATCAGAAAAACTTTTTCTTACTCCGATGTTTATTGCCTTTACGCAGTTTCCATAAACCAATATTGGTATATACTCTCTCGAGTGATCCGTGCTTTCAGTAGTTGGGTCGCAACCATGATCGGCATTTATTATCAATACATCCTCGCTTTTCATTGTTTTTAACAGCTCACCTAGCTTCTTGTCAAAATCCATCAAAGCATTGCTGTAACCTTCAACATCATTTCTGTGACCGTAAACCATGTCAAAGTCTACTAAGTTTACATATATGAGGCCTTTGTCAATCTCATTCATCAAAGACATCGTCAGTTCCATGCCGTGATTGTTGTTCTTCATCTTTACGCTATGAGTGATTCCATTGCCAGAAAATATATCGTAAATCTTGCCCACTCCATATACCTCTATCCCCTTTTTTTGCAACTTATCAAGAACAGTGTCGTGAAATGGTTTTAATGAGTAATCGTGTCTGTTCCTCGTTCTGAAGTAGTTGCCATTTCCTTTGCCTGAAAATGGTCTGGCTATCACTCTTCCTACAGCCAATTGTCCCGTAAGCATGTTTCTTGCGATTTCACACATTTCATAAAGCCTATTAACCGGAATCACATCTTCATGAGCTGCAATTTGAAACACGCTGTCTCCTGATGTATATACTATAGGCTTGCCAGTTTTTACATGTTCATCTCCGAGTATATTTATTATCTCCGTTCCCGAAGCAGGATAATTGCCCAGGATTTTTCTTCCGATTTTTTTTTCGTATTCCTTAATAAAGTCTTCCGGAAAGCCCTTGGGAAACAACGGAAACGGTCTGTCTAGAACGATGCCAGCCATTTCCCAATGGCCGGTAGTCGTATCCTTTCCCGGTGACATTTGAGCTGATTTTCCGTAAGCTGCGCAAGGGTCCTTTGCTTTAGGTATAGCGCTTACTCCATCTATCAGGCCTAGGCCCATTTTTTCCATGTTCGGAAGCTTGAGTTCTTTATTGTGTCTGTAGAGGTTTTCCAATGTATTGCTGCCTTCATCTCCATACTCCTTCGCATCCGGAAGCTCTCCTATGCCTACACTGTCTATCACAAGCCAAATTATTCTATCCACCATATTTTTCACCT
>DMAW01000097.1:0-27289 GCA_003446375.1 Eubacteriaceae bacterium | reverse complement strand
TGCCGCTAATGTCTTGCCATCAGTAATCTCTCCAGACTCTATCATGCCCTCAAAATCTTTTAAGCTTATCATCAATACATCCATCATTTCATCTTCATCTCTATTTATATTTCCCTCTACTAGGTTTTCAGTATAGTAGATGTGTATAAGCTCATTTGAAAACCCTGGAGTAGTATGAATTTCTCCTACTTTTTCAATATCAACGGCTTTAAATCCCGTTTCTTCTTCAAGCTCTCTTATAGCACATAAAGTCGGCTCTTCCCCAATATCGATTTTTCCTGCCGGTATCTCCAAAATCAATTTATCTATCGGTTTTCTAAATTGCCTCACAAGAATAATCTTGCCTTCATATTTTGCAAGCACTGCACTGGCTCCGCTATGAGTAATTATTTCTCTTACAGATTTTTTTCCATTTGAAAGTTCAACTTCATCAACCCTTAAATCAAGTATCTTTCCTTTGTATATTTCCGTTGATTTTATCGTTTTTTCACTAAACACGGTTTTCCTCCTCAATGCAACAACCCTGTTTAGACAGGGTTGTTTTCTTTTAAAAGCTTATTTAGTTCATCTATAAAAGTATTTAAATCCTTAAATTGTCTGTAAACTGAAGCAAATCTTACATAAGCAACTTCATCTAGATTCTTCAGATGCTCCATGATCATTTCACCTATAACTTCTGAAGAAACCTCTCTTTCTAAAGTCTGATATACTTCCTTTTCGATATCGTCTACGATCGACTCTATTTGCTTGATAGAAATTGGCCTTTTTTCACAAGCCCTTAAAATACCATTCATAATTTTATTTCTGTCGAATTGTTCTCTATGCCCGCCCTTTTTAACAACCATCAACGGTATATCTTCAATTTTTTCGTATGTGGTGAATCTTTTGGCGCAATTGAAGCATTCCCTTCGTCTTCTTATGACGTTTCCTTCCTCAGTCGGCCTGGAATCGACTACTTTGCTTTCCATATGATTGCAAAACGGACATTTCAAACGATCTCCCCCCAAATAAAAACTAAGACTATTATAACCCATGATTTTTTTAATGTCCATAATAACTATTCAATATATATTTTAGCCATAAAAAAACGACCTCGCGGTCGTTTAACTTACTTGCTTCTTTTAAGAAAACTTGGGATATCAAATTGATCCATAGGATTAGAGGCTTGAGATTTCTGACTGTGACTTTGTTGTACAGGCACGGTCTTATTAGAAAAACCTGTTGCAATGACAGTGATCTTAATTTCATCTTCCATGCTTTCATCTATTGCCGCACCGAATATTACATTTGCATCAGGATCAGCAGCTTCCCTTGCAATTTCTGCAGCTTGGTCTACTTCGAATAATGTAAGGTTTGCTCCCCCTGTAATGTTAAGAAGAACGCCGGTAGCTCCATCTATTTGAGTTTCCAACAAAGGACTATGGATAGCTTGTTTTGCCGCTTCTGCAGCCTTGTTTTCTCCTGTTGCGACTCCCACTCCCATATGCGCAAGGCCTGTGTCTTTCATAATAGTCTTAACATCTGCAAAGTCAAGGCTGACAAGTCCGGGAATTGCTATCAAATCGGATATTCCTCTTACGCCTTGAAGCAGAACATTATCCGCCATCTTAAATGCATCTCTCAAGGAAGTCGTCTTATCCGCAAGCTGCAGCAATCTATCGTTTGGTATGGTCACAAGAGCATCCACGCTATCACTTAAAAGCCTTATTCCAAGATCTGCATTATTCATCCTTACTTTTCCTTCAAAAGAAAATGGCTTAGTCACCACTCCTACAGTAAGGACCCCCATTTCTTTAGCAACTTTGGCAACTATAGGGGCTGCACCTGTACCGGTACCACCTCCCATTCCTGCAGTTACAAAAAGAAGGTCTACTCCTTTGATTGATTCCCTCAATATATCTTCACTTTCTTCAGCGGATTTTTGACCTATTTCAGGATTTGCTCCGGCTCCCAGTCCGGAAGTTGTCTTTTCACCGATTTGAATCCTTTCTTGAGCTAAAGACAGTGACAAAGCCTGGTTGTCTGTGTTTACAACAGCAAAGCTCACACCTTTTAACCCTGATTCAATCATTCTATTTACGGCGTTATTGCCTCCGCCACCTACACCTATTACTTTTATCGAAGCAAACTGTTCAAATTCCATATCAAATTGAAGCAAATTAATACCCCCTAGAGAAATAATTATTTTGTTGCGTTTCTGTACTAATGTTTGTAATATTTTTGTTCTATTTTATTTAAAAATATCCTTCTTATGCTTGCAAAGTTTTGGAACAGCCTGGTTCCAAATGTAAATATAGCCGCATAATAAAGAGGAATTCCCACTCTATCTCCAAAGTAAGCCAAAAACGTTGCTATTATTATATTGCCGAAAAATCCGGATATAAATATATGGGAATCGAATTTCCCTTCCATCTCAGCTCTGATGCCACCAAATACCGAGTCCAAAGCTGCCAGCAAAGCTATTGACATATAGGATGTATAAGATGAAGGAAGATCCAAGGGCAACACAAATCCCAGAAAAACTCCTAATGCGAGTCCTATAAGTGCTATAATCATCTAAAAATCACCTTTCTAACAACCTTCTATAGATTGTCCCTGCTTTTAATAATTATTTCTTCCATATCTTGTATGTTTACATTTATCTCCCAGTGCCTTAAAAGTTGCACTATGCTGTCTTGAGCTTCCATGCCTGCATACAACCGATCCTTATTGCCAATCGCCTCTATAATAAAAGGCGTTCCGGCCACGAAATCATCTACATAAATAACCGGACCCGCGCAATCAATCTGCGAATCCCAACTGAGCCTATAGCCATTAATGGCAATGACTTCTGCGCCATTTGACTTCAGTTCGTTTATTATCTCCAACACGTCGCTATTGTGAATTATAAAATTATTGATATTCTCGCCTGGCTGTAATTCTCTGGTACTGTCAGAAAGCTCGATTTTCAGACCTTCTCCTGCAACATCGCTATTACCCATGATTATATCATATTTTGATAGTTCATTGTACAGTTCATTTTCCAAAGCTTCATAATCAGGATTATCTACCGAGTATGATTCAAGCTTCTCTTCAAGCTCTGCAATGCTTTGGTAGAGATCGTCGTTTTTTGATTGAAGCTGGCTTATCTCGTTTTGATAGCTGTAGATAGTCTTTGCAGTAACTATTCCGTTCCAGCCGCCGCTCCCTTTAGTCGTGTTCAAAAAAAACAGCGACATCACCACTCCGGAAATTGCAAAGACAAAGAATATCTGCAAATCCCTTTTTTTGAAACTTTTTTTCATCATTCACCACCAACCGGCTTTGCATATCTATAGTTAATGACTTTTTCATATTTTTCAACAGTAAGTTCTTCCACTTCTTCTATTGAAACGCTTATATAGTTTGCCCGCATAATATCTGCGATGCCCGCCCGTATCAAAAGAGCTGATTTCAGCGTTTTTGCATCTCCGATCACTTTGAACACGAAGGGTCTGGAATGTTTTGTTCCGTTGATATTTATATGGCTGCCTGCAAGCCTTATTTCAGATACGCTGATAAGTCTCTCCCCATTTATAGAAATTGCTTCCGCTCCGGCGGCATTAAGTTCATTGACCATAATCAAAAGAAGCTCTGAATTATATAAAAACGGATCAAACCCATCATTTTCAACACTGTCGTAATCCAACGTGATCTCTATTCCTTCTCCTTGAAGGTCAGTCTGCCCTGAGTAGATCTTAGCATTATTCACGTCTTGCAAAAGCTTTTCTATGTATCTGTTATTATCAGCTGCCTGAGACTCGAAATCATCTACGGCACTAGATAAATCGTTAGCTTTCTTTGTTAATTCAGTGTTTTCCTTTTTAAGTTGATTCAATTCTACCAACAAATCATCAGCCCTTTGACTGCTGACAAGTCCGCCGAGATTGCCTATGGTCTGCATTTGGAGTACTATCATTATGCCTATTATCACACAGATTATTGCAATTTCAACTCTTCCTTTAATCTTTTTCAATATATTCTCTCCTTGTCACCTTGGAGTATAAGTAGGATTTCCTCCATGGGTTAAATCGACAATCATCCTATCGTCATTTTCAGTTAAATAAGTATATAAAAAATCAATCTTTGATTCAATGTTTTCCTTGTCCCTAACTTTAATTATACTACCACCATTTGTATATATATGCAATTGTTTTTCTTTTGTTACGTTTATTTCCGATACCTTT
Organism: Eubacteriaceae bacterium; assembly: GCA_003446375.1. Taxonomy (GTDB): domain Bacteria; phylum Bacillota; class Clostridia; order Eubacteriales; family Alkalibacteraceae; genus Alkalibacter. The sequence continues at coordinate 23,084 of DMAW01000097.1, read as the reverse complement.
TCTGAGAGTTCATAATCCCTTAAAACTTCAAGGATGCCTAAAACATTGTTGCCCACCCATGTAGGTTCGACTCCCAGCTTTTTGGCTTCATATTTTTCAGAAAGAGTGTTTTCAAGCCCTGTAACCAGGGGCAAAGACCAAACTGTGATATGATCAACGACTTCTGCCACAATTCCCTGGTCGTCAACGTAAATATAATCTCCTCCATCTACAACTATGCATACCGGATCTCTTTCTGTTATGTACACTTTCAGCTTGTCGGGAAATACTCGAATTATGTTTACTTCCTTGACATATCCAATACTTTTGATATTATCTGCCGCATCAGAGGTTTTAATTAAAAAGATATTATCTCCCTCTGTCAATCCGGAGACCTCTTTTAATGTTGATTCTTCGATTTTCTTATTATCCAAAAATTCAATAGACTTGATATGGAATAAATCGGTGAAAAACCAAATATAACTTAATAATAACATACCAGTCAGCACCAGCAGAAAGGAAATAAACTTCTTTAAGTTAAGCTTAAGCTTTCTCTTTTTATTGTCTTGCCTCTCTTTAACCATTTTAGTTGCCGTCTCCAGTTTCAAGCATCTTTTTCATTTCCCTGTAAAAAATGATGTCTGCCTCAGGCATAGCCTTTTTTGAAGCTGCAAGCCCCATGTCAGACAATTTTTCAGGGTCTTCAATCAAGGAATATATTGTATTTTTAAGTATTTCAGGGTCGTGCTTCAAGTCGCTATCCAATATCAATATTCCTCCACCTTCATCTGTTATCGACCTGGCATTGTACTCCTGATGGTTATCCGTGGCATAGGGATAAGGAACTAATATGGACGGTATTCTTCCGGCAGCCAGCTCCGCCACGCTCATAGCTCCTGCACGTGAGACTACCAGATCCGCACATGCGTATACCTCGTGCATTTTATCACAATATTCAAGTATCCTTACATTTTTATCAAGGCCAATATCCAAACCAGCTTCCCTTAGGCTATCCATAAAATCCTCGTAATTGGCTTTGCCTGTAATATGAACGACCTTGAGTCTATCCCCTTTTTCTCTTTCCTTAATCAACTTTAGCATAGCATTATTTATCGATGCAGCTCCTAAGCTTCCGCCGGATGAAACCACTACAAAATCATCTTCTCCAAAGCCAAGTTTTTCCCTTGCCTCTTTACGGTCCGAATTAAAGAATTCTTTTCTTACAGGATTCCCGCTGAGAAATACTTTGTTTTCATTGCCGAAATATTTTTTTGCTTCAGAAAAGCTGATCGCGATTTTATCTACGAATCGGGATAATAGCTTATTTGTAGCTCCGGGAAATGCATTTTGTTCGTGAATCATCGTGGGAATTTTTTTCCTTGAAGCCAACAACAAAACCGGGCCACAGACATATCCCCCCATTCCTATAACTATGTCGGGGTTATAATTTTCTATAAGTCTTTTTGCATCCAGCATTCCCATAAAAAGCTCTTTTAGGCTTCTTACAGTATCCATGGATATCTTTCTTTCAAATCCTTTTACCCTAATAGTTTCCAGATGATACCCTGCTTTAGGAACGATGATTCTTTCCATGCCCTTCTTTGTGCCAACAAACTTTATCTGCACGTCTTCTTCATTCTCGCTTATCACTTTTGCTATGGCTATTCCCGGATATATATGACCCCCGGTGCCGCCTGCTGCTATCAAAACTCTCATCTTTACCTCCTCTTGGGGGTTATATGTCTAGAAATATTTAACAAAATCCCCATTCCGCCCATTAAAAATATAACAGAAGTTCCGCCTGCGCTGATAAACGGCAACGGTATTCCTGTAACAGGTATCAGCTTGGTTACTACTGCTATGTTTATAACTACCTGAAGTCCAACCATGAGTATCAACCCAAAAGCCAGCAAAGACGAAAATGCATCCGGAGCATTTACCGCCACATTTATTCCTCTCCAGATCAATATCAAAAACAGTCCCAGTATAAGCAAAGTTCCTATCAATCCTAGTTCTTCCCCAATATGAGCAAAAATAAAATCATTTTGAGGCTCCGGCAAAAAAAACATCTTTTGCTTTCCATTGCCCAATCCCTGACCGAAAACCCCTCCTGAACCAAGTGCCAAAATTGACTGTCTAGACTGCCATCCGGTTCCGGTGATATTCGCTTCCGGCGATAAGAATGCATCTAGTCGGTCTTTTCTCCATCCAGTTGCAATTAAATATACTACTATAGATACTATGCCACCAAATAATCCACCTAAATGAAGCATGTTTCCGCCTGCTGCAAAAAGCATACCCAGTATCAAGCAAGCTATTATTATTGCAGTGCTTAGATTTGGCTGCAGATAAATTATTCCGCAGAATATCACCATAAGGAGCATGTAAGGGACAAATCCTCCCAAAAATTTTCTGACATCATTTTTAATACAGGAAAGCGAAGATGCCATAAAAATTATAATAGTAATTTTTGCCACTTCAGAAGTCTGAAGAGTCAAACCTCCGATTCTAATCCATCTGTAAGCTCCATTTGCATAATAGCCAATTCCGGGTACAAATACCAATACCAGAAGCACGAAAGACATCCCCAGCATTGGCAGCGCAAATTTCTTATATATTCTATAATTTATTTTAGACACTAGAAGCATTATAAATATTCCAAAAACCGAATAAATCAGCTGTTTGCGAAATATAGCGTACTGATCGTCATAAATAGCGCCGGATTGATATATACTGGCACTAAAGACCATTACGACGCCAACACATGTAAGTGCTATTACGCTGAAGGTTATCCAAAAATCAGAAGGATAAGTTTTTTTCATCATAGCTCCTCCGTCCCTCTTAAAGACTATTCACCAGTTCCTTGAATATCTGTCCTCTTTCTTCATAACTCTTAAACATGTCCCAACTCGCACAAGCAGGCGAGAGCAAAACTGCATCGCCTTGCCTAGCAGATTCTCGTGCCTTTTCAACAGCTTCTTTAAGATCGACGCACTTTTCAACGCTGTCATACCCCGACTCCAAAGCTTGACTCATAATTTGATCAGCGGTTTCTCCAATCAAAAACACTTTTTTAGCTTTTTGCTTGAATTTATCGATCCAATCTGAAAAATCAGCTTTTTTATCGTATCCTCCTGCAATAAGAATGACAGGAGCGTCAATGGCCTTTAATGCTATAATTCCTGCATCAGTATTAGTTCCTTTTGAATCGTTGTAATAATCAACTCCATCAATATTTCTCACAAATTCAAGTCTATGCTCTACTCCTTTGAACTCCATTAAGACTTTTCCTATGAGCTTTGGATCAATCCCTGCATAAAAAGCCGCAGCGCTAGCAGCCAATGCATTTTCAACATTATGCATCCCAGGTATTTTTAAGTCATTTTTATGAATTATATGAAATGTCGATCCGCCCTTTGAAACCACTAAGGATCCGTCTTTAAGGTAAGCTCCTTCATCCAATCTTTCCTCAAGGCTAAAAAACACAACTTTGCACCGGGCATCTTCCGCCATTTTACACACAACTTCGTCATCTTTGTTTAACACTAAAATATCTTCTGACATCGAATTTTTATAAATATTTTTTTTTGCATCTATATAAGATTCCATTGTTTTGTGCCTATCAATATGGTCAGGGGTTATATTGAGAATTACAGCTATCTCTGCCCTGAAATTCTCTATAGTCTCCAACTGGAAGCTGCTCAGCTCAGCGATCACATAATCTTTTTCTTTTACATCTTCAATAAAATCCACTATAGGATTGCCTATATTTCCGCCCAAAAATGGCTGGATATCGCTGTTTTTAAATATTTCATGCACTAAAGTCGTAGTGGTAGTCTTTCCGTTCGTCCCAGTTATTCCAAGAAACTTTCCTTTAGAATACATGTAAGCCAACTCTACTTCGCCAATTATTTTAAGCCCATGAGCTTTAGCCCTCTTTACGATTTCATTATCTAAAGGAACTCCGGGACTAAGCACGACTAGGTCAGAATCTTCAAACACTTCATCTCCAGCATTCTCACCATATATTCCTTCTGCTCCGGAAATTCTTAAAATATCTTTTATGTCTTCATTTGCCATAATCTTTTCCGGGGCACTGTCAAAGACAGCTATCTTAAAACCTTTTTTCAACAAGAATTTTGCACTAGAAATCCCGCTTTTTCCCATTCCGACGATAATCTTTTTTTTATCTTTATTCACTATTGCCACCTGCCAATTCATAATAAGCTCATTATCCCAAAAAAGGCTAACACTGCCGATACCATCCAAAACCTGTTAACGACTTTGACCTCATCCCAACCGGATAATTCAAAATGATGATGAATAGGAGTCATTTTAAATATTCTCTTCCCTTTTGTCGCTTTAAAATACAACACCTGCATGACTACTGATAGAGATTCTGCAACGAAAACGCCTCCGGCTATAAGCATTACCAAAGGACTTTTTGTAATCAGCAACAAAGCCGACAATGCTCCTCCCAGAGCCATAGATCCGGTATCTCCCATAAAAACTTTGGCCGGGTGGTAGTTTACTTTTAAAAAGCCGATTAATCCTCCTATTAAGGATGCAGCAAAAATCGAGACCGTAGCTTGAGAAAACAGCAATCCCATCGCAATGAACACAGAAAAGCTAAAAATTGAAACACCGGACGCAAGTCCGTCCAATCCATCTGTGAGGTTCACTGCATTAACGAATGCCAATATGACAAATACCATAAAAGGAACGTAAGTTACTCCAAAATCTATATAGTTGCGGGTAAAAGGAACTAATATGTCCGTACCTACTACATTGTAGCTGAATACAGCTAAAAACACAGAAATGCCCAATTGCATGACTATTTTCTGCCAGGCTCTCAATCCCAAGTTCCTTTTTAACACGACCTTTATATAATCATCTATAAAACCTATTATTCCAAACCCTAAAAACGATACTGTTATAATCAAAAATTCGTTATTCTTTTCTGCAAAGGCTATGCCCCCTGCCAAAGCCGCTATCACGATTACTACGCCGCCCATTGTCGGCGTGCCACTTTTGGCCTGATGGCTCTGAGGTCCTTCTTCTCTTATCATTTGACCAAATTTAAGTCTCTTTAAAAATGGTATCGCAATCGGCGATAGCACCAGCGAAACCAAAAGACCTGTAATCAGGCTTGCCACAATTTCAAACATATCAGTTTCCTTTCTGCTCAAGTTTTTCTAAGATCATTTCCATTTTCATTCCCCTGGATCCTTTGATAAGAACAGCTGCTTTATGATCCAATAACTTATTTAAAAAATCTGCCAATTCCAGCTTATCTTTAAAATGCATTGACTTGCCTTTTTCAAGTCCGGCTTCTTCAGCTCCTAGATTGTAATATCTGCTTTTATCCCCTACGCTTAACAGCCAGTCTACGCCTACCCGTTTTACATATGACCCAACCTCTTTATGATAAGCATCGGCATTTTGTCCTATCTCGAACATATCACCCAATACGGCAATGAGCGTATCGCATTTTTCTTTATATAAGCTTAAAACATCCAATGCGCTTTTCATGGAATTGGGATTTGCATTGTAGCTGTCATTGATTATAACGCCATCTTTTATATATGATATGTCCATTCTGTTATCACCGGGTAAATAATCTTCAAGACCCCTTTGTATTTCCTGCTGATTCAATCCCAGCAGCTTCCCTACTGATATTGCTTGCAAACAGTTATAGACATTGTGTATTCCGGGAATCCTGAACTTATATTCTTCTAATTCTGAATCATCCTTTTGTGCGACAATAATTTTAATGCCATTTAAATCTGTTTTATATTCCAAGCATTTCAGATCCAAATCATTGCTTTGTATCCCTACTTTATAAAGCCTGAATGAAGTCTCGTCGATTTTTGACAGCATATCGTCGTCAGCATTTATTATTCCGACTTTATTTTTGTCCAATGTCGAAAAAATCTCGGTTTTTGCTTTTAGGATATTTTCTCTGCTCTTTAGCTGCTCAAGGTGAGCCGTGCCGATATTTGTTATTATCGATATATCCGGACAGGCTATGCTCGCTAAAAGGCGTATTTCTCCCAAGCCGCTCATTCCCATCTCTAATACAGCGCTTTGTGTATTTTCATCTATATCAAAAATAGTTAGAGGCAATCCTATATGATTGTTCTTGTTGCCTTTAGTCGCTATTGTGACGTACTTAGCAGACAAAACTGATTTTACCAAGTCTTTTGTAGTCGTTTTGCCACTGCTGCCGGTTATTGCAACTATAGGACATTTGATTTTTTTTCTGTATTCACGGGCTAAGTCCTGCAAGGCCTTAACTGTGTTTTCTACCTTGATTATCCCCATATTTCCGGTGCACTTCACGTCTTTTTCCACTAAAGCTGCACAAGCTCCATTTTTCGAAGCATATTCTAAAAAATCATGCCCGTCCACTTTATCGCCTTTTATTGCAACGAAAAGATCTCCTCTTTTTATTTGACGCGTATCTATTTCGACGCCTTTTATCTCTACGCCTTCTCCATGGCATATGATTTCGCCCTTGACTGCTCTTGCTGCTTCGTTAAGCTTGATAGGATTCATGTTTACCAATAATCTCCTTTATAATTTTTCTTTCATCAAAAGGTACTTTATCGTCTTTGTAGACTTGCCACATTTCATGGCCTTTTCCTGCAAGAATAATCATATCCCCTGATTTTGCTGTTTCAACAGCTTTCTCTATAGCTTTTCTTCTGTCGGTAACGCGCACATAATCCCCATCTGTCTTTAATATCCCCTCTTCGATGTCATCAATGATTTTCTCAGGGTCTTCCCATCTTGGATTGTCAGATGTTAAAATGGTAAAATCGCTCAATCTTCCGGATATCTCTCCCATGATAGCTCTTTTGGCAGCGTCTCTGTTCCCGCCGCAACCGAATACGGTTATGATCCTACCCTTTACTGAAGGCCGCAGCACTGAAAGTATGTTCTTCAATCCATCAGGTGTATGGGCAAAGTCTATAACCACCCCATAATCTCCAACTATATCCAATTTTTCCAACCGACCCGGAACTCCTTGTATTCGCCTGACTGCATCTATTACCTGCGGCGAAGGCAATCCCTCGTTTATTGCTGCCAAAATCGCAGCCGATATATTGTAAACATTAAAAGTTCCAATTTGATTTGTATTGCAATGTAGTTGTTCGTTTTCCCAATCGATGACAAAAGAAGTCCCTTCTTGTGTAAAACATACATCTTTTATCTTGGCGCCTGCCCTTTTTTCAAATCCAAAACCTATTAGTTTGTATCCACTTTCAGATTTTTCACCGTATAATCTAGCCCCATATTCGTCATCTACGTTTACTACTCCGTATATTAGGTTAAAATCAAAAAGCTTTCTCTTTGCAAGATAATACTCTTCCATAGTCTTATGAAAGTCCAAATGATCTTGAGTCAAATTTGTAAACACCCCACCGGAAAACTTTACATCCTCAACTCTGAATAATTCCAGCCCATGTGAAGAAACTTCCATAACTACAAATTCGGCGCCTTTATCAGCCATATCTCTCAATAGCCTTTGTACTTCAACTGATTCCGGAGTCGTATGAGTGGTTTCAAGCCGCATATCATTAAAATAATTTCCAAGAGTACCGATTATGCCTGTTTTTTTTCCACAATGCTCCAGTATATTCTTCAAAAAATAAGCCGTGCTTGTTTTTCCGTTAGTTCCGGTTATGCCAATTACTTTTATTTCTTTTGACGGTTCTCTATAATATACAGATGCTACCTCAGACATTGATCTTCTGGCATCATTAACTTTGATGTAAGATAGATTTGGATATTGTTTTTCCGGATTTTTATCGGATAAAATCGCTACTGCACCATTTTCAATAGCTTTGTCAATAAACCTATTGCCGTCAGTCTCGAATCCTGATACCGCAACGAACATGCTTCCGGGAACGCAATTTCTTGAATCAAATTCAATACCTGAAATCTTTTTTTCAGTATCTCCATATATGATTTCATATTCAGTTTTAACGAGCATGTCAGCTAGTTTCATAGCGTACCTCTCTTTTATAATTAAGTAATCACTGTTCATGTTCAAATTCGACTGTCACTGTTGTTCCTTTTTCCACTACAGTCCCTGCTTCCGGTTCCTGGGATACAGAAAATCCTCCTCCTCCAGAAATATCAATAGAAAGTCCGCTTTTCACAAGTATTTCCATAGCCTTTTTCATGCTCATGTCTTTTACATTTGGAACACTTGTCATCTCTTCGCCTTCAACTTTCTCTGTAGCTGCTTTTAGAGTGACCAAGGTATCTTTAGTTATCAAAATTCCGGGCATGGGGCTTTGGTCGGTGACGATTGCAGTTTCCTCGGCTGCTTCTCCTTTAATTTCATAATTGATTTCCAGTCTATCCAATATTTCTTTTGCAGTTTTTACATCTTGATTTCTCATATCCGGAATAATATCCACGTTGCCGAAATCGGCTTTTTTATCTGATGGCACATTTAAATATTTAAGAGTGTTCTTAATGATATCAATTGCAATGGGAGCAGCCGTAGTGCTTCCCGTAGATCTGCTGCTTTCCGGTTCGTCTACAAGCAATAAAATTGCTATCTGAGGATCATCTGCAGGCGCAAACCCGAAAAAAGACGTGACGTATTTTCCTTGCGCATATCTTCCATCTATAATTTTTTGAGCCGTACCCGTCTTACCACCTATGCTGAATCCTTCCGCCAGCTCAACTAATGTTTTATTTCCTTCTATTACATTCTTCATGGCTTCCTTAAGAGCCTCTGATGTCTCTTCAGACACAATTCTTCTTATCGTGTCGCCATTATACGACTTTATTATGCTGTTATCTTCACTAGATCTTATCTCTTTGACGATTGTAGGATTTATATAGTTTCCATCGTTAACTACTGCCGAAAGTGCGGTAACTAGTTGGATTGGAGTAACTCCTACCCCTTGCCCAAATGACTTTGTAGCATAATCAACATTTTTAAGATTAGTGTTTACAGGCACTATTCCGTACTGTTCTCCATCCAATTGGATTCCGGTCCTGTCTCCAAATCCAAAATTATAAAGGTATTTATAAAATACAGCCGGGTTCATCTTCATGATTGTTTCTACCATAACCGGATTGCAGGAATTTGATACTGCTTCTAAAAAAGTCTGTTCCCCATGCTCATCAGGATAAATATGACATCTTATCCTGATTCCATCCACCATGATATATCCTTCATCGTAAAAAACGGTATCAGGCTTCACGATCCCCTCTTCAAGGGCCGCCGCTGCTGTAACGACTTTAAAAGTCGATCCCGGTTCATAATTGAAGCTTACCGCCGGATTGTTCCACATAATCTGCTGCTGCTCACCTAGGCTTTTATCTTCTAAATCCACAGCCAGGCGCAAGGATATATCTTCGGTTATTGTTCTTGGATCGTTCAAATCGTAATCTGGCTTTGATGCCATGCCCAAGACCTCACCATTATCAGGATCCATTGCAATTGCTATGATCCTCTTGGGATTTAACTCTTCTATAGCCTTGTCCATTGCAGACTCGATAAAATGCTGTATTATGGAATCAACAGTCAATACCACATGGTCTCCGGGAACTGCAGGTATGGTTATCTGATATCCTGAGGGTACTTTTTGGTTTTTTCCATCCTTTTCGTACACCAGAACTCCATCTTCACCATTTAGCTCCTCTTCAAAAATCCTTTCAATTCCGTAAAGACCCTGATGATCGCTTCCTGTAAACCCCAATATATAAGAGGCAAAGTTGCCATTTGTATAATATCTTTTTTTATCTTCAGAAATTTCAATCCCCGCAATATTTTCATCCTTGATCTTAAAAGCTTTGTCGTTGTCTACTTTTCTAGCTATGAGCACCATTGTAGATTCTTCATCCAACAACTTTTCAATCGTCTCTTGCCTATCAATTCCCAAGACATCGCTTAAAAGCTTCCCTACTTCTTCAGGATCTTCAATATCTTTAGGCCTTGCATATATGCTGCTGGCAGAAGCGTCCTGAGCAAGTATATTCATATTTCTGTCGTAAATATCGCCACGTGTGGCAGTCAGGGGGATTTCGCCCATCAGCTGGCTGATTTGGGCATCTGTTAGATTTATGGAATCATAAGCTTGAATGTAAGTAAGTTTTGCGGCCAACACGATAAAAAGTATCGAAAATACAAAAAAGGCAAATAACAGCCTTTTTTTTCTTCTTAAATGATATAAGGACAATTTAGTACCTCCATATCAGTTGATCAAATTGACAATCCATGAAACTAGCTTGCTTTCATCATTTTGGGCACTTTCCGACTCTAGATCGCTTTTAACTACCTGAGCGCCATTTGACAATGCCATATAGGTGTATTGTTCTCCATCAGGCTCAATCATTCCCAGCTCTTCTTTTGCATAGCTTTCTATGTAATTCAAATCCAAGCTTGACAATAGCTGACCTTCTTTTGTATCGTTGATCATCTGAATTTCTTTTAAATCTTTTTCTAGTTGCACGATATCCTTATTTACGGCATTTATCCTGGAATGCTGAAACAGCACTCCCATTCCTAATAAAAAAAGAGTGGTTACGAATAATAGACATTTTATCTTGGTGCTTCCTTTCATGCGTCGTCTTTTTTCGTATTTGTCTCTGATTCTTGCAATCGCGATATCGTCATCTTCTAAATAATAATTATAAAGCTTTTTTTCAGAGATTACCACAACAAACACTCCTTTTTTGATTAAATTTTTTCCGCTACTCTCAACTTCGCGCTTCTGGATCTTGGATTATCATTTATCTCTTCTTCAGTTGGGTAAAGAGGCTTTCTAGTAATTAATCTGACCTTAGGAACTTCGCCACATTGACATATCGGAAAGTCCGACGGACAGGTACATGGGTCATTCAGCTGCTTGAATTTTTGTTTTACGATCCTATCTTCTAAAGAATGAAAAGTTATTATGGCAATTCGCCCTCCTGAAGCCAAGCTCTCCACTCCGTCTTCAATAGAGTCGATCAAAATTCCCAATTCGTTGTTGACCTCTATTCTTATTGCTTGAAAAGTCCTGCGAGCAGGATGAGGCCCTTCCCTTCTAAATTTAGCAGGTATCGCAGACTTAATCGTTTCTGATAGTTGAAAGGTCGTATCAATGGTCTTTTTTTCTCTTTCTGATACAATCAGCGCTGCTATTTTTTTTGCAAATTTTTCTTCGCCGTATTCTTTTATGATTCTATATATTTTTTCCTGAGGATATTGGTTTACCACTTCCCATGCACTTATGGGGTTTCTATTGTCCATTCGCATATCCAGTCTGGCATCTGCGTTGTACGAGAACCCTCTGCTTTTATCATCGAGTTGGAAAGACGAGACTCCTAAGTCCATGAGTATCCCGTCTACTTTGCCGATTCCCAGGTCCTTTAGAACTGATTTTATATCGCTGAAATTACTCCTTGCGTAAAATCTTGTGCATTCAAATGATTCAAGCCTTTTTTTTGCCCTTCCAAGGGCATAGTCGTCTTGGTCAATACCTATAAGCGTTCCCTTTTCGCTGAGACGCTTGCAAATTTCATAGCTGTGGCCAGCTCCTCCCAGGGTGCAATCTACGTATATCCCATCTTTTTTTATATTGAGATGCCCTATGCATTCATTTAGCATAACGCTTTCATGTTTCATTTTCATACGATCGCCCCCGTCATATTCCAAGCATCGCCATCTTTTCAGCTATGGCATCATAACTTAAGTCGTCTTCTCCATTGTAGTCATTCCATGTATTGCTGTTCCAAATTTCCAGCCTTGCCGAAACTCCTATAATGAACGTTTCTTTATCTATTCCTGCATAATCTCTCAGATTGGAAGGAATCATGATTCTTCCTTGCTTGTCAAGCTCGCATTGCGCAGCTCCTGCAAAGAAAAATCTAGAAAATGCCCGGGCATCTTTGCTCGATATGGGAAGGGTTCTGATTTTTTCTTCGAATTTTGACCATTCGTCCATGGGAAATACAAAAAGACATTTATCCAAACCTTTAGTTACGATAAATTTTTCACCGAGTTGCTCTCTGAATTTAGAAGGAATTATAAGTCTTCCTTTTATATCGATGTTGTGTTGATATTCACCAATGAACATTTCGACACCCCGATCCCCCACTATTAGCCATATTATACCACTATCCCCCACTTTGTACAAGATTATTTGAGTCGCCAAGCTATTTTTTTGCAAATAAAAAAACAAGCCTGCAGATCAACAGGCTCATTTTTTATTTCAACTTATTCTGACTTCTTATTTTCTTTAGATACAGAGTACATATTACTATCACCCCAAAGCTCATTAACTGAGCTACTCTTATATTCATAAACATCAAACTGTCCGTCCGCAGGCCTTCTATAAAAAATCTTCCCACAGAGTAATAGATTCCATAAATAAGGATGAGTTCACCATCAATTTTTTTTCTGGTCTTTTCGTATAAAAGGATAATGCCAAGCACCAAAAGATTCCATATGGATTCGTATAAAAAAGTTGGGTGCACTTGAATCAGTCCTTTTATCGGATCGATAACTGTAATTGCCCAAGGCAAGTCGGTTTCTGCACCGTAAGCCTCCTGGTTGAAGAAATTCCCCCATCTGCCGATGCTCTGCCCCAAAGGAAAAGTGGGAGCAAATACGTCTAGAATCTTCAAAAAGCTTATTTTTTTGACTCGGCAAACCATATATCCTGCTAAAAATGCTCCTATCAATCCACCATGGATTGCAAGGCCACCTTCCCAAATCATGAATATCTCTCTTGGATTCGACAAGTAGTAATCCAACTTAAAGGCTACATAGTAGAGCCTCGCCCCTATCATTGCTGCTGGTATGCTCACCAGAACGATATCTAATATGTCGTCACTTATTATTCCCTGTTTCTTGCCTCTATATGTCGCTATCAGAATCCCTATCAAAATGGCCGATGAAATCAGTATACCGTACCACCTTACTTCCAAACCGAATATACTGAATGCTATCGGATCAGGCATAGCTATCACTCCTCGTTTTTTGTCATAACACCATTATATTTGCAAATATTATTTCAGGCAAGAAAAAAGCCCTCTTCACAAGGGCTTTTAAGCTTGATTTAAGATTAAAGGATCTCCACCATTTGTCCGTTTTTGACTCCTGCCGCATTTCCTTCCTCAACATCGACATGCATCTCCAATGCATATTTATCACTGACTCTAACAAGCACATTGTCAAAGATAAGTCCTCTTTTTCCGTCAACCTTGACCTGAACCTCATCTTTATCATTAAGTCCAAATTTTTCAGCATCTGAAGTGTGCATGTGTATGTGTCTTGAAGCTACTATTGCGCCCTCAGGAATCTCTACTTGACCTTTAGGACCTGTCAGGGTAACTCCCGGAGAATCTTTAATATCTCCTGAATCTCTTACCGGTGGCTTTACTCCAAGTGCAAAACTGTCTGCAACTGAAACTTCAAGTTGGGTTTCAGGTCTTACAGGGCCAAGAATTCTAACGCCTTTGATTGTTCCTTTAGGTCCGGTTATATCTACCTTCTCTTCACAAGCATATTGCCCGGGCTGAGAAAGATCTTTGAACTTTGTCAACTCATGTCCTTCTCCAAATAAAATCTCTAAATCTTTTTGTGATAAGTGTATATGCCTATTCGACATAGCTATCGGTACCATTATTTTCATTATTTACGCCTCCATATGACTATTACTAAAAATATTTTATCACATACGTATAACATTACAAAGCAATCCTTTGATGTTTTTTCATGTTTTTTACTTTTTCGGACTATTTCTCATTAGTATTTCTTTTGCATGCTCCAGACTTTTTTGCGTCTGACTTCCGTCTATCATCATCGCTATGGTTTTGACGCGCCTTTCTTTGCTTAAAAGGTCAAAAGAAGTAGTGGTCATATTGCCTTGAACTTTTTTCAAGACTTCAAAATGAGCTTCTGCCATAGAAGCGATTTGAGGCAAATGTGTAATGCTTATTATTTGATGATTTTTGCTTAGTTCCTTTAACTTTGCGCCTACCGCACCGGCTGCATTTCCGCTTATACCGGTATCTATCTCGTCAAATACCATCGTAGATATGCTGTAGGCATCGCTTATCGCGCTTTTTATAGCCAGCATCATCCTTGATACCTCTCCGCCCGATGCAATTTTGATCAAAGGTTTGATTTCTTCTCCCACATTGGTTCTTACGTAAAATTCTATATCATCGATTCCATCAGATTTGAAGTGTTCTTCATCTAAAAATCTTTTGGAAACGACTTTGAACTCAGCATTTTCCATAGCCAATTCTTTTAAGTGCCAATTGATATCTTTCGAAAAAGCCACACCGAATTCTTGTCTTAAATCACTAAGAATCAATGCTTGTTCAAGATACATTTCCTTTGCAGATTTAAGTTTTTGATCCAATTCGTCAATATATATTTCTCGTTTTTCTATCTGCTCTATTTTTTCAGCAAGAGTTTTTTTGTACTCTGATACATCTGCAAGCTCCGGACCGTATTTTCTCTTTAAATTCATCAACTTGTTGAGTTTATGCTGCAAAGCATCAAGCTCGGTGTCGTCGAACACAATATCTTCTTTGTAATTTCTTATGGTGAAAGAAACGTCTTCCAAGTTTGCCATGACATCGCTTAACCTATCAAGGATATCTCCAACAGCCGAATCTACTCTCGCCATTTCCTCAATGCTGTCCTTTGACTTTCCCAATTGTTCCATAGCAGAGCCATCGCCACTATATAGCCACTCATACGCTTGGTTTGATTGGTTAAATAATATCTCCGAATTTCCCAAGATCTTTATCTTGTTTTCTAATTGCTCATCTTCATCTTGTTCAAAATCCACAGCAGAAATTTCATTAAATTGGAACCTTAATATATCCAATTCCCTTTCCATATTAGAAACCAGCTTTATTAAATCTGCCTTCTGATTTTTTATGCTGACCCAATCGCAATATAATTCATTGACTCTTTTTTTCTGTTCTTGCATTTTCTGTTTTCCATAGGTATCTAATATTTTTACGTGTTCTTCTTTTTTTAATATCAGGTTGTGGTCTCTTTGGCTGTGTATGTCAACTAACCTATCTCCCACTCTTTTCAGGTCGTTGACATTTACTAAGATGCCATTTATTCTGCAAACATTTCTGCCATTTAAATGAAGCTCTCTAGATAGGATGAGTTGATCGTTCTCATCTGCCCCTATTTCATTAATTAAGCGAGCTATCTCTTCAGGGATTTCTTTAAAAGAAAACATTGCTTGAACCAGCAACTTATCCTTGCCTCTTTTTATCATGTCCTTATTTCCTCTGGATCCAAGCGATAGCATCAAGGCATTTAATATTATGGACTTTCCCGCACCGGTTTCTCCGGTGATCACGTTAAAACCTGTATAAAACTCGATCATTACATTGTCAATCAAAGCAAAATTTTTAATGTTCAGTTCAGTGAGCATGAAGACCTCCCTCAAGCATTATTTCATTAGCTTTTTAAACTTTTCGACAACTTCCGTCACTTTTTCCGGGTTTCTGATAGCTACAAATATGGTGTCGTCCCCTGCTAGGCATCCTACTATATCAGACCATTCCATGGAATCGATTGCCACCGAAGCAGCCATCGCTCCACCTGAAAAAGTCTTAATAACTACTAAATTGCCGCTATAATCCACGCTGACTACCGATTCTCTAAAGACATTTACAATCCTCTCGCTCAACTGATTTCCCGTATCTCTAAATGGAGCATACCTGTGTTTTCCATCCTTGCCCATTATTTTGATAAGTCGCATTTCTTTTATATCTCTAGATACAGTGGCTTGAGTTACATGAAATCCGGATTCCTTAAGTTGCCTAGCGAGTTCATCCTGGGTCTCGATTTCTTTATTTTCAATAAGCTCCAATATTTTAGTTTGTCTGGCTACTTTCATATAATACGCTCCTCACATTTTCTTTATATGCGTTCTGATAACTTTCTTCTCAATATCTCAAAGAAATTATTGCCTTTGAATTTTATCAACTTGACCGTTTCTTTTGATTTGCGCATGAAAATCGAATTCCCGCTTATGTCCAGAAACCTCTGCCCATCTACAGCTACGACATTTTTGACTTTGGATTCAGTTTCGATCCTTATGGTTTTTTTTGCATCCAGCACGATGCTTCTGTTATGCAAAGAATGAGGACAGATTGGCGTGATAACTAGCAAGCTGTCGTTTGATGGCTCTATTATAGGTCCTCCCGCCGAAAGAGAATATGCAGTTGAACCTGTAGGCGTAGATATTATCAGACCATCCGCCCTGTATTCTTCTATAAGATTCTCATTTCCAAACACCTTTATATCTATCAATCTGGTGTTAGCGCCCCTGCTTACAACTATATCATTTAGAGCCGTAAACTTCTTCTCTCGAGAAAGTCCAGCGATCTCCATATCGATCATCATTCTCTCTTCAATCTCATAATTTCCTTGGAGAAGATTGTCGATGCAAATAGGTATATCTCTTTCCTCAACCTCGGCTAGAAAACCCAGTTTTCCAAAGTTGATTCCAAACAAAGGTATCGTGCTGTTTTTAATCTTCCTCACAGCCTCGAGTATAGTGCCGTCGCCTCCGAGAACTATGATGCAATCAGCCGAATTGAACATTAACTTTTCATCTATGACCAATCCGGGATGCTCCATTAATCCTCTTATATTTTCGGCGCTAAGGACTTTTACACCCTTATTATTTAAAATTTCTATAATGCTCATAGCATTTCTAAAGCAGTCTCTCTTCCCTGTATTTATATACAATCCGATGTTTTTCATTTAAACCCCGCCAATACTGCATATTTATTTATTCCTTATGATTATTATAAATTATTAAAGGCATTTTGTATCACTTTATCTGCATATTCTTGAATCTTTTCATTTGAATCTCCTTGATGTTCTATCAACAAAAGATATTCTACATTTCCTTTAGCTCCTCTTATGGGAGAATACTCTATGTCTTTTGGCGCAAGAAAGTTTTGTGCAAAGTATCCTGTTATTCTTTTAATCACTTCTTTATGGATTTCAGGGTCTTTGACTATTCCGTTTTTTCCCACCTTATCTTTTCCCGCTTCAAATTGAGGCTTGATCAGTATCACGCCTTGACCTCCGGGTTTTAAAAAAAGCTTTATCTTTTCAACAAGTTTAGTCACTGATATAAAAGAGACATCCATTACAAGAAAGTCTACTTTTTGCCCAATTTCTTCAAATTCCATATATCTGAAGTTTTTTCTCTCCATTGAAACCACTCTTGGATCATTTCTAAGCTTCCAGTCCAATTGACCGTATCCCACATCGATTGCGTACACTTTACTTATCCCTTTAGCCAACATACAGTCAGTAAATCCCCCAGTAGAAGCTCCTACATCCATGGCCGTTTTACCCCTGAGGCTCAAACCGAAGGATTTCATGGCTTTTTCAAGCTTCAGGCCGCCTCTGCTGACGTATGGGCAGTCTTTTTGCTTTACAGTTATTATATCATCTTCCTTTACTGAGGTTCCTGCTTTATCAGCGACATGTCCATTTATACTTACGTTTCCTGCCATTATGTTCCTTTTAGCTTGTTCCCTACTGTCGAAATACTTATTTTCATATAGGTAGACATCCAACCTAACCAATATCCCTACCGCCTTTCACTTTGCCAAAAGGCTTTTTAAAAAATGCTATTATATAACCGAATCTATATACTATTTGAGTGCTCTTTTCCATGGCTATGTTTTTACCCAAAGCTTTTCCGCCTACTGTGACAGCAGCCAAAAGCCCATTTAAAATAACGGCAAGCACTGTTGTTTCCATAAATTCAAAACGACTGCCTAATTGAAATACTATGCTTATGGCAGTGGCTCCACTGACTATACCGCAAATATCTCCTACAACATCATTGCAGAAATTCGACACCTGGCT
Organism: Eubacteriaceae bacterium; assembly: GCA_003446375.1. GTDB lineage: Bacteria > Bacillota > Clostridia > Eubacteriales > Alkalibacteraceae > Alkalibacter. The sequence continues at coordinate 5,215 of DMAW01000097.1, read as the reverse complement.
TGCATTCTTTACGATATCCACTGCTTCTTTGGAACCCTTGACTCGATTTGCCGCCATTGAATTAAAGGGCGTTATATTCGTAGATGCTACAGCTATTCCTACCATGTCGAAAAATATCCCGGTAATCACGATTATTATGAGAATAAAAAAAGAAACCAAAATATCCGAATTGTTTAAAAACAACTCGGAAACGAGGTTTATTCCGATAGAAAGAAAAAAGGTCCATATTGTAATAAATACCAACCATCTTCTTTGTTTTTCAATTTTTAATTCTTTGTTTGACTTTTTATTTCGCCTTGCATTGTTCACGTTCTCTTTCAAGATTTCCTCCAAATGGAATTAATATAATATGGTGGCGGCACGACAAGTAAACTTTGCGTCTTAGGTCCAGCAGGTTTTCCCAAAAAGAGACTGACTCGTCGCCAAATCAGCGGTTTCCCTTGCCCTTTTTTCGTCCTGTTGCCAAAGACGAGGCTGGATTGCCACTTAGTACACACTGTAATCCTCGCCATGCCTCCAAAAGGAACAGTCTAGGAGTTTTCCTCAACAGTCACATCGCTCCCTAGCCTCTTTTGCAAGATAGGTTTCGAAAAGCAATATTCGACGGCTTTGAGCTCAAAAGCCTGACGAACTGATCTTATCATCTCCCTACCTCACTCAAGGCAGGCTACGCTGCATCCATATTTTTCAACACTTCAGCAGGTTTCTCCCGGCAAGCCGGGTCTCCGCGGGAGCAGGGTCTACGCCCGCATGCCATTGCGGATCGCCCCATCTCCCTTTACTCCCTGTAAAAGCCCCCAACTGGGCGTCGAAAGCCAATACAAGAAACTTCATCGATGTGCCCTTCGACGGATTTTTAGCCCCGCCTTGAGAAGCGATAGATCTGACTAGAATACTGCGCCACCATATCGAATAAATGAATTATATCATATCCATATTTTGTTTACAAACGATCCTTTATTCAAGCAGTGCTGAAAATTTATTCTTAGTTAAGATCAATAATCTCTATCACATAAAAATTTGGTCAAAGACACTATAAATTCCGTATCTGCTTGAGCTTTTCTTAAATGATCCAGTGCTTGTTGATAGAGTTCATCTACAATACTTCGACTCTTCTCAATACCGTAAACCACAGGATATGTTGTTTTTTTGTTTTCTTGGTCTTTGCCTGCCCTTTTTCCGGTCTTTTTTTCATCACCCGTAACATCAAGCAGATCGTCGACTATTTGAAATGCAAGCCCTACTTTTTCGCTATAAGCTTCAAGGTTTTCAACTCTTTCATCGTCAAGTTTCGAGAAAAACGCTCCCGCAAGCACTGAAGCTTTTATAAGCGCGCCTGTCTTTCTTGAATTTATGCTGTCTAGAGTTTGAATATTCATGGATATTCCTTCATTTTTAATATCATCAACCTGTCCGCCAATCATTCCCCTGGCACCGGCAGCTTTAGAAATTTGCCTCATTCCCTGAAGATATCCATCATGACCATCTTCTATGCCTTCCAACATGGTCTCAAATGAATAATTCAGCAAACCGTCTCCAGCCAATATTGCAATATTTTCTCCGTAGACTTTATGGTTTGTAGGTTTTCCTCTTCTTAAATCATCATTATCCATCGAGGGCAGATCATCGTGTATAAGAGAGTATGTATGAATCATTTCCATGGCGCAAGCCAACGGCAATGCTCCTTTATAATCACTTTGACCAAATTTAGAAAACTCCAGCAGCATCACAGGCCTTAAGCGCTTCCCTCCTGCCATTAGACTGTACTTCATGGACATGTAAAGTTCTTCAGGAATATGCCCTTTCAACTCGCTTATGCAACTTTTCAAAGCACTCTCTATCTCTGATTGTCTCTTGGCATACTCATTCTTAAAGTTCATCTTCTTCTCCTGTGTCAAGAGGCTCTTCCACTACAATTCCGTCTTTCGAAACAAGTTTGACCACTTTTTGCTTAGTGCTCTCCAACTTAATTTCACATTCTTTGATCAACTTCATGCCTTCTTCAAAATATTTCACACTATCATCCAACGAGATTTGGCTTCCTTCAATTTTTCTTATTATTTCTTCAATCCGTTTAATATTGTCTTCAAAAGCAGTTTTTTTCATATCCATCTATCCTTTGCTCAATATTTTTGATTTAGCGGTGCCATCTTTAAACACGATCTCAACATCATCTCCAAGAGAAACTTGGCCAAGACTGCTGATATAGCCGCCCTGAAGATTTTTAACCGCTGCAAAGCCTCTTTTTAATACATTCTCGGGATTCATGCCCTTAAGTTCTGATTTGTATCCTTCCAACATCGTATTTTTTTCATCTAAGATCTTTGCTATGGCTCTTTCTATATTTGTTCTCAATAAATCTAAGGTCTGCACTTGACCTGAATAAAACATATCTGGTCTTGAGAAAAAATAATTCTCTTTCAACCTGCCTAATTGCTCCTTTTTAATAGCAAGTTGTGAACTTAAATCTTTAGTAAGCCTCTTTTCAAAAAAAGATAGCTTATCGATCAGATCCGACATGGAAGGGACTGCCAACTCTCCTGCCGCCGACGGCGTAGGTGCTCTTAAATCTGCCACAAAATCGCTGATAGTAAAATCAGTTTCATGTCCTACTGCGCTTATTACCGGTATTTTTGAGTTATGAATGCTTTCTGCTACTATCCTTTCATTAAAAGCCCACAGTTCTTCAATAGATCCTCCCCCACGTCCTGTTATCACTACGTCTACGCTGTCCATAACGTTAAGTAGATTTATTCCTCCGGCTATTTCTAAAGGAGCGTCCTTGCCTTGAACTGATACGGGAATTAAGTAAATTTCTACATTGGGAAATCTTCTTTTTATAACTGACAGCATATCTCTGATAGCAGCGCCTGTAGGCGATGTAACAATTCCAATCTTATGAGGCACCTTGGGTATTTCCTTTTTTTGGGCAGGATCGAACCATCCTAAAGATTCGAGCTCCGACTTCAGCTTTTCAAATTCTATATATAAATCTCCAAGACCCTTTTTTTCGCATTTTTGCACATAGAGTTGGTATTGCCCGTTTTTTTCATAAACCGATATGTTTCCATGCAAGACCACTTTATCCCCATCATTGACTGTTGGCGCTGCAGCTACGGCGTTTTTAAACATCACGCAATTCAGCCTGCTTTCATTGTCTTTTATTGAAAAATATGCATGACCTGAAGAATGTAATTTGTAGTTGGAAATTTCGCCTTCTACGATTACATTTTTCAATATAACATCATTATCAAAAATTGATTTTATATACTTTGTGAGTTTGCTGACGCTAAGTATCCTTTGCTTCATTATATTCGCTCCTCAAAATGGTCTTTTGCTATCAACGCCACTCCAAATGCATTATCGGTACAATCATTCGGAGCGCAAAAATATGTATTAATGCCATATTCAACCAACTTATTCCTTAATGAATTTTGAATATATTTATTCGATGCTACTCCGCCACAAAACAAAACATCGGGAATCGACTGCTTGTGGCAGATGTCCCTACTTGCCTCTGCAAGAAGGCGAGATGCATTTTCAAATGCTGTGTAGATGACAAGCGCCTTATTTCCAGTATTTTTGTACAGCTCAGAGAGATAAGTTTCAAGCCCTGACAAATTTATGCCACGGCTATTATAGTTGGCTTTGTATTTAAATTCTTTTTCAAACCCTGTTGACTCAATCTTATCTAAATATTTTTCCATCATAGATCCGGCAGGAAACAAAAAATCCATCTCTACGCCGATTCTGTCGATTACCTGACCCAGGCTAATATCTAAAGTTTGTCCAACAATTTTTTCTTTGATAAAATACCTGTTCCATTCGTATTCTATAAATTCCGTGGTTCCACCGCTTATATGAATTCCGATAAATTGGCTTGAAATCAAATTGTTTGAATAAAGCGCCGCTCTAACGTGTCCTCTTTGATGAGACGTTTCCACAAAGTCCGCTCCACATATGGATGCTATCAACATCCCTGTGTTTTTTGAAACTTCGAAAACCGGCATATATGAACCTTCGACGTTTCTCGGACTGACTGAAGAAGCGACTGCTGATATATTCCCGTAAAAGCTTTCAATCTTTCCTGCAATTTCACCTAAATTCTTTATGTGCTGAAAAACAGCTTCTTGCTGCCTTAAGCCTCTTTTTCCTTTTTTGACTTCAAGTGGAATCCTTATGTCAAATAGCCTGTGACCATATTTATTTATAGCTGCAATGGATGTAGTGTAATTACTTGTATCTATTCCTAAAAAAATTTCACGCTTCATCGTTGTCAATATTATCCAATACCGCATTTATGTACTTTGTAGATTTTTCGTCTCCAAATCTAGCTACTAAATTCAAAGCTTCATTAATAATAATTGCTTTAGGCGTGTCTTTTAGAAATAAAATTTCATAAGCAGCTATTCTTAACATAGCTGCATCCAAGATGTTCAATCTGTCTATGGTCCAATTTACCAGATGTTCATTGATCTTTTGGTCTAACATGGCTTTGTTGACTTCTATTCCCTTTAGTATATCTTTAACGAACATCCTATCATTGTCGTTCAATTCATGCATTTGAGGCTCTTCGTCCAATTCCCTATAGTTTTCTACTGTAGAGGCTATATCCGTAAGATTGTCTTCATCGTCAAAGTTCATCTGAAAAGCTATCTTAAGCACTAGTTCTCTTGCAAATCTTCTGCTCATCTTGTTTCCTCCGTATTGAATTATATTTTAACATAACAATACCCCTGCAAGTCACTCAACTTAAGGGGCAGTTGTTTTTAGTCAGTAGCATGTTTCATTCTGACGCCGTCTACGTTGACATTTACTTGTATCACCCTAGTACCTGTCATCGCCTCCACGGTCGTTTTTACTTTTCTTTGAACTTTTTGGGCAGTTTCTTGGACTTGCACCCCAAAATCTACATCAACGAACAAATCGATGATAAGCTCATCGCCGCTTTTTACGACCCGCACTCCTTTTGAATTGTTTTTTTTGCCGAGTCTTTCAGCGATTCCTCCGGTAATTCCCTGGTGCAAGTGAGCCACGCCTTCCACCTCTGTTGCAGCCAAATTAGCTATAGCAGATACTACATCTTCACTTACTATCACATTTCCTTTTACATCTTCTTTATATTCCATAGGTTATCCCTCCGCGATGCTTTTTAAAAATTATTCTATAATACCATTATAGTTTCAAACCTTGAAAAACACAAATATTTCTTGCT
>DMAW01000172.1 GCA_003446375.1 Eubacteriaceae bacterium | reverse complement strand
CATCACCTTTGTATTTTTCGTTAGCTTGTGTCAAGACGTACAACAAAAAATAATCCACTCTTTGACCAGCGGATTATTTTTACATATAATAATTATTCAGTTGCAGACCTCCATGACTTTAGGATGTCAAAGGCGGTTTTTCAAAATCTCACCACACAATTTTTTTAATGTTTCTTCCTCTTTATCTTTTTTTAGTTCACATTCCCATACAGTCACTACGTTCCAGCCAGTTGCCTCAAGCTTATTTTTATTTTCAGCATCCCGCTCTCTATTTTTCAATAATTTGTTTTCCCAATATTCTATATTGGTCTGTGGCAATACAAATTTAGAACATCCTTCGTGCATATGCCAAAAACAGCCATTAACAAAAATTACTGTACGATATTTTGCCAGCACAATATCTGGACATCCGGGAAGTTTTCTTACATTTTTTCTATATCGGAACCCTTGCGCAAAAAGATATTTTCTAACCTTTTCTTCTGGTTTCGTATTTGTCGATCTGATACGAGACATATTGTAGCTTCTAACTTCTTTTGAATGCCTCCCCATTATGTATCACCACCATGAGGTTCTAAAATTTCGACTACTTTTTCAGCTATAGCCTCTCCCAATAATGGCGGCACTGCATTTCCAACCTGTTGATACTGAGAATCTTTTGTCCCTTCAAATGTGAAGCGATCTGGAAATGTCTGCAATCTGGCTGCTTCCCGTATGCTCAATGCTCTGCTGTGTTCAGGATGTATCCACATTGATTTTCTCACATTAACTACAGTTCCAGATGGCTTATCATATTCTAGTTTTAAATATATCGTATTTTGAGTACGTTCTCCTTTTGTATAAGTACTCTTTAATTCTTTTGGCAAATCATGAAAATTTTCACCCGCTGATAAAGTCTCAAATCTTTTCTTTGCGGTCGTTCGAGTATCCGTATTAATATGATTCCTCAATAAATCAGAGTTTCTTAATTTATATGCCAAACTATCTTCCGGTAAATCTATTTGTAAAATGGGTATAGGCGAGGAATCAATATCAATTGCTGGAATTTCTTCAGCAATATCCTCAATTGCATTTCTTACTGTTCTATAGTTTTTCTCCGTAAAATTACCTGTTGGCATACCAAGTTTAGCATTAAATTCAGGCTTGCAGCCAATAATTATATATCTCATCCTCTTTTGCGGCACACCAAATTCAGCAGCATTCAAAGTGTCTGATATAATATCATACTCAAAAGGTGCAGAACCTAAAACACCTTTTATATAATCCAATACAGCATAGGAATATACATTTGCAGTCAATCCATGGGCACTTTCATAAGAATCAATAACTATATTCTTATCTATCAATTCTGACCATTTACTTATCATTCTCTGAATTATAATAGAAGGCTTTAAAACTGAGCTCAATTGATCGGCAGAGACAGCTTCTATATTTTCAAACACTTTTTCAAAGAAAACAGCACAGGCGTAATCAAAACACAAAATTTGATTTTTAGAATCCTCATGCTCCAGTATAGCATCACATTCTAACCGCAATTTCTTCTCGTGTTTTCTAATACGTTCAACTAATTTGTCATGTTGTGTCGATTTTTCATCTTCGTTATCCGTCTTCTGAGCTGCAACTTTATAAATACTATTAAACAGCAAATATTTTTTTGCTCCCCATTGAAATTGCTTTTTGAATTGTTCATCTTTTATAATTGCATCTATTTCCTGTTTACTCTTAGTCTCCTGCAAGATCTCAAGTGTTATATTAGCTGGCAAAAGCTCAATTTTATCTGACAAAACTTCTATGCCCTTGCTCTCCAGATTCTTATCATCCTCTTCTAAATAGAAACGATGCACACTGGATTTTAGCATACTTACATTTTCCATGACAAATGCTTTAGGCTTCAGCTCAGTTATGACTCTAACAAATTCCTTTACTAATCGATTATTCATGCTCACAGCAGTGTTTTTTTGCCTATTTGCATTGGAAAAGCCTTGGCAGGGCGGACCTCCTATAACAACGTCTATATCTCCAAACTCAGCTACAGAGGACTCTTTAACTTCTGTCACATCATTAAACATTTTCACATTCTCATGATTTGCTCTATATGTAGCTCTTGCATTTATATTGTTCTCAGCAGCTGCTACAATTTGAAATTTTTGAGTCTGGGCAAAACCATAGCTCAAACCTCCGGCACCTGCAAATAAATCTACTACTTTATACATTTTTTGATTCTCCTTAGCCAACATGAGGTCTTATAATTCCTCCTTTTCAAACCGACGCTGCAATAGCTCCCAGCAATCTGCCTTCTTACACCACTGTCCAATATTGACACCCGGTGTAGTTGGATTCATAAAATGATTCCAAACTAAATACATAACCTTTTCAATGATCTGAGCAATTGCCGGAGATATTGATTGAGTTGACCATATAAAATCACTATCGACCTTGTCCGAAAAATATTTTCCAATTAAAGCTATAGTGTAGTAATTTTGTTGTGCCTTAAATCCACCAAATTTATGTTCAGCGATTATCTTATCACACTCATTAAACAAAATTACTTTACTAATCATATCTTTATAAACTTCTTCACTCGGATGCGAGATTTCCCCTTTCTTTATCATTTCAGAGAAAATGATAAAGTTAGTTTCTAACCCTTTACTAACTATATGGGGGAAGCCACGCCATGCCATTATGCATTTTGCTGCAACTGTCTTTGATATACACCGTGATTTTGGATTATGCTCTTTAAATTGTTTTTTTAGAGCAGGCGTGGGCTGTCGATTTACTTCGACTAAATATTGTCCTCTTGCTCTTTCGTAAAACCATCGATCTAATGATTTGCCCCTATCAGCGGGTATATATGTATTTCTTGAAAGTTGTTCCATGCGAATATGATATTCATCATTCGCACTGAAATCAGACATATTAATCTTATTTTGACTATTTGCATATTTTGATATGTTTGCAATAATTTCGCTAGTCTTCTCTTCATTTTTGATAACAGTCAACTTAATCTGAACACTTACTCTATTTAAATCTGTTTTACTTTGATAAGCATTATAAACAGAAGCTGTTGTCTGTCCTCCATTGACAATCTGCCATCCATTCAACACTGTGATAACAGCTAATTCATTCGTAGATTTTTCTTCATCTATTTCAATACTCTCTGCAATTGTAGATATTCCATTGTTATAGGCCATAAACATATAAGGCTCAGATGAAAGGGTATCTCTAATACCCCGGTTAATTTTTCCTGTCGCCTGCAAAAAAGAACGAACATTTCGTTCAATTAGCTTCTGACCTTCATCTTTATAAATCTTAGCAAGCAATTCACACGAAATAACACCTATATAACAATCATATGCTGGATTCTCATCGGCTACTTTTATTAAATGTAAAGGCTTTGAATATTTGCTTTTTAGCCTTATCACTACTTGTGCTGCCTGTACATTTTGAAACAAGCATTGATAAAGCCGTTCAATGTCCCAAACATCAAACTTAATAGTTGTTTTTCCGACAACCATATCCTTGGGGACATATAAAACCGCCTCATTATTTGTAATAAGTATTATATTAATAACTTCTGTTTCTTCAGAATATTGTTTGATGTACTCATATGCTTTATAACCTTCACCAGATTCTTCGGACTCTCCAAAATATTCTGTTTTACTACTCCTATAAAATTTTACGGCTTGCTTTAATATTTTATCAATATCAGTTTTTCCCAGCTTCTCTATTTTAGTTTTTTGATTAAAATCACTTATCAGCAGCGTTAGGGAATGAAAATATTCACTGTACGAATATCCATCTAATCTAATTTTATCAGCTGTTTTTTTAAAATTAATGATTTCACAGTCTGCAAGATTTGTAACCCCTGCTTCCTGTAGATAAGATACAAACACATTATTGAAAGCAAGGAGAGTTCCAACCGAGTGATCTTTGCTGTAGCTGATGGTTTCATCTAAAAGCTCCGCATAAAAATCTAATATTTTATCAGACAACATAAGAATCCCCCCCTTTCAAAACAGATTTAATCGCATCTGGAATTAAAAACTTTTGACACATATCAATGCTCACAGCATACGTAACATTGCTGATGCCTGCGTTCAATTCAGATTTTTCAATTCTTGGAAAATCTGAATTTACTATATACAAACCAGATTCACGAATGAAATAACCAGTTTGATACATTTCTTCACAAGCTTTTAAGTAGCCATACTTTTGAAGGTTTTGTTCAAACTGATGCAAACTTTCGACATCAGAAGCAAGAGCATTTTCAATGTCATGAACCGCTTCGGGTAATGTAAATCCATCACTTTCACTTTTCCTTAATGCAAAGAATTGCAGATACAAATTATTCAAAACATCTTTTGCATCTAGCTGATATTCACTGCTGATGGCAACTTTATACGGGGATTTTTGTGCTGTGGTTTTTACTTCAACCGCATTCCACTTGATATAAAAATCATGAGTTTCATCATTACAGCCTGTCCAATATGTTACAGCTTCATAGCCGCATATATCCAATAGCTGTTTAAGAAATATGAGTTCTCCTAATAGTCCCTGTTCTCGCTCTTGTGACAGTCGTATGTCCTTTTCCAATAAAAAGAAGTTTCTCCATTTTGCTAAGACAGCAGCCAAGCAAAAAATCATTTTTTTAGAATCTTCGAGAGCTTCAAGTGCCTGTTTAATGTCCTCTATAACAACTTGAAAAATATGTATTTCACTCTGATACGTCTGCTTTAGGAGAACATATTCAGCAATATCGTCGCCATATTCCGGAAGTCTGGCGATACCAATCTCAATACCTTTCCAATGTGGAAACGCATTGTTCTTTGGCACTTCATCAACCTGAATATATAATTCCAGCGAATATTCGGTTTTATCAACTGCAAATATAAGCACTATATTGTTACTCATTCTCAATCGGCGTGCCAATCTGCTTTTTCCATGTTCTGTATCTTCAGCCGACTTAAGAAGTGCCTCATATATTTCACTCGTATAGCTCATAGTTTTCCCTTTCAACGGCAATCTCAGTTACTCTGTATGACTGTAATGTACCAAGTCCTTTTCTATGAGGAAATACAACAGCGAAACCGAAAGGTGTTTTGTGATTGCCCTTACTTTCAGTCAGTATTCCAGCCTTACCGATAGGATAGAGTACTAGAAGCCCACATTCTCTTTGCCGTGTTGATTTTCTTATAAACTCTGCCAGAGTCTTTTCGTTACCTGTTGTACTTTGCTTTTTAATTTCATCTATAGCATCTAACTGTTCCTTTGTATAATCAAGATATTCGTGCCCAGCAGATGTCATTGTATGAATGGAACAAAAATTTTCACTTTCGGTAAGACCCTTTTCTCGCTCAATTCCTGATCCTATATCGGCAATTCCTGCTATAGAGAACTTTTTACCGCTGCCAACATTAATTAAACACACAGTCCATTTTGTTAGTCCTCCACACTTATTCTGATTTCGTATATAATCAGCCATATACTGGCTGTTGGCTCTTGTCGCATTTTTAGAGGTTTCATAGTCCTCTAAAAAGTTGGCAATATCAAAACCTGCAACATTTGTCCAAAAAAGATGTTCTCCAACAGCCGGGCGATTTCTCTGACTCCAATACTTCTCTTTATCCATCGGTTTCCCAATCACTTTAAGTAATGTTTCCACAGCTGCAAAGTTTCGGTCATATTGTTCTGGGGCAACGTCAAATGATCTTGTTTGGCTGAGGTGATTGCTGAAATCCTTTTGCATCTCTTTTCCAGTCCTTACTTTGTTCTTGCTTGAAATAAGAAGATCAGGATGAGTTGCAACTCTAAGTCCAAAAGACATTGGAGTTTGATCCACTTCATTCATAAAATCAAATTGATGGACAAGTTCTTCAGTAGCCATGCTTATATGTAAAAAATACTTTTTTAACATTGGAGTTGTATAAAGGCGGCATAAATCCAAATAACCTGGTCGGTATCCGAACCAGCGTCCCATCTGCATCAAAGTATCATATGTATTGGAACTTCTTGTAAAATAACTAACAGTAAGCCCCTCAAGGGTAAGTCCGCGGGATAGTTTGTCTCCGCCAATAGCTATAACATTAAACGGTTTACCTATATGATCCTTATACATTAAGGAATCTATACTTTTTCCGTTAATGCTGTAGATTTTAAACTCCTTATCAATAAAAAGGCGCTTAATCTCTTTGTATATAGCAGTCCATTCAGACAAAACAACATTTTTTATATGCTTCGGGAAATCCAACATCATAGCAGAGGTTGTTTTTTTGTAGTCTTCTTCCCATATTGTCTTTAAACTATATTCAATATCATGATCTCCGTATATAATGAGATTTTCAACTTCTTCTTTAAAATATTGGCCGACTTTTTTCTTTATTTTATTCTGCTGAGCAACAAACTTAACAATGTGGATCAGCATTGTATTTGGTTTATTGATTTGACCTCTTAAATTCCTTATGGCTGTTGATATTACATAGCTTTTAATGGCTTTTTTAAGATCTGAAGGGATATCTCCTACAGGATCAGTTGCTTTCGTTCCTTTTCCCAAGTAACTTTTTCCGTCTACAATATCTCGGCATAGCGGCATCGCAGGAGTTTCTTCTTCCCCCGTTAATCCAAAAAATTCTCTGGCTCCAATATAACCATCTGCTCTCGGAATTCTCAGAATAAAATCTTTTGGATATAGGTCACTTCCATATTTGTTATCGTTTATATGCGGAGGGATAAAAATATTAGCAAAGGGCGTTGCTGTATACCCAACATATGAACGGCATTCAAATAGCTGTAACATCTCTCTGATGAGACCATTTATCGTAGTAGGGTTATAGTTATCCAATACATTTCCTGCGGCATCAAAACATTCATTAGTATTAAGTGATGCCTGATCGGCTTCATCATCTATAATTAAGGCAGGAAATTCTGACGGAATATATTTTCCACCACTGGTGCTTGTTTCAGAAAATGGGCTCTTTTGAAAATACGAAATCAATTTTCTCAAAACGGACGCATTCTTCTTTGTAACGATAGCATATGGTGGATGCATTGACGTTCCGGCTACTTTGACATTAAAATCGCCTTTTTCATCTCTTGTAGTTAAAGACTGATATAATGGCGAATTAACAATCTGATTATTTTTTCCAATTCCCACACCAATTGCATTTTTTGCATGAAGAAAGTTTCCTTGTGCCTCAAGACTTGTTTCATATCCAAGAACTTCTTCATCAATTCTTGCTTGTGTTTGGCTACGCAAATTATTATGAATTCCGCTCAAAACAATTATTATTTTATACCCTGCATCAATAGCTTTATTAATTAACCCAATATAATGCGCTGTTTTACCTGACTGCACATAGCCAAAAACCAATCCCATGCGTTCTTCTTTATTGTGAATATAAGCATTTGATATAACATTCATAACATCGTCGGTTGCTTCATCAATATCTCTTACTGCATTTATACTCCAATTATCCTTTTTCAGGAGATATTCAAAATATCTTGTCCAATATTCCGGTTGAAAATCAGACGATTTTTTTAGTTGTTTCCACCAATCAGAGTTCTTCATTTCATCACTGACAATATTGATCACAGGCTCTATTTCCACAGAAATTTCTTCAAAAAGAAAATCCTTAAGACTTTGCTTATTTAATATAATAGAAGAAAAATCAGAAACAACCTGTTCCACAATATCTGCAATAGTCTGTTCAGGATAAACAGACTTCAATTCCACACACCGGTTGTATGCTGCTATATATAAATTTCTTTGACTTTCGGTTAAACCATGTGGAACTTTAATCATAATCATTCGCCTCAAATATTCTCAAAATATCATTCTTTAAGTATCTAAAATTTGCCATACCCAAAATTATGGGTGCTATTTCATCTTTGTCATAACCTTTATTTAAAAAGCTTTTAATATAGCCCTTCAATTCTTCTATATCTATCTGCTTTTGCAACTCATCCATACGGGACTGTGCTTCACTTCCATCTGTATGCAGATAATCAATAACGCCTGACTGTAAAAAAGGTGCAAAATTTTCAACTAATGCAAGAAAGGCCGCTAAATCTTCCTGCCCAACTTTATCAAGTTTCTTATTAATGCTTATCAATAATGGATGCTTTTTGTTGATGCGATAAGAGTAAAATCCATGTTTGTTTTTTCGCTGTTCCCATACGTATCCCAAGTTAGGCGATATTACATTCTTTGAGTAGGAACCTCTTGAGTTATATACTTTTGCTGATGTTTCTGTACAGATATCGATGGTACGGTTCAATATATCCCGAATATACAGTGGAGGCGTTGCAGAAGACTTTTTGATATCAATTTTCCAATCATAATCACTGTCAGTACCTATATCCAGTTTAATACGCGCCAAGTTAAAAGCTGGTTCTTTACGGATATAACCAAACCAAGTTCCAAATACAATCAACCTTCGGTTTCTATAAACATAAACTCCTTGATGTGCAGTTATTCCATATGGCCCTTCTGCATCTGAAAGTTCACTATCCGTTTTGAATTTCGTTTTATGCGGCAAAGTGTAAGGCTGTATAACAACTTCTTTACCGTCTTTACAGTAAAATTCTTCGCCAAGCTCTTGGGTTGCATTATTATTTAAACAGAACGGATTCCACGCCACAACAGGAACATCATTTATAGAAATCTGCAAACTATTTTCTTCAATAAATCTATGAAAAACAAGCCCTAAATGCTTTGAAACAGCATCAATTAAAACATAGAAACTATTTTTTGCTTTGGGAGATTCTGAATTGTTTTCAGGTATTATTCGGTCTAAAACATCAATAACTATTATAGTTCCATTGCTCCAATCATCTAAGTATTTCGCAAACTCTGTATCTTCGTCTATAAGTAATTTCCACAGTCCTGAGGCATCTGCTTCAATAAATGATAAATCCCAGCAAGCATTTGAAAAAATATTATTTATCTTGGAAACAACCTCAAGTTTCTTTCCCATTGAGAAAGCGGCTGTTTTCATACCCATTCCAAATCGTCCCAAATCATTTTTGGCTCTAACTAGATTTGGAGAATACGCTCCAATTTTCATTGATTTTATCAGCGTTTCCTGATCCATTCCCATACCGTTATCGCAAATAATAATCTTTGACGTTTTCCCAGCCCAAATAAAATGTATTTTCACTACATCTGCACCAGCTGTAATACAATTATCAACTATATCCGCAATTGCTGTTTCAGGTTTATAGCCTACAGAACGTAATGAGGACATAAGAAGATGTGCATCTGGAGTTAATTCAACAAAAGGTTTTTCTTGCATAGTAATCACACCCCCTCTACGGTAGATTTCAATAATGATACTGCATCATTATTTACTGCCGTTTCTTCTGCCAAAGAAATAATCATTATTGTGGCAAGTCGATTAGGCTTTACTCTGCCATTTTCCCAACGGTTTACTGTAGAAAAACTTACATGAAGTTTTTGGGCAAATGTTACCTGGGTTAATCCAAGTTCTGTTCTTATTTGTTTTATAGCTTCATATATTTGCATATTCCTACACCTCATTTATCATAAATAATACCACATTTTATATAGCATTGTCTATACTCGTCGAAAATAAGAGACTGTCTCCTACATCTTAATTTACCAATTATAACACCAATAAAATCCATGACCTATAACAAAAATAAGGGAATATTTTTTCCGAAAACAATTGAAATAAGCCAGCATCAGCAAAAAACTGCTGATGCTGGCTTATGTTATTTTATCTACATCTCTGTTCAAAACAAAGTTTAAGCAGTTCGTAGGTTTTCAAATAACTAAACATACTATCCTGCATGGAGACAACTGCTCCACCTTCTTCACAAACTCTGCTCTGCCATTCTATAACATCGGGAATGCTTCGTCCGATTCGTGATAAATCCGTGACCAATACGGTATCTGCCTGATTACGCCTGATGGCTTGGAGTGTTTCTTTCAATCCAACACGATTACAGTTACGTCCTGCAACGCTTTCTGCTGTAATTCCTGCAATCACAAGATTATTTTTATTGGCATAGTCACTCAATTTCTCTATCTGAAAAGCAAGTGCTATATCATCTTTATTGGCAGTTCTTGCATAGAGCCAACATTTTTTCATTTCTACCTCCATATCTACAACAGGCCTGTCATTTTATAATAATCCTCATAATTCCACACAATTTCAAATCGTTCACTCTCAAATACGAAGATTTCTTTCACAAAGGCCAGCACCATATCCTTGGTAAGCTGATCAGCAAACTCATACTTTTGATGGACCTGCTGATACTCGGTTTCCTGCTTATCTTCTGTGAGCAAGGAACATTCCGTTTGCAGTTCCTTGAGTTTTTCTGAAATCAGGTTCATCTGCTGGGTGTTGGCTTCAAGCATTGCTGCGTACTGTTCTTTAGAAATGTGTTCAAAGCAATATTCTTCAAAGGCGTTTTTCCTTACTACACGCAGTTTTTCAATTTCCTGTTGTTTGAGCTGGATTTCCTTTTGCAGACTTTGTATCCGTTCATGGTTGGTCAAGGTGAACTCCGAAGGATTTCTTCCATCACGAAGTACCATGCTGACCTGCTTGTTGATGATGGCAAGCAGAATATCACTAAATGCCGTTTCCATCACTTTGATTGTACTGCATGGAGCGCTTTCTTCATACTTAGCCATGTAGCAGTGATAATAGGGTTGCTTTACACTGGCACGGGTCAAATTATGATGGCAATATCCACACTTCAATATCCCGGTCAGCGGATACCCTCTGGACGGAACAGGTTTGCGCGAATTTTCCCTTTTCGGAAACCAAATATCGGCTTTCTCAAATAGCTCCTGTGTTACAATCGGCTCATGCGTATCCGTAGCAATAATCCATTCTGATTTTGGATTCGCCTTTGTCCGTTTTGTTGATACATCCGCTTTTGTCCGTCTATAGCTAACTAATTTCCCGGTGTACCGCCCGTCACAAAGAATCCGCCTGATGGCAAATCGTGTCCATAATAGGCGGTCATCCGCCACTTTCCATCCACGGTCAAGGTCTGTACCGTTCTGTTTGCGATAAGCCAGTGGTGAAGGTATCTTTTCTTTATTCAAAAGAACCGCTATCTCATTGGGATTTACACCATCCGCAGCCATTTGAAAAATACGTCTCACCACCACAGCTGCTTGATTGTCAATCACTAGCTTGTTTTTTTCCGTTTCCGATAGCTGATAGCCATAAAACGCTATTGTTCCAAGATATTTGCCATTGGACCATCGGACTTTATTGGAACTTCGGATTTTCGTTGAGATGTCACGGCTATAAAGCTCACTTACCATGCTCTTCAACGCAACGTCCATTCCAACAGAACTTCCCTTGGTCTGGTTGCTGTCGTACATATCATTAACTGCAATAAAGCGTACCCCATAAAGAGGGAATACCTGCTCCAAGTAATCACATACATCAATATAATTACGTCCAAACCTTGAGAAATCCTTTACGATAATGCAGTCAATCCGCTTTTGTCTGACCAGCATAAGTAAGCGTTTGATTTGCGGACGGTTAAAGTTGGTGCCAGAGTATCCGTCGTCTTGGAACTCTAATATCTCCCAATCCTTGAACTCACGCTTTTCTGCGACAAATCTATGGAGTAGCTCCCTCTGGTTTTTAATGCTGTCGCTTTCACCGATATTTTCATCCTCGGACGATAACCTCATATAGAGAGCGAGTGTTTTTGGCATACAGCCTCCGCCCCCTTTACATTGCCGATAATGAGCTGAAATTCGTCTTTGAAATTTAAGACAACCTCAAACCGGTTATCTGCCCAAACCCATACACGGCTGAC
>DMAW01000079.1 GCA_003446375.1 Eubacteriaceae bacterium | reverse complement strand
ACCACCCAGAACTACACTCCTTCCCACCCAGTTGATTTTTGATAGAATAACAGCTAGAGGATCAATATCAAATCCAACTATAGACCTCTGAAGTATGTTAATATCATCATTCGAACAGTTTAAAGGATAGATCCCCAACCTCTCAATCGTCTGCCTTACTGTTTCAACCACAAATACACCTGATCCACAGCACATATCTAAAAATTTGGGATTTTCTGTGCTAGGCATGGATTCTAATAATTTCCCAACCATCTTTTTTGCTAACCATTGTGGAGTATACTCTTGACCCAATAATAAACGTTGTTCACGCTGCGCGAGCTGAGCAACCAGAGGACCAAAGATATCTTCTTTAGGGATGTTTCTAAAATCGTAGGCCAACAAGTCTTCTTGTATTTTTTGGGTTACCTCTAATAATTGTTCTGCGTATGGAGTGTCGTTAATCCACCCGAAATAGTCATATTCTATAAGATTCAACAATCCTTTTGACTTGAAATAATTACCATTTAAAATCTGTAGGGATTCGTCAGGATCACTAATAACATTTTTTCCTTCCAGAATATTCACGCATAAATATTTTGCAAGTGTTATAATGTAGAACTCATTTATGTAGCTTTCCAAGCTAAAATACTTATCATTGGTATTCCCACCAATATATGAAATAAAATTACTCCATAAACTTTCAATCATACTTGAATAAATTTTTTGAGAATTGAATGCTAGTTCAATTACTTCACTTATTAGACCGATGTAATTCCTACAAAATGTACTCTCTATTCCCATATCTTTTGCCAAGTTAATCGCATCTAAATTTCTAGAACCTTCTCTCGCAATATAGCGCATTATGAAATTAACAAATTGTTTAGCTTCTAGCTCATTACCAGTTTCCAGTTGTATTTGGTCAATTTCCTCTAGCTCTATCATATCTTTTGCAAAAATTTGGTCTGGATCTTTCTCTTGTACATTAGAAATCCTATATGCATACCACCTAATAGTATCTGAAAGAACTCCAATTACGTCATCTTTATCAACTCCTTCATTGAGAAGTCCTGCACAATAATCTTTGACTTGTAGATACCCCGTATTAAATACACTCGATATTTCAAGATTCTTTTCATATTCAATTACAGTTTTTCCCACTAATGAATCCACAAAGCCCCTATTTGAACCGGATAAAGTAGCATATGACATTTTTGTTTCAGAACCTGAGATATGAACTGAAATCCACCAAGGATTATCATTAAACATCTGACGCATCCAAGATGACAAGTTATGTCTTATGACATCTTCCAAAGCATTATTTGAAATCAGTTGTTTTGCATCATGTACAAACTCTTTCACTTTGGTATAATCAATATTTCTATCCATCTCAATCCCCCTATTTATTTTTTTCGATATATGATTTTCCCTCTCACATATTGTCTTAAAACACTGCCGTTAATATCTGTTTTTTTAAGTAACAGATTATCTACATTGCCAATTATATCTAATATTTCTTTCTGCTCTTTGGCCTCAGAAAGTCGACTGCCGTAAACAGTAAGCTTCTCAAGTTCGATTTTATTCAGTAGCGGTATTCTTATTTTCTTAATATGGCTTGCTTCAACTTTTAGTGCACCACCACCCATAACTGTCGCTATAGATTCTAAGTAAGCTTTAACCCAGTACGAATTAAGAATTGCAAAGTAAGCAAGCTTATACTCTTTATGTTTTTCATCTATCCATAAAGTAGAAAAATTTGCATCTATAGCTATTTCTACGTCCTTTACCAAATAAACATTTGGCGAGTCGCTGTTAATTCTAGGTATGAAGAAATCAGGTAAATGCCTCTTGGTAAACCTTGGTAACATGTACCAATATCTTTTTATTCTTCTATTGTTTTTTTCTTCAAAACGTACATTTGGCTTTACTGCTGATAGCTGTGGAATAAATTTATTGGGATTATTTTCATTTGCAGGATATAAAGATGCTGCCTCTATAAAATCGCCTATCTCATCATTTAACACTGAATAGTTACAAGTATACTTACTATCTGTATCAATCATATCACTTTTTGTTATAGCATCTTGAATATATAAAACACGTCCTTTAACATCATCTCCTGTTATATACAAACAATCAGTGAGTTCAGATTGCTTTCTTATTACTTTGTACAAAAATTTTGAAGGTATCCTAATCATCTTAGCTCCAAAATAATTGTCAGATTGAATTATCTCATAATCATTATCAGTTTCAATGCTTGTGAAATAAAAAAACTTATTAGCACCTGTTCTCAACCCTTGCCCTACCGATATTCCCAAATTTTCTAGATCTACAGTTTTGATTTTTTCGTGGTTTTTTAATAATTTGGTTAACTCGTATGGTATAGGTGCGAATTCATAGTCGTTCTCTCGCCCTTCTATTTTATCCAACCAATCCGTTTTACAATTAGCAAGAAAACTTGATACCATGTGGTCAATACTTCTTATCTCACATTTTAAGTTCTGAATTTCACTCGTCTTTCCAGATTTAAGAACTGATTTCAGGCACTTATTATCTATTGTAGACAAGTCAAAACCCAATTTTTGATTTTTACTGCCGTGAACTTCAATATGATGATACTCATATTTTTCAGTAGAGTATATTGAGTTATTTCTAGGTATTCTTCTTGCAACAATCAAATTCGTTTTAACCTGTGCGTCTGAAAACCATACTCGATTAACATCCTCAACAATATATTCTATTTCAAACCACTTAAGTAATATATATTGTACAATGGCAGCATACTCCCTATTTAACCAAGTATCAGGAACTACTATTGCTAATTTACCACCTACTTTAAGCAACGCTGTGCATAGAATCCATGCAGGTACAGCCAGATCTGATAAGCCTGAGTATGCATTAATCATAATCTTATAATCTTTATTATCTATTAAATCCATAAATTTAAGGCTATCTAATGTCTCTAACAGGTTCTTTCTTATTTCTTTTGCATTGGGTAAATTCATATTATCTTCTTCAGTTCTCAACATCGACTGATATCTCACATAAGGAGGGTTAGTTATAACTAA
>DMAW01000104.1 GCA_003446375.1 Eubacteriaceae bacterium | reverse complement strand
TGCTACACCTTATACCATCTTTCAGAAAACAGATTCTCGGTGAGCTTGGGCTTAACGAGTCGCAGCACTCCTCAAGTCTGGATGAGTACGGGCATCTTCAATCGACGGATTGGATTCTGTCGCTGGATTTAGGAGTGAGAGAAGGTAAAGTCAGAGAAGGTAGCTTGGTGGTGGCTGTTGGAGCAGGTACGGGCTTCAGCTGGGGAGCTACTGCTATAAAGTGGGGGTGATTGCATGCGAGCGTACCCAGAAATTTGCAGCGAATTCGGAAAATTCAGTGCTACGCCGGGCAACTTCTTCGGTCCTATGGGGATAGGGATAGATTCGTCAGGTTATTTATATGTTGCAGACGGATTGTTAAATCGTGTTCAAATATTTGCACCACAGGTGGTGTAGTATGAAGGTCTTGGGGTTGGTTGGGAGTCCCAGAGAAGATTCAAACACTGAGTATTTCGTCAAAGTAGCTTTAAACTACTTAAGGGAGAAAGGTTGTGAGACTGAGATTGTTTTGTTGCGTGAAAAGAGAATAAACCCTTGCACAGCGTGCTACAAGTGTTGGGATGAGGGAGAGTGCGTTCAAGAGGGCGATGATTTCAAGGAGGTTTTCGACAAGATGGTGGAAGCAGATGCAATAATTGCCGGCTCTCCCGTACACTACGGCTATGTCCATCCGACGCTATGGTCACTGCTGGTGAGAGCGGGCTTCTCCACCTTCCGAAAAGGGACCTTTTCAAGGAAGATTGGAGGTCCTATCACAGTTGCGAGGAGGGCTGGACATAACACCGCCTTCACACAGCTTCTTTCTTGGTTCTTCATTAACGATTTTATCGTTCCAGGGTCTATTTACTGGAATGTAATGGTTGCTGGATCGAGGGGAGCAAGGGATGCTAAGAACGACGAAGAGGGAATTATGATCGTTAAACACTTTGCCGAGAATGTGTACTGGCTCCTTGAAAAGATCAGGTGAGACTGATGGATGGATTCTTCGTCCAAATATTGGTCAACGGACTTGTCAATTCTGGAATTTATATTATGGTTGCTCTTGGATTAGCACTGAGCGTTGGAGTGCTTGGGATACTCAACATTTCACACGGCAACCTCCTCATTTTTACAACCTACCTGACCTACTGGTTCTGGCGTCTTTGGGGATTGGATCCACTGATTTCGTTGGTTATAACTGTACCAACAGGATTCGTGCTGGGAGCGATAGTATATAGAGGGGTTTTAAAGCACGTTCTCGATGCTCCGCACATAAACCAACTCATTCTGACGTTTGGCATAGCTGTGGTTCTCTCAAGCCTCATGGAGCTATTCTGGTCTTCCAACGTCAGATTTGTCTCAACCAGTTATCAGGCCATATCCCTATCCCTCGGCATTGCCCAGATTGGCTCACTATCAGCCGCCATTCTGATTGTTGCCTTCTCCGTTTGCCTGCTTCTACACCTTTTCCTGACTAAAACAAATACTGGGAAGTCGATTAGGGCTGTAAGCCAGAACCCAAAGGGCGCCGCACTGGTTGGGATAGACGTTAATAGAGTGTATTTAGTTACTTTTGGTGTCTCCATTGCACTTGGTTCTTTTGCAGGAGTTTTCTGGCTACTGATAGGCTACATAACACCTTATGTAGGGGACATCCTGACCCTCAAAGCCTTCTGCATAATCGTTGTGGCAGGACTGGGAAACCTCTATGGAGTTATATGGGCATCCCTGCTTCTCGGACTAAGTGAGTCATTCGTAAAAGGATACTTCGGGCCGGGATGGGCTGATGCAGTCTTCTTTGCGATAATTATGTTTAGTCCTAATCTACAGATCTTTCAGGGCGGGTGAGGCAGCATGAGGGGAATCCATATTTCAATCCTATTCTTCGTATTCTTCATAGTTCTACCACTTTTCCTGTCCTCCACCTACTACCTCGACCTACTCATCGTAATCTTCCTCTACGCCTCTCTTGCCCTGAGCTGGGACATTCTTGCAAGAACTGGCCAGATATCATTTGCTCATCACGCGTTTTTCGGAATCGGTGCCTATGTGTCAGTATTGCTCTATCTGAAAGGGGTGAACCCACTCGTCGGGATGGTTGCCGGTGGATTTGCTTCTGCTATGGCTGCATTCTTACTTGGTTTGGCCACTCTAAGACTTAGAGGTATGTATTTCGCCATTGCAACTCTAGCTTTTGCGGGCTTTATCCACATCGCCGTTCTCCAATTAAGCGATTACACAGGAGGAGCAGGAGGCATAACCCTTGATGAACCACTATTTGGCGGAAACATCTACGCCGCCTACTCTTTAGCCCTTTTAATATGTCTCGTAACCATAACGACCTCACTTCTATTAGAAAGGTCAAGGCTTTACTATGCAATGAAGGTAATTGCAAACAACGAAACCGTTGCTAAAACGATAGGAATTAACGTAACAAAAACCATTCTGCTAATCTTTACACTGTCATCGATATTTCCGGGTGTGATTGGGGCCTACTACGTACACTACATCGCATTCGTAAATCCTGAAATTGCGTTTAATGTCGGAATAGCACTAGCTGTTCTTGCAATGGGTGTGTTTGGAGGCATGGGAACAACCTTTGGCCCGGTACTTGGAGCAGCAATCCTTAGAATAGTGGAGGAACAGCTAAGGGTCACGATAACCTATGGACACATGATTGTCTATGGAATCATTCTGATAGCTGTTATTTTACTATTCCCCACAGGATTACTGGGGCTATGGGAGAAGGTTAGAAGAAGAGTTAGCAGTAGTTTTGAGGGTATTACACAGATTTGACAAACATTTTACATATTTTTTGTTTTGTTTTAATGGAGACAAATGTTTTAAAATGTTTGTCGCATCTGGGCCAGAGCCTTGGCAGCCCTTCCGGTTTCCCTTCAGGGCTTAAGCAAAGCACATCAGAACCTGAGGTTTTACCCTCAGGGTTCCATGTTACCTGCCACTCCTCGGCCCTGACTGCCCTGCGACCAATGTAGTTGGTGCTGAAGCATATAAGCTTTTTGATTATTTATTATGAGAATATTAGTAGCTGTAGCTGTCGATGAGGTTGCCTGAAGAGTCGTAAAGGTAGGCAGTGTCGGGGTCGTTGTTCCACACAGCTGTTCCTCTGTTCCAGTAGAGGTCGGTTGATGTATCGCTGCCCCTGCCAGTGTGGACTGTTACAGTCTTACCCGAATTGAGGGTGAAGTAGGGAAACTCGAAGCGGTGATTTGCCTCGTCCTTGAGAATCCAGCCCTGCATGTTGACTGCAACGCTGCCCGTGTTCTCTATTACGACGTATTCATCGTTGAGGCATTCTCTGTCGTCAGCTGCACCGCAGGCATCGTAGTGGATGGTTTTGATTCTGACGGCTGTTAGGTTTCACAGCACTTGGAATGCTTTTGGGACTTACTTTTCCGTAATATTTAAATCCTAACTAAATAAAGAAACCATAAGCATGTACAGTGTAAAATGGGACAACAAAACAGGAGGTATAAAGTTATTGCCTTCTGGAGACGGAGACGTTGCTTCTATGGTAAGACCTGTATTTTACGAAGAACTCGATATACTAGGATTCGGTAAATACTGGGATTATCCAAAATCTGAGGAACCACTCCTTTGGAGTGTTGGTAGAAGTTACTTCTATAATGGAGAAAAAGTCGCGCAGGCATCTGGCGGAGGATTCTATGAGTATCCTAAACTCCACATCTTTAAAGAAGGACTAAGTATTGAGCCTGTTGACGTTGATAAAATGGTTAAAGAGAATATTGAGATTATAGAGAGTGTTGCACACACAACACTTGATTTCATTAGCGAGATGTATGTAAAATACAAAAATAAAATTGATAAAACAGTTGTTGCTTTTAGTGGGGGTAAAGATTCAACAGTTCTTCTTGACCTCGTCCAAAGAGTATTATCTCCCGATGAATATATTGTGGTATTTAATGATACAACTATGGAACTTTCTCCAACTTACGAGTTTATTGAAAAAATTAAGAAAAAATATTCCAATCTTATGTTTTTAGTTTCACGATACGAAAAACCAGCCATTGAAATGTGGAGAGAAGTTGGAGTTCCAAGTAAAATCCATAGATGGTGTTGTACAATTTACAAAACAGTCCCAACAATAAAATTAATACAAGAGTTAATAAAAAAAGAAACTCCAAAAATTTTACTTTATGATGGAATAAGAGGGGATGAAAGTTTAACAAGAGCAAAGCTATCTCATATTAGTAGAGGAAAACATCTTCAACAAATTAATATCCACCCTATTATCGATTGGAATTCTGCAATGGTTTATCTTTATATTTTTATGAGAGATCTGCCGCTTAATAAATTATACAGATATGGTATCGTGAGAGTTGGTTGTGCTGTTTGTCCTTTTGAGTCTTACTGGAAGGAAGCAATTTTATGGTTGAAGTTCAGAGATGAAATCAAACCGTATTTAGAAGTGATTGAAAAGTATGCAAGAGATAGAAGATGTAAAGGTAGTGAACTAAAAGAATTCGTAAAAGAAGGGGTTTGGAAAAAGAGAGTAGGGAATAAAGGCTTAAATTTGGCAGACAAAGTAAATATAACCGAAGAAAAAGATAAAGCTACCGTAATCTCAATAAATACTCCCAATGAAAACTGGTTTGAGTGGATAAAAACACTCGGTAAAGTTGTAGTTGGAAATCCTTCAGGTTATATCGAGATAAAAGGTATACAATACCCATTCAAGTGGCAAAAAACTGGAAATAACATAAAAATAAAATTCACATCTAAAATAAAAAATGATGACTTATTTTATATTAAAAATGTTTCATATAAATCTGCTTATTGTATTAGGTGTGGAACTTGCGAAATTGAGTGTCCATCGTCTGCAATTAAAATCGAAAGAGATAAAATTAGAATTGATGAAAAGAAATGTAAAAATTGCTACAGATGTTTGACATTCATAGATAGGGGTTGTATTGTTGCAGATTCCTATAGGGAAAGTAAGGTGGTGAAAAGTATGAACAATATCGCTAGATATAGGACATTTGGGATGCGAAAGGAGTGGTTAGAGGAGTTTTTTTCTGATACAGACAAGTGGTGGATAGAAAACAAGCTAGGGCCTATCCAAAAAATATCAATGAGGTTGTGGCTTACTGATTCGGAGATACTTGAAGTGAAAGGTAACAAAATAATTTTGTCAAAAACTGGAGAACCCCTAAGAGAGATTGGCGCAAGCGATCTTTTTACTTGGGCAATTATTTGGACGAATTTGGTTAGAAACTCTCCATTAATCGAATGGTATGTCCAAAGAATTCCGTGGGGTAGGGCTTATAATAGGGAAGAATTGATCCAAACTTTAGGGGAAGAGTATAGAGTAAGAACTAGAAAAAACGCGATATTGGAATTAGTTCAGCTTTTTGATTATACTCCACTTGGTAGAGAACTTAAAATTGGTGTTCCAGTTAAAAGAGGCAAAACTACAACTGCCATAGAGAAAATAGGACTAACAAATGAATCTGATTTAAAGAATCTCCATCAGTTAGCAGTCCTATATAGTTTATATAGATACTCTGAAAAAACCAGCAGATATCACTTTACTGTTTCTGAATTATACGAAGCTTCTGCAATAGAGGGTCCGTATAAACTTTTTGGTATACCTAAGACATTATTAGAAAAAATTTTAATTGGATTAGAGGAGCTATATGGGAAAAACTGGATAAACGTTGAATTGGTAGCAGATTTAGATAATATAAATTTAAATCCAACAAAGAATAGTATGGACGTTTTGAAACTGTATGCAGGTGTTGAGTATGATTGAATTCCATAACATTATGGCAATAAGAGATTACAGAACATTTTTGAGGATTTCTAAAGTACTACGTTGGGGAGAGGTGGTTTGGGGATGTTCGAAGGAAAGTATGCAGATTATTTACAAATAGACAAGGATTTTGTAGCAGTATTCAATGAAGAAGTGGACAGGGAGTATAAAGATTTGTGGAAAACATTTATTCCTCACGAGAAATTTGAAGAAGTATTTGAAAAGGTGATAAAAGCTCTTGAAAGAGCTAACAAAGATGATGCAAAATCAATCTGGATCTACGGACCATATGGTACAGGAAAGACTCATGCTATTTTTGTAATCAAACACTTACTCGAAGATGACATTGGGGAGGTAGAAGATTATACAAAAAGGCGTAATTTATCTTCAAATCTTGTAAAAAAACTTCAAGCACTTAGAGAAAGAGAAAAGATACTTGTAGTCTTCAAAAGTGGATCTGGCTACATAAGAACACCTGAAAGATTATTATTGGAAATCCAAGAAACGATATACAAATATTACAAAGATTATTGTAATGAATCTGGAAGTTACAAACCAAATAAAACCGAAATCGAACTTTTGCGCGAACGTATTGATGATAAGGTTATAAACTGGAATATGCTCATCGAAAAGAATAGAGCTGATTTAAAGGAGGTATCTTGCGTCGAAGAGATTAAGATGAAATTAAATGAAGAAGACATTGATTTAGATTTTGTAGAGAGATTATTAAATGTTCTTGAAAAAGAGGGGATAACCATATTTAGGTTCTCAATTGAAAAATTCAAGGATTGGATCCGTGAATTATCAGAAAGAAGCTCCATAGACAAGATATTGTTTATTTGGGATGAATTTTCTGAATTTTTTAAACCTGGAGCACCATTAGACATCCTACAAGAAGTAGCCCACATAACTCAGGAACTGCCTTTTTACTTGTTGATAGTTACACATAGGCATTTAGAACACTGGGCAAAAACGCTAACAGAAGACGTGCAAAAACTTAAAGATAGATTTCACTACATCCATTACACTATGGAACCTGTAACTATTTACAAATTGATTTCAAATGTATTTTACCCAACAGAGAAAAAAT
>DMAW01000078.1 GCA_003446375.1 Eubacteriaceae bacterium | reverse complement strand
ACAACTATGCTAACACATAGGGACCCTAACGCCTAGAGTACTATCATAATAATCTTTGATTACAGAAAGTTTAAATTCATCAGAGTATTTTTTGGTCATGGATATGCCCCCTTATTTTCAGTATACTTTAGTGTCCCCATTTTGTATACTTTTAAGGGTGCATTCCACTTCTCAACCAACCGTAATAAATGACATTAAGGGTGTGTAAAAGCATCCTTAATTCACGGTCCTGTGATTAATAAATAATCAAAGACTATCAAAAGGCAAAAACCGCAAACAATCACAACAAAACTAATCTACTGTAATGGAGGAATGGAGAATTTTGCTTTTAATTCTTATTGGGATGCTGTAGGTTTTATGAAGTCTAGAATTTCTGGGAATATGTTTTGATACTTGGGGATTCACTTGAACAGCTTATTGTCTTTGATATAGAGGTTAGCTACTTATTTACAGCATGGATGCGAGTAGAATTTTAGTGTGGCAAGCAATATTTGGAAACAATCCAATGGTGGGAGCAACCGTTTCAGTTGCTGTAGCGATAGAAGAAGCGATGAAATAGATTGGTGATTTATTTTGAAAGGCAATTATGCGATGACAAAAGGCAAAGTGCTCAAGTATGGACAGCTATAGTGTAAAGAAATATCAAGAAATGCTTTAGAGATACATGACAAAAAGATCAGAAATCTAAATAATAGATTTCTGATCCGTAAAAACGAAAAACGTGTTTAGGTTATTCACTTTTTCTGATAAGTTTGATATACTTGGGTTCAGTAGACAACAGGCTAGCTCTATCTATTTTGAAAGTAATCCTGTAAGCTCCGCCTCCACCATTATTTTATATAAATGTAAAATTATAACATATACCGGATCAGCTTGCTGATTCGGTTTTTTCTATGTGCCCATGTTGGGCTTGCTAAAACCTATCTTTCTTTTTTGCAAGCATGTCTTGGAGGATGTTTTGGCTATAGCTAAAATCGTTGAACATTTTAAATTTTGCTGAAATGCTTTCTATATAATGAACTTTGACAGTTTCGGATTATCATAAACACAAACAACATAATTGATGGAGCGTGCTTGCTTTTAGCAAATATTAATAAGATAAAAGACGAGCACTTGTACGTAATACCATATTTGATAAAAAGACAATTTTTAAACCATTTGATATAATGTTGATGTATTATGTTTTTAAAAATTCTTATAAATAATAAAAATCTAAAGAAAACATTTGAAAGGAAGAAACAATGATCCGTATTGCAATTTGTGAAGATGATTCA
Source organism: Eubacteriaceae bacterium (assembly GCA_003446375.1). GTDB lineage: Bacteria > Bacillota > Clostridia > Eubacteriales > Alkalibacteraceae > Alkalibacter. The sequence goes on along the minus strand of DMAW01000078.1, from coordinate 1,718 downwards.
AAACAACAAAATGAGATCGAAGGCTACATAGTTAATATGGAGTCGAAAGAGCCTATTGAAATAAACAAATTCGATTCCGGAGAAGAACTTGTTAAGGCTTATGAGGCCGGAGAGAAATTTGCAATCATTCTGCTTGATATGCAATTGATAGACATAGACGGCATTCAAACTGCAAAAACTATAAAGCGACTTGGGGATAAAAGCATTATTATTATCATAACATCCATTTTGGAGTATGCAGTTGAGGGCTACAGCATCGATGCTTTTGATTTTATTTTAAAACCTATAGACAAGGAGAAATTTAAAAATATTTTGATTAAGGCTATTGATGAGATACAGTCAAGAAAGAGTGGAATTTACGTTATTGATACGAGAGACTCTATACTTGCGATTAAGTTAGCAACGATTTTATATATAGAAAGTAACAAAAGGAAGGTCATTTTGCATTTGGATGGAAAAACGTATGTGAACAATGAAAGCATAAGCGATACTGAGGAAAGGCTGAAAAACGATGGTTTTATAAGAATCAGTCGCTACTATTTGGTCAATGTCAGCCATATTGAACAAGTTGGAGTTAACACACTTATCCTTACATCAGGCGAGGAGTTAACCTATAGTGTAAACTATAGAGATACGATAAAAAAGGCATACTTTGACTTTGCGATGGGAGGTTTGTAATGTTATTAGAGTTTGCATCAGAGATAATACTGACGATGAACAATACCGTAGGGCTGTTTGTAGTAATCCGATTTTTTGATCATATATTGGAAAGAAAAAGAATAAGCAATTTAATTCGTAGGTTTGGGTTGCTGGCGATATTGGTTTCGTACATAACAGTAAACATAATTTTTGATAACGTTCTGATCAATCTTCTATTAGTGTTTAGTGTGAATTTCTTGATAGGTTTTTTATTCTACCAGGGAAAGAAACGAACTAAAGTAGTAATGGCTGTTTTCGTAGTCATTTTCTCTTTCATTACTGAGCTGATCACAGCTACGTCATTTGGAATATTGTTCGGTGCAAGTATTCTAGGAGTAAGAGAGAATCCCATGCATTTATTGCTTGGTGGCGTAGTTTCTAAAATATTACTGCTCTTATTGATAGAAATAATAATCAGATTCAGAAGCAGAAAAGCATCAAACGTATCCTTAAGATCTTGGTTATTAATTTTATCAATACCGCTAGTGAGTGTTGTTCTGGCTATAGTTAGTGTCTATAGGCCAGTCATCACTAATACTTTTGATGACTTTGGAGTTATAGCATGCTTGGCTATTGTTTATATCAATCTTATGGCTTTTTATCTTTTTGATCATATAATTGTACAGACTGACGAAAATAATCAGTTTAGGTTTAAAGAAGAGCAGCTACTACTGCAACAAGAGCAATACAAAAATATTGTTTCTGGCTATGAACAAGTCAAAAGTGTCCGGCACGACATGTTAACACATCTTGTTGCAATTAATGGATACTTAGAAAAAGTCCGAATTGAAGATGCCCAGAATTACATACATGAGATCCATGAAGATTTGGACTTGTCAAAACAAGGAATAATTTCTACAAATGTTGCGGTTGATGCAATAATTAATAACCGGGCTTCAAAGGCAAAAAGCTTGGGTATCGAAATTGAATACGATATTATGATTAAAAATAAAATGCATATCAACGATATAGATATATGCATAATTCTGGGAAACGCCTTAAATAATGCTATAGAAGCT
>DMAW01000090.1 GCA_003446375.1 Eubacteriaceae bacterium | reverse complement strand
AAGGAATATACTTGGTATATTCTTTTGTCGTAGAGACAAAAAACAAGATTACGATCTATAAAAAGGAAAAGCATATCGTTGAAAGATATATTCCAGAGCAAATAGATCTCAATTCATACGATTTTAAAGAAAAGCCTTTAAAATCTCCTGTAGTAGTAGGGTTTGGGCCGGCTGGGATTTTTGCATCGTTAATCCTTGCAAGAGCAGGATTGAACCCCATAGTATTTGAGAGAGGCCATAGCATTGAAAAACGAGTCCTGGATGTGAAGGGATTTTGGGAAAGCGGCAATTTAAATACAGAAAGCAATGTGCAATTTGGTGAAGGAGGAGCTGGGACCTTCTCTGATGGCAAGCTTACCACCAGGGCAAATAGCCCTATAAATGACGAGATACTAAAATGCTTTGTAGACTTTGGGGCGCCAGAAGAGATTCTGTACGCGAAGAAACCGCACATAGGCACAGACAAGCTTAGGAAAGTCATCGTAGAAATCAGGAAGCACATTGAATCACTTGGAGGAAAGATTCACTTTTGCTCGAGAGTCAGCGACATAATAATCGAAGAAAAAACTGTAAAGGGAGTAGTGGTAAATGGCGAAATGATATATGAAAGCAATGATATCATTATGGCAACTGGCCACAGCGCTACGGATATCTATAAATTATTGATGGGCAAGGGAGTTTTTATAGAGCCTAAAGGATTCGCCATTGGCTTAAGAATAGAACATCCTCGTGAGCTGATAGATAAAAGCCAATATGGAAAATACCACGACCATTCGCTTCTTGGGGCGGCTTCTTACCAACTCGCGTACAGGGATGCTTCAGGCAGAGGAGTATATTCATTTTGCATGTGCCCTGGTGGTGAGGTCGTAGCAGCTGCATGTGAAAAAGAAAGCGTTGTAGTAAACGGCATGAGTTACCATGCCCGAAAAGGCGCTAACTCAAACAGTGCCATTATTGTTTCAATAAGCCCTAAAGATTATGGTGACACGCCAAATGGAGCATTGGAGTTCATAAGTCGATGGGAAAGAAAGGCGTTTCATATAGGTGGCGGAGGGTATAAGGCGCCGATTCAAACAGTAGGTGATTTTTTGCAAAGGCGCAGAGGGGATGTGCTAGGAGAGGTACAGCCTACATATAAACCAGGGACTGCTTTTGCGGATTTGGAAGAATGTCTTCCGACCTATGTGACGGATCCCATTAGGAACGCACTGGTGGACTTTGATAAAAAAATAGAAGGATTTTCACGGTGGGATAGCGTACTGACAGGGGTTGAAACCAGGACATCTGCACCTGTAAGAATTACTAGAAGCGACAAAGGCAGAGAGTCGGTTAATATATCCAACTTATTTCCTGTGGGAGAGGGAGCAGGATATGCCGGAGGAATAATGAGCGCAGCTGTAGATGGCATTAAAACTGCTGAGATAATAATCAATAAGTACAAGGAAAAACAACAGATAATTCCTTGATGCATAAAAATTCATAAGATATAATAATAAGAATAAATCAAAAGGCGGGATGTTGCATGAATATAAAAATTGTCAAAAATACAAACCCCAAGGCAAAGCCTGATCAAAACAATCTAGGGTTTGGAAATTATTTCACAGACCATATGTTTATAATGGATTACACAAAAGGCTTTGGATGGCACGATCCAAGAATAGTTCCTTACGGGCCACTGGAATTAGAGCCTTCTGCAATGGTATTTCATTATGCTCAAGAGACCTTTGAAGGATTGAAGGCTTACAGAACCGAAGAAGGGAACGTTCAGCTGTTTAGGGTCAGAGATAACCTTAAAAGGCTAAATATTTCAAATGATAGGGTCTGCATACCGCAAATTGATGAAGATGTGATGTTTGAGGCTATAAAGACACTTATAAAAGTAGATGAAGACTGGATTCCATCTGCGCCGGGAACTTCCTTGTACGTAAGGCCTTTTGTAATAGCAACAGATCCTTTTCTTGGCGTGAGGCCCGCGAGCACTTATAAATTCATGGTCATTTTATCTCCGGTTGGGGCTTATTACAAAGAGGGACTCAATCCTACCAAGATATATGTAGAAGATAAATATGTCAGAGCCGTGCCAGGAGGAATAGGATTTGCAAAAACCGGAGGCAATTATGCCGCCAGCCTCAAAGCGCAAGTAGAAGCTAATGAAAAAGGCTATTCTCAAGTACTGTGGCTCGACGGCAAGGAAAGAAAATACATCGAAGAAGTTGGCACGAGCAATGCGTTTTTCAAAATTGACGGAAAAGTTTATACTGCGCCACTGGAGGGGAGCATACTTTCGGGAATAACGAGAGATTCTGCCATCAAGCTGATGAAAGACTGGGGCTATGAAGTTATCGAAAAGAGGATGACCATTCAAGAGCTTAAAGATTTACATGAAGATGGAAAACTAGAGGAAGCTTTTGCTACCGGTACGGCAGCTGTAATATCTCCAATAGGAACTCTGGGATGGAATGGAGAGGATATGATAATAAACCGAGGTGAGATCGGAGAGCTTTCTCAGAAGCTTTACGATTCCATAGCTTCGATACAGTACGGAAAATCAGATGATAAATTTGGTTGGATAACCAAGCTGTAAATTTGTAAAGGCGCTAGGCCTGGATGAGAGTTCAAGGCTTAGCGCCTTTTTGAATTTAGATATAAAAGATGTAGTGTGTCATAAATAGAAAACAAACAACAATGTGACATACTAGTTTTCTTTTAAGAAATATATTTCATGTGAATTTATTGAATAAACACAACATATGTATAGACAATTGCTCACTTTATGTGTTAAAATATTATTAATTCATAGACAAATGAAGTTAGCCCTTCATCGTTAGTTATAACAATTGTCTGTGGAGCTATTTCCCCATAGCCTTGTTCGTACAAGGCTATTTTTCGTGTTAAGCTGAGAAACAGCAACAAAATGGCTAATGAGTGTCTAAAGCTTGCTTTTAAGACACTCATTAGCCATTTTGTTATTGGGCGAAGCCCGCGATTTCGGACAGGGGAGCTGTCCGAAATGCTGTTTCGATAGATTTGCATGAATACGAGAGTGTCTAAAGCTTGCTTTTAAGACACTCATTAGCCATTTTGTTATTGGGCGAAGCCCGCGATTTCGGACAGGGGAGCTGTCCGAAATGCTGTTTCGATAGATTTGCATGAATACGAGAGCGTCTAAAGCTTGCTTTTAAGACACTCATTAGCCATTATGTTATTGGGCGAAGCCCGCGATCTTGGACAGGGGAGCTGTCCGAGATGCTGTTTCGATAGATTTGCATGAATACGAGAGTGTCTAAAGCTTGCTTTAGACACTCATTAGCCATTATGTTATTGGGCGAAGCCCGCGATCACGGACAGGGGAGCTGTCCGAGATGCTGAGGCAGGTACCTTTGGCACCATTTAACCGTACAAATTCTCTTTGAATGAGCAAATGTAACAGTTTTTGCTGCTGGGTTGCAGAAAAGCTTTATCCGATATTGTGTAATGGACAACTATAGTATAGAATCTAGCTATAACAAATTTTGAGGAGTTGGTGAAATGTTGTTGAGCAAAAGAGTAGCTCTTATTACAGGAGGGGCTATGGGCATAGGTAAGGCAATTGCCGTAGATATGGCAAAGGAAGGTGCAAAGGTCGTAATCGCAGACATTTCAGCAGAGGCGGGGAATGCAGCAGTCGAGGAAATAAAATCTGCTGGAGGAGATGCTTTGTTTGTAAAAGCTGATGTAACTGATCTTGAAGGGTTAAATGATGCGGCCAAGCAAGTTGAAAGTAAGGCCGGAGGAATAGACATATTGGTCATCAATGCAGGGATATCTATAAAGAAGCCACTGGATGAAGTAGATGAAGCGCTTTGGGACAAGGTCATCGACATAAACTTAAAGGGATCGTTCCTTACTTTAAAAGCATTCGTCTCACAGGTAAAGAAAAGCAAATACGGCAAGGTTATTTTTATAACTTCAGGTTCAGCGTTGACAGGAACCGGAGGAGGAATACACTATGCTGCGTCAAAAGCAGGTCAGAATGCGATGGTGTTGAATCTTGCTAAGGAACTGGGACCTTTAGGCATCAATGTAAATGCAATAGCTCCAAGAGTAATACAGACTGAGATATTGGATCATTTATATCCTGATGAAAAGAGCAGAGAAAAACTTATAAATCAGATTCCAATCAGAAGAATTGGTCAGCCGGAGGATATTGCTTATATGGCATCATTCTTGGCTTCAGATAAGGCGTCTTACATTAATGGCCAAATTTTGCTTTTGGATGGAGGAAGAACTCACCAGTAGGTTCGCTTCGCTCACGGGAAAGGTTCGCTAAAGCTCACGCAAAGAACATATAGTTAAACTATCGTGGAACAATGGTAAAAGGATCGCTTCGCTCACGGGAAACGCGCAACGCGCGTATTGCAATGTTGCTTTTAAAGACGGTTTCTACTGAGACAGAGTCTCGTTTACCGACC
>DMAW01000092.1 GCA_003446375.1 Eubacteriaceae bacterium | reverse complement strand
AATCTTAAGCGAAATTGTAAAAAAAGGTGAGACAATAGCCACTATATATGCTAATGATATCAAAAAAGCTGATGAAGCGGTTATCAGGTTGAAAAGGGCATTTTCATACAGCACTTCTCCTGTAAAAAAAAGAAGACTTATCTATGGAATTGTAACAAATGATGGAGTTGAAAAATACTAACATGCCGATAATAACAGATATTAAATTTAAAAAAAATAAAAAAACATACGAAATTTACGTTGATGATGAGTTTTTTATAGAAGCTGATGCAGAGACGATATACAAGGCGGATATCAAAAAAGGGATGAGCAAGGATGCTAAAAGCCTTGAAAGTGCAAAAACAGCAGCAGATGCAAACAAAGCATATTCAAAAGCCTTGGGCTTTATATCTTATATGGACAGAACGGAAAAAGAAGTAGAAGGATATCTGTTGAAAAATGAATTTTCAGAGAGTGCTGTCAGGAATGCAGTTGAAAAACTAAAGAGTTACAATTTTTTAAACGACGAAGAATATGCAGTTAGATTTGTAAAAAACAAAACCGAATTTGGGAACCAATCCTCAAGGAAAACATATTCTGATCTTGTTAAAAAGGGAATCCGAGAATCAATTGCAAAGAAAACCGTTGAAAGTCATTTTACAAAAGACACAGAGATAAAGGTAGCTACAAAAGAAGCGGAAAGGCTAAACTTGAAATATCAGAAAGATCCTTACAAAAAGAAGTGCCAAAAAGTATCTCAAAGACTTGCAGAAAAAGGATTTAGCTTTGACATAATATCTGAGGCGGTAAAGTTGTTAGATAATGCAGGAGAAGAAAGTGAAGACTTTAGGCGTAAATTTGAAAAGGCTTTTGATGCAGTCGTGAAAAAATATGAAAGAAAAGGCCTAAAAGATTATGACTTGCAGGTCAAAATCTTTCAGGCCTTGCTCTCTAAAGGTTACGAATACGATATGATTAAAAAACGCATTAATACCGGATGGGATGATATCAATTTTTAAAGCTATGGATAGGAGCAGGTATTCTTCCGCCACGGTTTATGAAATCAGCGCTTGAGAACTTGCTTACGGCCATTATAGGAGCATATCCTAAAAGCCCCCCAAATGAAGCGGTATCCCCAAGGTCTTTGCCGTAAACGGGTATTATCCTTACTGCAGTAGTTTTATTGTTGATTACGCCAATTGCGGCTTCATCAGCAATTATTGCTGAAATAGTGGTTTCGTCGGTGTTTCCCGGGATGGCTATCATATCAAGGCCTACGGAACAAACACTTGTCATAGCTTCAAGCTTGTCAAAGGTAAGTGCACCTGATTTTACTGCATTTATCATTCCTTCATCTTCACTTACAGGAATGAAAGCGCCGCTAAGCCCTCCAACTGATGATGAGGCCATGATGCCGCCTTTTTTTACAGCATCGTTAAGCAGTGCCAACGCAGCAGTAGTGCCATGAGCTCCACATGCTTCCAAACCGATTTCTTCAAGTATCCTTCCTACGCTGTCTCCGATTTCCGGTGTGGGCGCAAGGGATAAATCCAAGATTCCAAATGGAACATTTAGACGCTTTGATACCTCACGACCAACGAGTTCTCCGGCGCGGGTTATTTTAAAAGCTGTTTTTTTGATATTCTCTGCAACCACATTGATAGGCTGGCCTTTTACTTTTTCCAATGCGCTTTTGACGACGCCTGGGCCACTGACGCCTACATTAACGACTGCTTCTCCTTCGCCGATTCCATGGAATGCCCCGGCCATAAAAGGATTGTCGTCAACTGCATTTGCAAATACGACGAGCTTGGCACAGCCAATTGAATCTTGATCTCTTGTAAGATATGCAGCGTCCTTGATGACTTTACCCATCATTTTTACCGCATCCATATTGATTCCGGCCTTAGAGCTGCCTACATTGACCGATGAACATACTCTTTCTGTTTGGCTTAAAGCTTGAGCAATGGAATTTATAAAGCCTTTGTCGCTATCTGTAAAGTCTTTTTGGACTAATGCTGAGTAGCCGCCGATAAAGTTTACGCCCACCTCTCTTGCTGCCTTGTCTAAAATTTTTGCATAAGCTATATAGTCTTTGTCGTCGCTTGCCGCAGCTATTACAGATATAGGAGTGACGGATATTCTCTTGTTTATGATAGGAATACCAAATTCATCTTCGATGTCATTTCCGGTTTTAACTAAATCTTTTGCGAGATGCATTATTTTGTCGTATATCCTAGTCCTTGCTTTTTTACCGGAAGAGTCAATGGTATCAAGAAGAGATATGCCCATTGTTATCGTCCTGATGTCCAGATTTTCTTTTTCGATCATTCGAACTGTTTCAAAAATATTTTTATTGTATAAAGTCATGAAAGAATCCCCCTATATATTGTGCATGCTTTCAAAGATTTCCTCACGCTGTATCTTGATGGATACCCCAATTTCATCTCCGGTTTTTTCTAAAACGTCCTTTAATTTGTTAAAGTCACATTTTATCTGCGAAAGATCTGCAAGCATCATCATGGTGAAGTAGTCTTGCATGATTGTCTGGCTTATGTCCTCGATGTTAACAGAGTTTTCTGTAAGGACTTTTGAAACGTTGTAGATGATTCCAACTTTATCCTTTCCTATTACGGTGATTATTGCCTTCATGTTTATTCCTCCCGAATTGATTAGTGCCGGTTGATCCGGTGTTTCAGACAAAGAAGAGCTTTGAGTATCTTTTAAGCTCTTCTTTAAGTATAATAAATTTATAACATTATATCACTGAAAAATTTAAATGTAAATGTGAAGCGAATATGACTTACGATATCATGATCAAAAGGTGGGATGTACATGGAGAATAACAACAAAAACGATATTTTGAAGGCGGTCGGAGCCATTTCGATGCTTATTGATCATTTAGGGGCAGTTTTTTTTCCGCAGATGATAATTTTAAGAGCCATAGGAAGATTGGCATTTCCTATATTTGCATATCAGGTAGCGCTGGGATTTAAAAAGACGAGAAACGAAGGCAAGTATATATTTAGAATGCTGATGTTCGCAATTTTATCTTCATATCCTTTCTATGCCTTTTCCATGATAGTCACGCAAGAGCCGGGGTATCAGAATGTTTTATTTACATTCTTTTTTGCATTATTGGTTCTAAAGTATATTAAAGAAAAAAAGTGGATGAATATGGTTTTAGTTGGAATATTGCCTGTAGTGGCGCTGGAATTTGCGGGCATAAGATTTGATTACGGATTATATGGAATTGCATGTGTAGCAGTTTTTTATATTGCCAAAGACCACATACAAAGAAGCGCGGGGATATTTGCTGTTACGGTATTATACCTTTCAGCGATTATTTTATCCGCAGGCAGAAGCATAATCGATGTATTTTCAAACCTTCAGTTGTTAAGCGTTCTTTCCGTATATATAATCGATAGGAAGTTTAAAATAAATGTGAGACTGCCTAGATATTTTTTCTATCTGTTTTACCCCTTGCATATGATGCTGATAGCCTTGATTTACAATGCACTGCTTTAGGAATCTCTGACGACGGTATTGATTTATCAAAAGCCATTATATATAATAACGGTAGCAAAGATGAAAATGGAGGCATACAATGAAGTGGATTGAAGTCCAGATTAAGACAACACCTGAAGCGGAAGAAGCCGTTTCGAATATTTTTTATGAAGAAGGCGCCGAGGGAGTAGTTATAGAGTCGCCAAATGACATGATGATAATGCGAAACAACAACCCGCTTAGCTGGGATTATTACGACGAGGCTTTGCTTGAGATGGATCCTCAGTCCAGCATAATCAAAGGATATTTAAGCGAAACTACCGATCATTCCGAAAAAATCAATAACATACTTATGAGAATAAAGACATTGCCGGCATGTGGCTTAGATCCTGGAAGCTGTGAGCTTACAATTACCGAGGTGAATCAGGAAGACTGGTCAAACTCTTGGAAAAAGTACTACAAACCTGTAAAAGTAGGCAGCAATTTTGTAATAAAGCCGACTTGGGAAAGCTACTACAAGGAAGAGGGGGACCTTGTTATCGAGATTGATCCGGGAATGGCTTTTGGTTCCGGATTGCACGAAACCACTCAGCTTTGCATAGGAAATCTCGAGCAGTATGTCAAGCGCGATGACATTGTGATAGATATAGGCTGCGGATCGGGAATACTTGCTTTAGCAGCAGGCAAATTAAAGTGCAAGAAGGTCATTGCCGTAGACTTGGATTCAATGGCGGTGAAGGTTGCAAGAGAAAATGTAGAAAAAAATCATTTGGAGAACCTTATTGAAGTAAGAGAAGGCGACCTTATGGATGTAATACACGAACAGGCAGATGTTATAGTTGCAAATATACTGGCAGAAGTAATAATAAATCTTGCTACTCAAATCAAACCTTACTTAAAAGAAGGAGGCCTTTTCATATCTTCGGGCATAATACTTGACAAACTTGACGAGGTGATGGAAAATGTCGTGGCAGAAGGGTTTGAAATAGTAGAAGTAGAACAACTAAACGATTGGGCATCTGTAGTAGCTAGAAAGAAGATGGTGGAGGATGCATAGGTTTTTTTTGGATGTTTCGAACAAGACCGATGTCGGAGACTTAATTGAAATTACAGGAGAAGATCATCAGCATATTTCCAAGGTGCTAAGAATGAAGCAGGGAGAAAATTTGGTTGCATGCTCAGAAAATGAAACTGAGTATCTGTGCGAAGTATTTGAAATATCTAGAAATCTAACTATTGCCAAGGTAATAGGCATTCAACAAAATCAAAGCGAAATGAAAGTGAAGACGGTGTTGTACCAAGGTTTGCCTAAAGGACAAAAAATGGAGACTATAATTCAAAAATGCGTCGAACTCGGCATTGATGAAATAGTTCCGATTGTAACTATGCGCACTGTGGTAAAATTAACAGATTCGAACAAAAAAGTCGTTAGATGGAATAAAATTTCGTTGGAGGCATCAAAACAATCCGGAAGAGGCAAAGTGCCTTTGGTAAGAGAACCCTTGGATTTAAAAGATGCTTTAGCTTTATTGAAAAACAATACTGTAAATATAGTAGCTTTTGAGAAAGAAATTAAAAGTTTGAAAAATGTTTTTTCAGATTGCAGCAAACCGGAAAAGATAGGAATAATAATCGGACCGGAAGGTGGATTCGATGAAGCTGAAATTGAAATGTTAAAGGATAGAGGCGTAATCTCAATAAGTCTCGGAAAAAGAATACTTAGAACTGAAACGGCAGGAATGGCCTTGCTATCCATGATCGTATATCAGTATGAGCTGTAATATCAGGAAGGAAGAGGAATAACATGAAAACAGCCGCTATTCATACTTTGGGATGCAAAGTCAATACATATGATAGCGAAGCAATTATGGAATTGCTTGAAAAAGAAAATTATAATATAGTGGACTTTAAGGAAACGGCAGACGTATACGTGATAAATACATGTACAGTTACGAATCTAGGGGACAGAAAGTCAAGGCAGATGATACGAAAAGCAAAGCGAAATAATCCGGATTCATTCGTCGTAGTTTGTGGTTGTTATGCACAGACTGCCTCCGAACAGCTTGAAAATATGCCTGAGGTTGACTTGATAATCGGAAATGATGACAGAAACAAGATAATTCATTACATAAATAGTGCCAGGAAAAAGGGACAGAGGATAAATGCAGTAAAAAACATCATGGCACTTAAAGAATATGAAGAGTTAAAGGTAGATGAAATATCCGGCAGAGAAAGAGGATTTATAAAGGTACAGGAAGGGTGCGATCAATTCTGCACATACTGTATCATACCCTATGCCAGAGGTCCGGTCAGAAGTCGCAAACCGGAAAATATAATAGAAGAAGCCAAGCGGATGGTCGCAAATGGAAGCAAAGAGCTTGTCCTGACGGGAATAAACATTTCAGCTTACGGAAAAGACCTGAAGTCAGCTAATCTGTTGGAGCTTTTAAAAGAACTCAATGCCGTAAAAGAACTAAAGCGCATAAGAGTAAGTTCTTTGGAACCTAACTTATTGACTAAGGAATTTCTCGAAGCTTCCTCAAAGCTGGAAAAAGTGTGTCCCCACTTTCATGTGTCCATGCAAAGCGGAGCCGCAAAGACTTTAAGAGACATGAAGCGCCGATATACTAAGGAAGATTACCTTAAGGTCGTAAGTGACATCAGAGAACATTTCAATGATCCATCTATTACTACTGATGTAATGGTAGGATTTCCCGGTGAAACTCAAGAAGATTTTGAAGAGACTGTAGACTATGTTAGAAAAATCGGATTTTCGGCACTTCACGTATTCAAGTATTCAAAGAGGGAAGGGACTCCTGCGGCTCAGTACGATAATCAAGTGCCTGAAAGAATCAAGGAAGAAAGAAGCAAGATTCTTATTGAAGTGGGTGAAGCTTTGAAGTCCGAGTATCAAAACAAATTTATTGGAAGAACAATGGATGTTTTGTTTGAGCAAAAGACAGATGATATAATCGGTGTTTACCAAGGACATACAGATAATTATCTAAGTGTCAAAGTGAAATCAAATATTGATATTGAATCTCAGATTCTAAAGGTTGAATTGACTGGAGTGGACAAAGGCATCTTGACTGGAGAATTGACAAATATCTAAGGAGGGCGAGTTAATGGAAGATTGTATATTTTGCAAAATCACGAGGAAAGAGATACCTGCTGAAATTGTGTATGAGGACGATAAAGTAATAGCGATAAATGATATAAACCCTCAGGCACCGGTTCATGTTCTGATTATCCCCAAGGAACACTACGATTCTATCCTGACGGTACCGGCAGGCAACTGCATTATTTCAGACATACACATGGTAGCCAACCGATTGGCACTTAAGTTCGGCATAGTTGATTCTGGTTTTAGGTTGGTAAACAATTGTGGAGAGGATGGGGGACAAACTGTAGACCACATCCATTATCATCTTCTTGGTGGCAGGGGATTGACTTGGCCGCCGGGGTAAAGTTGACTTAACTTAAGTTGCAAAGTTTACAAGGTATATTGACATAATGCAAGCCCCTGATATATAATATGAGTTGTTGTAAATACCCGCTACAAAACTAATACTATTCTGTTGCATTATTGTAGTAGAGGGGAGGGTGGAAAATGTCAGAAGTTAAAATCAAAGATGGCGAGTCATTGGAAAACGCACTTCGCAGATTTAAGAAAAAAACTGCCAGAGCTGGGGTAATGTCTGAAATAAGAAAGAGAGAACATTACGAAAAGCCGAGCGTAAAAAGGAAAAAGAAATCCGAAGCAGCCAGAAAGAGAAATAAAAAGCTTAGATAAGGGGTGATAGCTTGTCACTCAAAGATAGGTTGATGTCTGATTTAAAGATATCTATGAGAGAAAAAGACAACGTTAAGAAAGCGACTATAACCATGGTCAGGGCTGCGATACTTCAAAGTGAAAAGGACAACAAAATTGTTCTAAACGATGAAGATGTCTTGGGTGTAATTGCCAAGCAAGTAAAACAGCGAAAAGACGCTTTAGAGGAATTTAAAAAAGCTCAGCGAGAAGATCTAATGGAACAGACTGCAAAAGAGCTAGACATTTTAATGGATTACCTTCCAAAGCAATTGACAGAAGAAGAATTAAAAGTAATCGTATCTGATGCGATTAAAGAAGTGGGTGCAACGTCCATTAAAGATATGGGTAAAGTCATGTCGACTGTAATGCCGAAAGTAAAAGGCAGGGCAGACGGGACAATGATCAACAAAATCGTAAAAGAGATACTAAACGAGCAATAAGATAAGAGAGGCTACCTTAAATGGTAGCCTCTTGATATTTATACGGAAGTTGATTGCTAAACTTGATGACTGGGATTTTTGTTTTTATCAAATTATCTATATCCGTTGGTCAATCAACAAAGTGGAATATTAGCTTGTAATATGGTATTATTGGTTTATTAGATTTTATTTTCAAGGAGGATGTTTATTGGAACTGATCACTGAAAAGATACTTGAGTTGAATAATGCCGATTCCATTATGAAAATATACGGGAAATTCGATGAAAATATTAAAGAAATTGAAAAAAAATTCAACGTTCGAGTTCTGACGAGAGAAAATAGTTTGAAATTGATAGGAGAAGACAAAAATATAGAAAAAGCAATAAAGGTTTTAAACAAACTAAATGATATGGTCAATGACAATATTGCTATCGATCAACAAAGTTTATCCTATTTGATAGATATAATTGAAAAAGGCGACAAAGATGATTTGGAAAGCCTTAAGGAGATAGTCTGTTATACTGTCAGAGGCAAAAAGATTCTTCCAAAGACCTTGGGACAAAAGAAATACATTGATGCCATAGAAAAAAACGAGATAGTATTTGGCATCGGGCCTGCAGGAACAGGAAAAACTTATTTGGCAATGGCGATGGCAATCAAAGCCTTTAAAAGAGAAGAGGTCAACAGGATAATATTGACGCGCCCTGCAGTTGAAGCGGGTGAGAGCCTAGGGTTTCTTCCCGGGGATCTTCAAGAAAAAGTAGACCCTTATTTAAGACCTTTGTATGATGCCTTATATGATATTCTCGGACCTGAAACATACATGAAATATAGGGAAAAAGGCCTTATAGAAGTGGCGCCTTTAGCCTATATGAGAGGAAGGACCCTGGATGATTCATTTATTATACTAGATGAAGCTCAAAACACCACCCCAGAGCAAATGAAAATGTTCTTGACCAGACTGGGCTTTGGTTCTAAAGCGGTGATAACCGGTGACATTACTCAGATAGATTTACCGGGAGGCAAAATTTCCGGATTAGTAAAAGTAACTCAAATACTAAGGGACATTGACGGAATATCATTCATAAATTTTACACAACGTGATGTGGTAAGACATAAGCTGGTTCAAAAGATAATTAATGCTTACGAAGCTTATGAAAACAAAAAAATGAAAAATGCAAGTGGTGATAAAAATAAGAGGTAAGAACGCAAAAGCCAATAAAAACTCTATAAATCCCTTGATTTTAGTAGCAGCGATAGGATTTTTCGCGATATTGACGGTTATGATATTAACGGCCCTTCCTCCCAACTACAATTATAGTCAGGGAGATGTGGCTAAAGAAAATATTGTTGCTCCACACACCATAGTGGATGAAAAAACTACTGAAAAACTTAGAGACCAAGAGGCAGCAGGGGTAAATCAAGTCTATACGAGAATTGAAAATGCACATGAAAATGCTGTCGATAAAATTGAAAACTTGTTTTCGGCTGTTCAGGGTAAAGAAGAATTAACAGATGCGCAAATAGCAGATATACGTTTAGAAACCATCAATATTTCTGACACTGCTTTGTTGAGCCTTGCTGAATTAAGCACAGAAAACATAGAGGCATTGAAAAATAAAATCGTTGCAGCTTTAGATGAGCTCTATCAAGGCGAGATCAGCATGCAAAATCTATCACAAATTCAGGAAGATGCAGTCAGTGGTTTTAAAGAAGAAAGCGCCGATGAGCCATACTCTGAAATAGGGGCTGAAATACTTTCTAAAATAATTCAGCCTAATATGATACTAGATGTTGAGAGCACTCAAAAGGCAGTTGAAGAGGCTAGACAATCCATTCCTACACTAACCTACGAGGCTGGAGAGCTCATCGTTGAAAGTGGAGAGATACTGACAAGTGAAAAAATAGATTTGTTAGTTGACAACAACATGATGAGAAAATCTTATTTCGACGATCCATACCTTATAATTGGGATTATAGTATTGTTATTGGGAATTTTTTCGGTTTACCATTTTTATTTAAGGAGTTTTTATAAGGAATTCATATTAAAAGACAACAAAAGATTTTCTATCATTGTAATTATTTTTGCTTTGATGGTGATTTTGACGATTCCATTAAGCAAGATCTCACCGTATATAATTCCGGTGAGCATGATGACAATGACTATTGCGCTGCTTACGGATAAGAGGCTTGCCATAACTAGCACCATATTTTTCGTAGTAATAGCCGGTCTGAATTCTGACTTTAATATGATTCAGATAACAGCCTATATATTAAATGGCTATATCGGTGCCATTGGGATGATAAAAATCAGCAAAAGAGCCGATATAATGCGCACTGGACTTGCTGTGGGAATTGTAAATCTAATTTTAATAGGCTCTTACAACCTGATAATCCACAACTTTGACTTTGCCGGAATTATGGATATGATCTTAGGGTTTTCAAATGGATTGATTTCAGGTATATTCACCCTCGGAACTTTGGTTATATGGGAATATGCCTTTGACATAACTACGCCTATAATGCTTGTAGAACTGGCGAACCCCAATAATCCGCTGCTTAAAAAGCTGATGACAAATGCACCGGGAACATATCATCACAGCATAGTCGTAGGCAACCTGGCTGAAAGCGCAGCTGAAAAGATAGGTGCAAACTCACTGCTTGTAAGGGTAGGAGCGTATTATCATGATATAGGAAAGAGCCTGTCTCCAGTGTATTTTACTGAGAATCAATTTGGAGAGATAAATCCCCATGACTTCATTTCGCCGCAAAAAAGCGTTCAAATAATTAAAAACCACGTTACAAAAGGTTTTGAAATGGCTAAGGAAAACAAGATACCTAGTGAAGTAAGAAACTTCATACTTACTCATCATGGAGAAAGCACAATAGAGTTTTTTTATCATAAGGCAAGTGAAGGCAATGAAAAGCCTGAAATTGAAAAGTTTAAATATGAAGCCAAAAAGCCTTCGACAAAAGAAGAGGGTATCCTTGCTTTGGCGGATTCGGTTGAAGCTGCCGTAAGAAGCATCAAAGGTATAAATGACGATAAAATTGCCGAAAGAGTAGATAAAATATTTCAAAAAAAGCTTTCAGACGGGATGCTAGATGAATGTGATCTGAGTTTAAAGGAAATCAGCATAATAAAAGAAGTATTTGTAAAGATACTTAACAGTGTATACCATGAGAGGATAGAATACCCTGAAATCGGCATAGATTCAAAAAGTGCGGAGGAAAAATGATGGAGATATATATAGAAAACCGTTCGAAAGAGGATTTGACCGATAAATTGATTTCTATGATGGAAGATGCAGTGAAAAAAGCAGTCCATTTGGAGGAATTTAATTTAGACTTTGAGGTGAGCATTTCAATTGTAGGTGATAAAGAAATAAGAGACCTTAACAAAACTTACAGAAATAAAGACAACGTTACAGATGTATTGTCTTTTCCAATGTATGAAGATGAAGATTCAGAGCCGGTATTGTTGGGAGATATCATAATATGCGCCAAACGGGCTAAGGAACAGTCTCAAGATTATAATCATAGCTTCGAAAGAGAGATGTGCTACTTAACTGTTCATGGGATGCTTCACCTTCTGGGTTATGATCACATGGATGATGAGGAAAAAGCTGAGATGAGGAAAAGAGAAGAAATCATTATGGATAAACTTAATTTGCAAAGGTGATTGCATGAATGCGTTAATAAGGAGTTTTAAGTATGCGTTTGAAGGGGTTTTATATTGTTTAAAGACCCAGAGGAATATGCGGATACATTTTATTTTTGCCTCAGCTGTAACTGCTGCGGGGCTTTATTTTAGCATTGAAATAAATGAATGGCTCGCTCTTTTTATAACATTCAGCTTGGTAATTACAAGCGAGATGTTCAACACCTCTATAGAGAAAGCTGTAGATTTGGCTACTATGGAGTATGATGAAACTGCAAAAATTGCAAAAGACGTAGCAGCAGGAGCAGTTTTGTTAAATGCAATAATCGCTGTAATAGTAGGGATTTCAATATTCTGGGGCAGAATTTGGGGAGAGGTCATAAAATGGATGAATTGAAAAATTATCAAGAGCTATTAAAGGTTGCCTTCAATAGCATGGATCATGCATACGCTCCGTATTCAAATTTCAAGGTCGGATCGGCGGTTTTAATGGAAGACGGAGAGATATATAGCGGCTGCAATATAGAAAATGCATCTTATGGAGCTTCAAACTGCGCCGAAAGGACTGCGATATTCAAGGGAATATCAAAAGGCAATAGAATTATCAAGGCGATAGCAATCGTAGGATCGAATGAAGAAGAAACATTTCCGTGCGGGATATGCAGGCAGGTCATAAACGAATTTAATAAAGAAGCTAAAATTATTTTAACTAATTCAAAAAAAGAAATAAAAGTCTACACTTTGGAAGAACTGCTGCCTCATGGATTTTCAAGACAAGACTTTTTGGAGGAATGAAAGATGAGTTTCAAATCGGGATTTATAAGCATAGTAGGAAGACCTAACGTAGGCAAGTCTACTCTTTTGAACAATATTTTAGGTGAAAAGATGGTCATTATATCATCCAAGCCCCAGACTACAAGAAACGTCATCAGATGTGTCCATACAACAGATACATCACAAATGATATTTCTAGATACTCCGGGAATACACAAACCCAAAAACAAGCTTGGAAATATGATGGTAGATGGGGCAACATCTGCAATGAAGGATGTTGACCTGGTATTGTTTTTGATTGATGATATGAAATTGCCCGGACCCGGCGATAGATTTATTTTAGATGTGCTAAAGGACGTAGATATACCAAAGATACTGGTGATAAATAAAATAGATACTGTGAAAAAAGAACAAATACTTGAAAAAATAGCCATGATGAAGGAATATGATTTTTTTGAAGAGATTATTCCAATAAGTGCTTCAACAGGAGAGAACGTGGACAGGTTGGTAGAGACAATGGAGAAATACCTGCCAGAAGGCCCTATGTACTTTCCTGAAGATACTATAACCGAACAACCTGAAAAAGTAATAGTAGCTGAGATGATAAGAGAAAAGGCTCTTATTTGCCTAGATGAGGAGATACCCCATGGCATAGCTGTAGAAATAATGTCCATGAAAGAAAGAAAAAAGTCTGACTTGATGGATATTGAAGCTACTATATATACAGAAAAAAAATCACATAAAGGCATAATCATCGGTAAAGGTGGAGCTATGCTCAAAAAAATTGGAACCATGGCCAGGCGCGATATCGAAAATCTTCTAGGAATACGCATCAACCTTCAGTTGTGGGTCAAGGTAAAGCAAGATTGGCGCGATAAGGATTTTGATTTGAGGAGCTTCGGGTACGGTCAGGATAAAAACAGGTAGAATCAATGTCCATGGAAAAGGCGGCCGGATTGGTCATAAAGTCGATAAATTATGGAGAAAACGATAAGATAATAACATTATTCACAAAGGAGTCGGGAAAGATAACCGCGATAGCCAAGGGGGCTAGAAACACTAAAAGCATATATGTAGGAGTCACACAGCTTTTTAGCTACTGCAACTTTGTCTATTATACGGGCAGGAGTTTTGCATATCTGAACCAAGCTGAGATGATAGAGTCTTTTCATAAGCTGAGAAACGACTTGGATAAGCTCTCAAAAGCAGCATATATGGCAGAAGTTATCAATCAGGCCTATGAAGAGTACGAATCAGATGAAAGTGCCCTTAGGTTGATACTCAACCTTCTATACTTTATGAACGAAGGCTTAGTTGCTAAAGATGAAATCATATTATTGACTTTTCAAGTTAAGTTGCTTGGATATCTGGGTTTTGCGCCTGATTTGAGGTGTTGTCAAAAATGTTCAAAAGAAGCTGAATATTTTTGGTTCTCATGGGAACTAGGAGGACTTACGTGTGATGAGTGCGCAAAAGAAAACAAAAACGCAATCAAATGTTCAAAAGAGCAGGTGGAATTTTTACTAAAGCTGCAGAACATGCCAATATCGAAAATAAAAAACAAGTCAAAGTATCCTGACGGATTGTTGCCTTTGACAGTGGCATTGAACAAAATGTTGGAATACCATACAGGCAAACGAAATAGGTCTTTTGATTTCCTGTTAAATAACAATTGACAAATGCAAGTGAAATTTGTTAAGTTAATTATTGAAAATTTTATATCTATGCTATGATGAAGAAGAGTAGATGATTTAAGTATGCCAAGCGAGGAAAGGATGGTGTGAGCTTTCCCATACAGGTTGTCGAATGGAGCTTCTGAGCATCTTATTGTAAAGACGGGCATTGTTTAAATGCCAACTAGGGTGGAACCGCGGTAAAAATCGTCCCTTGCTTACTTTAAGCAGGGGATTTTTATTTTTATAAAATAAATTTATGGAGGATAACAATGAATAAAGAACTTAACATGAATGAAATTGTAAGCATCTGCAAGATGAGAGGAATCATTTATCCAGGCTCAGAAATATACGGAGGACTTGCAAACAGTTGGGATTACGGTCCTATCGGAGTTGAGCTTAAGAATAACATCAAGAAAGCATGGTGGAAGAAATTCGTTCAAGAGTCTCCTTATAATGTAGGGATAGATTCGGCGATTTTAATGAATCCGAAGACATGGGAAGCTTCAGGCCATGTAGGAGGGTTTAACGATCCTTTAATGGATTGCAAGAAATGCAAGACGAGATATAGAGCTGACAAGCTCATTGAAGATTATGCATTTGACAAAAATGAAGAGATAATCGTAGATGGATGGGATAACCAGAAGATGCTTGAGTTTATTAATGAACACAAGATCAGCTGTCCTAACTGTGGCGCATTTGATTATACAGATATAAGACAGTTTAACCTGATGTTTAAGACTTTCCAAGGAGTAACTGAAGATAGCGCAAATGAAATATTTTTAAGACCTGAAACAGCTCAAGGTATTTTTGTAAACTTTGCCAATATACAAAGATCTTCTAGAAAAAAGATACCTTTTGGCATTGCTCAAATCGGCAAGTCTTTCAGAAATGAAATAACGCCGGGAAACTTTATATTCAGAACAAGAGAGTTTGAGCAAATGGAACTTGAATTTTTCTGTAAGCCGGGAGAGGATTTAGAATGGTTTGATTATTGGAAAGAGTTTTGCAGAAAATGGATCTTAGGCTTAGGAATAAAAGAAGACAATCTAAGACTTAGAGATCATTCAGAGGATGAACTTTCTCACTACAGCAATGCCACTACAGATTTCGAATTTAAATTCCCGTTTGGGTGGGGAGAACTGTGGGGGATTGCAGATAGAACTGACTATGACCTGACCCAACACCAAAACCACAGTGGAAAAGATTTAAGATATACAGATCCAACGACAAATGAAAAGTATGTGCCATACTGCATAGAGCCTTCATTAGGTGTCGATAGAGTGCTCCTCGCCTTCTTGTGCAACGGATTTGAAACTGAGCAAATAGACGAAAAAGATTCAAGAACTGTATTGAGAATACATCCTGCATTGGCACCATTTAAATGCGCAGTCCTGCCATTGACCAAAAAACTTAAAGAAAAAGCTCTTGAGGTATATGAAAAATTGGCTAAAAACTTCATGATAGATTATGATGAGGCAGGAAGCATAGGCAAGAGATATAGAAGACAGGACGAAATCGGCACGCCATACTGCATAACCATTGACTTTGATACTCTTGAAGATGGGACGGTAACAGTAAGGGACAGAGATACAATGGAACAAGTCAGGATCAGCGTCGAAGAGTTGGTAAAGCATATAAATGACAACATTGCATACTAAGTACAAAAATTGTACAAAAAAATATAAACATTATACAAATAATATGTTATACTTTATTCATAATCAGATGTATTAATAGAACACATATAACCTTGGGAGGTGGCTATCATACAACTTACAAAAAGGCAAATGGAAATTTTGGACATTGTTAAGGAAAATCAGCCAATTACTAGCGAGCATATTGCAGATAAAATAAACTTGACCCGGGCTACGCTGAGGCCTGATTTAACTATACTGACAATGATGGGTATTTTGGAAGCTAGGCCCAAGGTTGGATATTATTATTCGGGCAAATCTCTAATCAGCGTGATGGGCAGCTTTATAAAAAACATAAATGTGATGGACGTTAAAAGCGTGCCTGTTGTGGTATCTGAAGATACTACTGTTTATGATGCCATCGTCACGATGTTTTTAGAAGATACGGGAAATATTTATGTACAAAACAAAGGATATCTCTCGGGGGTTGTTTCAAGAAAAGACTTTATAAAAATAACTCTAGGTAACCACGATATAAAAACTTTGCCTGTAGCAATGATAATGACGAGAATGCCAAATATAGTTTATTGCGAATCTGATGAATCCATATTCGATGCTGCAGTAAAGATTATAGATCACCGGGTGGATTCACTCCCGGTAGTTGAAAAAGTAAATGATGATGACGGATCTGAAAAACTTAAGGTAATAGGCAAAATATCTAAAACGACCATTACACGAATGATGGTAAAGATCGGAAATGATTAGAGGGGGACATATTATGCATGCAAATAAAAGAGGAGTTATATATGTAATATCCGATTCTTTGGGAGAAACAGGAGAACTTGTTGCAAAAGCGGGCAAGATTCAGTTCAATACAAGCATAAGCGATATCAAAAGATATCCATTTGTTTTGGAGAAAGATCAAATAGACGAGATACTCTACGAAGCAAGAGGAGATAATTCCATCGTAGTCTACACATTGGTCGTTCCTGAGATGAAAGAGCATATGAAAAACAAATGCGAAGAATACGGTATCCCGTCTATAGACGTCTTGGGTCCGGTTATTGATGCCCTGCGCATAATGACAAAAAAAGAACCGCTTTATGAAGCCGGTCTCAATAGGAGACTTGATGCTGATTATTTTAAAAAGGTAGAAGCAATTGAATTTGCAGTAAAATACGATGACGGCAAGGATTCAAGAGGCATAAAAAAGGCAGATGTGGTTCTTTTAGGTATTTCAAGAACTTCTAAGACGCCTCTTAGCATGTACTTGGCTCACAAAAATATTAAAGTCGCAAATATTCCTTTGGTCCCTGAAGTTGAGCCTCCTAAGGAGCTCTTTGAATCGATCAAGGGTAAAATCATAGGGTTGACAAATGACCCAGATAAGCTTAACCACATTCGAATGGAAAGGCTTAAAGCTTTAGGTCTAGATTATACTGCAAATTACGCAAATATGGAGCGTATTTTAAATGAACTCGATTATGCAGAGAAACTTTTTCATAAATTGCGGTGTCCTGTAATCAATGTCTCAACAAAAGCTATAGAGGAAACCGCTAGCATAATATTATCTATCATTCGCGAGGGGGAGTCATTATGAGTAAAAAATATGTTTATCTTTTTGAAGAAGGAAATGCGTCAATGAAAGCTCTGCTTGGAGGAAAAGGAGCCAACTTGGCGGAAATGACCAATATAGGTCTTCCTGTACCGCCGGGGCTTACCGTATCTACAGATGCATGCAGAACCTATTATGAAAACGGCAAAAGAATCAATGATGAGATTATTGCCCAGATCCACTTAGATTTAAAGACAATTGAAGAAAAAACAGGCAAAAAATTTGGAGATAGGGTTAATCCTCTATTGGTATCTGTAAGGTCAGGCGCGGCATTTTCCATGCCTGGCATGATGGACACGATCCTTAACCTGGGGCTAAATGACCAAACGGTTATGGCTATTGGCGAGAAGACGGACAACATGAGATTTGCATACGATAGCTACAGAAGATTCATACAAATGTTCTCGGATGTAGTTTTAGATATACCTAAATTTAAATTCGAGGCAGTGCTTGATAAGCATAAAGATAAAAATGGATACGAAAACGATACTCAACTCACGGTAGTTGATTTAAAAGACATAGTAGACGAATACAAAGGCATAGTCAAAAAGGAAACGGGTAAGGAATTCCCTCAAGATCCCAATGAGCAGCTAATTGAATCCATCAATGCCGTCTTTAGATCATGGAACAACGCTAGGGCGATTGCTTACAGAAATCTTTACGACATACCTCATAATCTAGGAACTGCTGTAAATGTTCAATCCATGGTTTTTGGAAATATGGGAGAAGATTCCGGAACAGGTGTCGCGTTTACGCGAAATCCTGCAACTGGAGAGAAAAAGCTTTACGGAGAATTTTTAATGAATGCTCAGGGTGAAGATGTCGTAGCAGGGATAAGAACCCCAAAATCAATTGATGAGCTTAAGGAAATAATGCCGGATGTGTACGATCAGTTTGAAAAGATAACCGTAAATCTTGAAACACATTACAAAGATATGCAGGATATAGAGTTCACCATCGAACAAGGCAAACTATACATACTCCAGACCAGAAATGGCAAGCGAACCATCAATGCTTCTCTTAGAGTTGCAGTTGAAATGGTTGAAGAAGGGCTTCTTACTGAGGATGAGGCTGTTCTTAGAATCGATCCAAAACAGCTTGACCAGCTGTTGCATCCTACATTTGATGCTGCCACTATGGATATGGCCACTCCAATTGCAACCGGGCTTCCGGCATCTCCAGGAGCAGCTACCGGCAAAGTCTATTTTAATGCTGATGATGCGGTAAAAGCCGCTGCAGCCGGAGATAAGGTAATACTTGTAAGGAAGGAAACGTCGCCTGAGGATATCGAAGGAATGAACGTATCTCAAGGAATACTGACATCCAGAGGAGGAATGACTTCTCATGCGGCAGTTGTTGCCAGAGGAATGGGCAAGTGTTGCGTTGCAGGCTGTGAAACGGTAAAGGTAGATGAGGAATTAAAGATATTTGCTATCGGGGAGATTAGGATACAGGAAGGCGAATACATATCCCTTGATGGGAGCACAGGTAAAATTTACAAAGGAAGCATAAAGACTGTCGAACCTACTCTTTCCGGTGATTTTGCCAAGTTGATGGTTTGGGCAGATTCCAAGAGGAAGCTTGGTGTGAGAACCAATGCAGATACTCCAAGAGATGCAAAAACTGCTTTATCCTTTGGAGCAGAAGGCATAGGGCTTTGCAGGACGGAGCACATGTTTTTCGAAGAGGACAGGATACCTGCAGTTAGAGAAATGATTTTGTCAGAAAATAAGGCTCAAAGGCAAAAAGCATTGAACAAGTTGCTACCTATGCAAAAATCCGATTTTAAAGGACTCTTTGCCGTTATGAAGGGAAAACCGGTTACCATAAGGCTTTTAGATCCTCCTTTGCATGAATTCCTGCCTTCGGAAGAAAAAGATATAATAGATTTGGCAAACGAGATGGAAATGGCAGTAAATGATATAAAAGAAGTAATCCATAGTTTGCAAGAATTCAACCCAATGTTAGGGCACAGAGGCTGCAGGCTGGCAATTACTTATCCTGAAATTGCCCAGATGCAGGCACAGGCAATTATAGAAGCAGCCATAGAAGTTGAACAGGAAGAAAATACTACAATAATACCGGAAATAATGATTCCTTTGGTGGGAATAAAGGCAGAGCTTGATTATGTCAAAAAAATAGTAGTCGACACTGTCGAAAAGGTTATAAGTGAAAAGGGAAGTAAAATCGACTATCTTGTGGGAACAATGATCGAAGTGCCTAGAGCGGCTGTGATTGCAGACGAAATCGCAAAGGATGCTGATTTCTTCTCCTTTGGAACAAATGACTTGACTCAAATGACATTTGGTTTTTCAAGAGACGATGCAGGCAAGTTTATATCTGAGTACAAAGAAAAGGAAGTCCTCCCTGATGACCCATTCCAAAGCGTTGATGTTGAGGGTGTGGGCAAATTAGTGGACATGGCAGTAAAACTTGGAAGGAACACAAAACCCAAATTGAAGATGGGAGTCTGCGGAGAGCATGGAGGAGATCCAAAATCCATAGAGTTTTTCCATAAGGTAGGACTCGATTACGTTTCATGTTCACCTTTTAGAGTGCCTATCGCAAGGCTTGCAGCGGCACAAACAGCCTTAAGGGCCACCGGCAAGCAAGGAAGCGACTTATCAAAATAATATGAATATATGAATTTCAGGGACTGATTCAATTTAAAGAATCAGTCCCTTGTTTGTGTGCAAGGCACAAAATCACAAAAAGGGACACTTCATAACTAATACATCAGTAGGAACACTAACGAAGTATACTTCAAAATTAATATTACATATATAAAAATAAAATCTATAAATATCAATTTATGGTTTGATATGGATAGTTAAGGATGATACAATGGTAATGAAAATTTACAGATTAAAAAAAGAAAGGAGAGAAAGGGATAGTAAATATGTATAAACGAAAACGAAATAAAATCCATATAATAATTAGCATTATAGTATTTGGAATAATGATAACAATAATATTCTCCCAAAAAACACTGGAAGGAAAGATGTTTTTTTCTCAAATTACTTCTGTATTTGCTCTTGTTTCTGGTGCTATCGATTCTAAATATAATAACGAAATTTTTATGTTTAAATTTTTAATAGTGATGGCTGTATTTATGTTGATTGTAGCAATATCTTCTTATTTAATTTACTTTTAAACCAAATTAAGTGAACTGGTATTATTCTTTCCACAATGTTTTTGGGGAATACCCTTTCAAGGAAACCCTCCATTTTGAAGATGGATAATCATTTAATAAAAAACTTCTACAAGCCACTAGAAAAAGCAATCCATCACAACTGTAAGTAACAAGTAAGTAACAAATTAAAACAATAAAAAAAGTACCAAAGGCTTAAAACCCTTGGCACTTCTAGCTTTCAATGGTGGAGATAAGGGGACTTGAACCCCTGACCTTCTGACTGCCAGTCAGACGCGCTCCCAGCTGCGCTATACCCCCAAGTAAGTACTAGAATAATATAACACAAAAATTTAAAAAAATCCATATGA
The DNA here is from genome assembly GCA_003446375.1 of Eubacteriaceae bacterium. Lineage (GTDB taxonomy): Bacteria > Bacillota > Clostridia > Eubacteriales > Alkalibacteraceae > Alkalibacter. Next base: position 5,541 of record DMAW01000092.1, on the reverse strand, counting down.
TTTCTTCATGTGCTTTTAAAAAATTTCAATCTAATGAAAATACTTTCTATATTGAAAATAAAGCTTACAAGTATTATCATTAATACATAAATATTCGCTAGACACTAGCCCTGTATGGCGAATAATAGGTTTGTGTTACGCTCCTTTTTGTAATGCAAGCTCTTCTCTTTGATGCCCGTGAAGCCATGCACGGGCTGTATTTTTGTGGTAAAATATTTATATGAGTCTATCTTGAAAGCGGGGTATAAAATGATTTCCGAAGTATATAATCAATCTCAATTTTTGACGGTAAAAGCAGCATATCTTTATTATATAAAAGGTATTCCGCAAAGCAAAATAGCCAGGAAGCTTAACATTTCAGTTCCTACAGTATCAAGGCTTCTGAACAAGGCTAGGGAAGATAAGATAATAGAATTTGTAATAAAAGATCCTTATCTGGAATGCATAGAACTTGAACAGGAGCTTATGAATAGGTTTGGATTAAAAGAAGTAATAATAGCTGCTGATCCCATAGAAAATAAAATAGAAGAGAAAGAAGAAAATCCTGATAGCCACAAAAAACTTGTTGCTTTAGAAGGCGCTAGGTATCTACAGAGAATAATCAAAGATGAAGATGTTTTGGGAATAGCTTTTGGAAGAACCATGTATTATATGATTCATTACCTTAACCCTTGTCAAAAAGTCAATGCGCAATTTGTAACTTTGCACGGAGGTCTAAATAATCTTAGCGATGAACTTGATGTAGCATCTCTAACCCGTAGAATGGCAATGGCTTTTGGAGGAGAAAACAAGATTTTATATACGGAAGGATTTAGCAGCAATGAAAATTTGACAAGTCAGATTAAAGAGGAGAAAAATGTAAAGAAAACTATAGATAGGTTTAAAAACGTAACTATATCTGTAACGGGGATAGGCTCATTTTATCCTGATTTAAAATCACTGCTAGTATCCTATGATTTTTTGGAAGAAGAAGAATTAAATCACCTTATTGACAATGGTGTAGTGGGGGATATGGCCTTAAGATTTTTTGACGTGGATGGAAATGAGTGCAATACAGATTTTAAAGATCGAACGATTTCAATAGATTTTGAATCATATAAGAATATCCCTTTGAAAATAGTCATGGTTTCAGGGGTTAACAAGACCCAAACGGTGATGTCTGCACTAAAAGGAAAATTGATAGATGTATTGATTACAAATTATTCTCTCGGAAAAAGCATATTAGAAAGTACTTATTTTGATAGCGATGTTTAAATTCTAAGTAAGCAAGGTATAATAATGTTTAAGGTGAAATTTGAGTTTAGATTTGCTACTAAAAAATAAGGGGAATGATCGAAATGAAAAAAATATCTATTATTATAATGATTTTATTGCTATTGGTTATTGCTGGAGGATGTGCAGAGGGCAATGATGCAGGAGGCGAGGTCAATTCAATAACACCTGATGAATTCAAGGAAATGATGGATAACGATGAGGATTTTATATTGGTCGATGTCAGGACACAGGAAGAATACGACGAGGGCCATATTATTGGAAGCATACTGATACCGGTAGATGTGATTAAAGATCAGGCTGAACAGATTTTGACAGATAAAGAATCGAAGATTATTATTTATTGTAGAACCGGCAACAGATCTCAAACAGCCGGAGAAATTTTAAAAGATTTAGGATACAAAAACATCTATGATTTAGGAGGAATAGTGGATTGGCCCTATGAGACAGTTCGCTAAAGCTTAAAGTGAGGTGATGGAAATGGACGCTATAGATAAGAGAAAATCAGTCAGAAAATACAAAGAGAGATTTTTAAACGCTGATGAGATAACAAAGATACTACATTTGCTGGAAATGCCTTTTACAGGCCCGGGTAGAAATGAAATAAAGTTTGAATTTATAGCCCAAGATCTGGATGAAGATAAAGGAAAGGTGGGAACATACGGGTTTGTAAGCGGAAAGTACGGAGCGATTCTAGGATGGTGTCCAAAAGAAAGTTACGCTTATGTGGATTATGGATTCACCTTAGAAAATATCGCATTGAATTTGATTGACATGGACCTAGGAACATGCTGGCTGGGAGGCTCATTTTCAAGAAAAAATGTAATTGAGGCTATCGGCACTGATCAGAGAGATTCAAAGACAATCCCTGGGATACTGACTGTTGGTTATGAAGCCCAGGGGAAGAGAATACGAGATGTTTTCATAAGCGGAACTAAAAGAAGACGCAAAGAGCTTGAAGAATGTTTTTTTGACAGCGGTCTTCAGCCAATTGAGGATGAAGAGAGAAAATATATTCTCGAAGGAGTAAGATGGGCGCCGTCTGCTATGAACCGTCAGCCTACAAGAGTCATATGGGACGGAAATAAAGTTCATTTTTATCTTGCTGATGCTAAAATAGATTTAAGATACATAGATATTGGGATTGCTATGTGTCATTTTGAAAGACGGTCAAGGAATGAGGGCTTAAAGGGAAAATGGATTATCGACAGTGAGGCTCCTAAGCCAAATTGGCTATACGTGTATACGTACCTGATTGAATGATTTGTAAAACATTTGAGAGCACTACAGGGATAAAAAAATAAAAAAATTATAAAAAGGGGTTTACTTATAATAAATTTCTGTTATAATTATAAGTACAAAGCAAGACAAGATAAAAGGAAATAGCTTTAATAGGTAAGGGAAAGTACAAATTGCTTAAAAAACAATTTAGAAAAGCCAAACCGATTATTTAAAGTAAAGTTCATTCATTAAGAATATTAGATTTTTTAGTTGTGATTGTAGTAAGTCTTATTGAATACATGTTTTATGTAAACGATGAGCAACCGAAACATTGCAACGGGTATTCCAAGATATGAACTGAAATCCTTAAAATCTAAAATGCTTTGTAAAAATCCATTAGCCATAGGAAAGGAAATTGTATGACTAATGAATCAATGTCTTGAGGGACGGCAATCATTATTGAGTTGATTGACTGTCCCTTAAGACTTTTTTGTTGTCAATAGTAGAATAAGCTTTGTCTTCGATTGATATTGACATGAGCTCTGGCAGGGGTTAGAATATAACAATAACCAAATAAATCATATACAAATAGTAGGTAATGATGGGAGAGGAAACATGTTATATAGCAAAAAGAAGATATTGGATGAATACTTAAAAAGTCTAGAGAGCGTAGCCGTAGCTTACTCGGGAGGGGTGGATAGCACATTTTTGCTTAAAGCTGCATATCTCGTTTTGGGGGACAGAGCGGTTGGGGTTACAGCCACTTCTTCAACATATCCTAAAAGAGAGTTTGAGGAAGCGGTGAAATATGCCAAACTGATCGGAGCAAAGCACATTGTGATTGAATCTGAAGAATTGGATATTGATGGATTTTCTGAAAATCCAATTGACAGATGTTATTACTGTAAAAACGAGCTGTTCATTAAGGTTGGTGAGGTGGCAAAAAACATGGGCTTTAAAAATGTGGCAGATGGGTCCAATCTCGATGACACCGGAGATTACAGACCAGGAATGAAGGCTGCTGCAGAACTGGGTGTTGTAAGTCCTTTGAAATACGCAGGTTTAACCAAAGAAGATATCAGGGTTTTATCAAAAGAAATGGATCTTCCAACATGGGACAAACCAGCTTTTGCTTGTCTGTCGTCCAGATTTCCCTACGGAAACAAGATTACCTCTGGAAAATTGACGATGGTGGAATTGGCAGAGCAATACCTTATGGACATTGGATTCAGACAGTTGAGAGTCAGACATCATGAAAACTTGGCTAGGGTAGAAATCGCAGAAAAGGAATTTGCGAAAATATTGGACAAGAACTTATTGAATGAAATAGATGAAAAATTCAAAGGGTTTGGATTTTCTTATGTTTGTCTCGATATGAAGGGCTATAGGACAGGCAGCATGAATGAAGTGTTAGATAAAAATAGTAAAACAGGCTGAATTAAAAGCATTAAGGGAAGGTGATGTTATGAAAATAAATAACTTGGATATAAAAACAAACATGGTCCATGGCAGAAGATTGTTGACAGAGGTAACCGGTGCAATCAGCATGCCAATTTATCAAAGCGCCACCTTTAGACACCCTGCTTATGGAGAATCTACAGGTTATGATTATTCCAGAGTTCAAAATCCTACCAGAGAAGAAGTGGAACACACCATAGCCCTGTTGGAAGGTGGAAGCAGAGGATTTGCTTTTTCAACGGGCATGGCTGCAATAGCTGCAATGATGGAGCTGTTATCTCCTGGAGACCATATAATAGTATCAGATGACTTGTACGGCGGAACATACAGGTTGTTTGAGGAAATCAACAAGAAAAATGGAATAGAAGTAACTTATTGCGATACATCAAGAATTGTTGAATTGGAAAACAATATCCAAAAGAACACAAGATGCCTTTTTATCGAAAGTCCTACCAATCCGATGATGAAGGTGACAGATATAAGGCAGGCAGCTTATTTGGCAAGACAAAAAGGCTTGAAATTAATAGTGGACAATACATTTTTGACGCCCTACTTTCAGCGGCCACTCGATCTTGGAGCAGATATGGTAGTTCACAGCGGAACTAAATATCTTGGAGGACACAATGATACCCTAGCAGGTTTTTTAGTGACCAATGATGTTGACGATGCGGAAAGGATTGACATGATCCACAAGACTGTCGGAGCGGTTTTATCTCCATTCGACAGCTGGTTGATTTTGCGTGGAATCAAGACATTGGGTATAAGGATGGAGAGGCAGCAGTCAAATGCAATAAAAATCGCACAGTGGTTAAAGTCTAATCAGCACGTAGAAGAGGTATATTATGTAGGTCTAGAGGATCATCCCGGTCATGAAATCAACAATAAGCAATCTAAAGGCTCAGGGGCGATGATATCCTTTAGAGTTAAAGATGCGAAAAAAGCCAGAGATATATTGGGACGTTTAAAGATCATATCATTTGCTGAAAGTTTGGGAGGGGTGGAGAGTTTGATTACTTACCCGATAGAGCAAACCCATCAGGCAATACCAAAGGAAATAAGAGACAGAATAGGCGTAGATGAATATCTGCTGAGGCTTTCTGTCGGAATCGAGGAAGTAAAAGACCTTATAGATGACCTGGATCAAGGCATAAACCGGGAGTGATGTGGTGAAGAAGGTGAGATTATTCGTCGGAATTGAAATAGATAAAATATTGAAATCTCAAATATCAGCATTACAAGATGAATTGAGAAAACATGTGATTAAAGGAAAGTGGAAAGACCCTTTAAATATTCATATTACCTTGAAATATCTAGGACCAGTCCCAATTGACAGAATCGATACAATAGGAAGAGAACTGGAAAGAATGTGCTCAAGAATCTATAGCTTCAGTTTAAAGCTTGGTGAAATTGGATTTTTTTACAAGGCAGAGAGAATAAAAGTAATGTGGCTTGGGGTGAGCGGAGGCTTAGTTCAACTTCATGACCTGTATTCAGGAGTGGAAAATTCCATGGAAAATCTGGGTTTTGAAGGAGAACCTGAATCCGTGATGAAAAATCTGATGAAACTAGTCTGAATGCTTGATATAATAG
>DMAW01000093.1 GCA_003446375.1 Eubacteriaceae bacterium | reverse complement strand
TGAGAGTTTCTGGGCCAACGTATTCCCTAATTTATTTAGTGGAATATATTCTAATGTTATATTGAGTTTCTTTGCCCTATCAACAGGTATATTCTTGTTATTAATCCATATCTGTGGATCATCTGAAAAGAAAACATATAGGTTATTATCAAGGGCAAAACCATTGGATTGTAATAAACTGGTTATGTCTAAATAAGAATTATCATCTAATAAGATAGTAACTTTATGCAATCTTAATGCACATGCTTCATTTAGTGGATCTATCCTGAAGTTTCTAATACCTTCTGGTAGATCAAAGGTAAATCTTTGAATAGTATATGGTTTTACTTCTTCAATAATAGAACTTTCTTCTGAAAATCCAGAGCCTGTATCTACGAAAAGTTGAATGAAACGCCGGTAATAAGATGTATCTATCCATTCATATATACATTTATTGTTGAGAACTAAATCTTCATACATTACCTTCCATAAATTAAATTTCTTGCAAAGGTCTTCCGAATAAGATATATGATTTCCAGTTAGACATTTTTTTGGATATTCCAAATCTTTCTCCACCTTTTTCCCTTTTCGACACGACCACCCACTATTTTCTTTTCTCTAGTGAGTGTATTTTAAGTATACCATACAAAAAACGTATTGGCAATAGGTAATTGAATGTAAGTCAATTATACAAAATGGTGATTTCGTATAATTGCATACTTTAAAGTGTGAAAGCACTACCACTATCTACATTCATAAGCCGCTAGGGGAAGACTGTTGTGACACCAAGTGTCACACAAGATGACGCGGTAAGTTACCGCCTCAAAATTCCTTCAGCCTCTAGAAGGGAAAATGGCGGTCAAATTTGCCCCAGAATCGTTTTTAAAAAACAGAGACATATTATTTAATGTCTCTGGCGTTTAACTCTTCTCAAAACCGATTTAAAGGCGTGTGCGGTGACTCCGCAAAATACAAGGTCATCAATTAAGCTTCCTTAAGTTTTTCCAATGCTTTTCTGTGTATTCTATGTAGTTGAGAATAGCTGTAATTCACTTCATAGCTTATTTCTTCCCATGTCTTATTCTCTTTGTACCGCAAAAGTATAATTTGCTTTTCTACACCCTGTAGGCGTTCAATAGCCTCTTCTATTTTCTTTTGTTTCTCAAGGTTTTCCTGTATCTTCGTCTTATAAACGTTTTGCAATTCCTCTATCTTTTTCAATAAGCCTTGTTGCTTGTATTTTTTAGCGTCTGCTTCTAACTGTGACAACATTTCCTTACAGCTTTTAATATTCTGCAAAATCCAATAATAATCCTTTAACAACTCCATTACCATCCCACCTTTGCATAACAAAAGAGGAAGTAAGTTTATACAAAGAGACGAATTGTCAAAGGAGACCACCATATTGGCGGTACCTTCATAGGAAAAATTTCCTGAAAGACATCCTGATACACTCTTTAACTGCTTATACGCCTCAAAGCCTTGTGTATCAAGCTTTTTAGCATTTTTAAAAGTCCCTATTTTGTTGCATTTTGTATCATTTTGTGTAATAAGGTAAGCAAGTTTATACAAAGAGACGAATTCCGTCGGCTTGGTGTCCATGTAAAATATACCTGAAACTTGCAAAGGTATCCGCAAGTTAGGGATACCTTCTGACTTGGTGACCATGTAAAATATACCTGAAACCTGCAAAAGGGTAGTCAAGTTGACCATCCCTATAAGCTTGGTGTCAATGTAAAATATACCTAAAACTCAATAAAGCCTGATTTATAACCTGTTGCAGGATTTTAAAAGGTTGCATTTGTCGGACATTTTTTGACATTTCAGAAAAACAATTTTTCCTCTAGGGAGGAAACATTAAAGGACCACAACTCAATGTCAAGCTTATGCTTCCTGTCAATTGCTTCTCTTAACCGCTTCAAAGCGTTGTAGTACATCCATTCCTCGTCTGACTTTGCTTTGTTTCTGATTTTTTCCCATTCCCTCGCCGTTTTTGTCATCGCTTTTTCAATAGGATTCAGCCTGCGGCGGGGTTGTGGTGAAAGTCCCAATATGTCTAGTTCCATTTTTCACACCTCCTATGTGAATAAACCTCTAGGGAAAAGATACACACCCTTGTTTAAGTGTCCATCTCTTTCTCATGTGGGGGTATTTTCTCCTTCCCCTAGTGGCATATTTGTATAGGGGGTATATCAAGAATTCCGACCTATAGGGAGGAATTCTCTTTTAAATTTTATATTTTAAATTTTAAGAGAGAAAAACTCAGTATTCATGCGGGTTTGCGGTCTCGAAAAAGAGGTAATTCCTACAGTTTTACGGGGGTAATTCCTACAGTTTTCGGGGGGTAATTCCTACAGTTTTAGCTAGGTAATTCCTACATATTAATTTTTTCCAATTTTGATATACCCCCCATGGGTATATGGGGTTAAAGCAGTTTTATCGTCAAGTTGTTACTGTTGTCAATGCTGTAATCAATTATGCCTTTTTTCTTCATGCTTTCTAATGCTTTCAACACTTCCTTTTCGCCGTCTTCTCCTTTTTCCATCGCCACATCCTCTCTGCAAAAGGCTGTAAAGTTTCGGACATGTTCCTGCCTCTTGGCACATCTGACAGTTAGGTAATCGTAAATTCTGACCTCTAGAGGACTTTTCAATACTTTTTTTAGCGTTTCAATTTCTCCTCTGACTACATAGCCGTTGTCTAAGTTGTCACATAAAACCTGAGGCAGTTGCACATATATTTTCTTCACATGCCCTCTGCCCCTTTTTGTTTCAGGTTGACGATAACCAAAACCGCTTAACAGGTTGAAATATGTTTTTTCTCTTATGTTTCCCTTCTCGGTTTTCTTGAGGTACTTTTCGATTAAAATGTGGGTGTCCATTAGTTTTAGGAGAGAATTCTCAATTCTTTCCCGTTCTACTGTCTTATTGAAATTTAGCCCCGTTTTTTGCATAATATAGTTGACAGGTATTTCAAAATGGTTTTCCTTAATTCCTTTTTCCTGCCTATAGGTGATAATGGTTCTGTAAACCATGCTGTCAAATGGGGTGAGTTTATTACTCGAAACTACAATTACTTCTCCGCCGTCTGCTGTTTTATACTGCCATCTTAGAGGTGTAAATGTTGTTCCATCTTCTCTTTTCACCTCCTTGTCGCTTAATATTTCAGGTAGCACATGGCGTAAAGGGAAGATAGGATTAATAACTAAATTAGCGTCCACTAAATAACTCATCTTCAATCCCTCCTTCTTTTTCTTCAAAATGGCTAAATAAGGGGTAAAACACAAGTTCCTTCTTTTCTCCTACCTGCCCATAGCGATTTTTCACACATTCTAAGTAGACATGTTTGTACACTCCCTTCAAACCATCCTCTCCGATGAGGTCTTTTGTGTTTCCATCTTTCTTCGTTGTCATCACAAAAGCCCCTGCTGTGTCGTATTCGATAGTTCCGCTTTCTTTAAAAGCTGACATCTCGCCTTCACTGTTATAGCTTTGTCTGTTTATACTTGAAACAAGCAAAGTGGGTATCTCGTATCTGTTTTTTATCTCATTCAATTCATTTAGGACCATATCAATACGCTGTTTATCCGTCTGAAATTTCCCGTTAGGCTGTACCTTTTGAAGATAATCGACAATCAGGATACTGTTGGGTACCATCTCAACTGCCTTTCTAACCTCATTCAAAGAGGTGGTAAAGACAATGTGTATCCTTTCGCCTACTTCGTTAATATAATTTTTAATGATTTCATTAAAGGCAGTAAGCTTGTCTTTATCGGCAATATGACCTTTTAAAAGTTCAGTCTGAATAAGCACATCTTTTTTTTCAAAAAAGCCCTTCTGTAAGCGTGTTAGTGTAAATTCTCTTGCAAATAGTTTTGTTTGTATTTCATACTCCGACATTTCAACAGAGACGTATATGACATTATAACCCGCTTTTGCTAGTGAATCAGTCATTTGAATGCACAAGCTACTCTTCCCAGTCCCTGGCATTGCACCAATGGTGTAGAACATGCCTTTTCTTAAACCGCCTTCTAAAACATCATCTATAGCTTTTATGCCTGTAGGGATAGGCTTATATTTCCCCGCCCTAAAGGTATTTTGGTAGTTTAGCGTCAATGCTTTAAGAGAATAAGGCTTCCTCGCAATTGTAACGTATAAGTCCAAAACTTTCTTAAATCCATCCTTATTCTTGACAAGCCACTCACTTGGGTCTTTAACTTCGGCAGGATAGAGACTGCTGTCAAATAAAGTCACCTTTTTCCCTTTCCCCTTCAGTTTGTTGTATAACTCTAAAGCTTGTTTTTGCCCTGTTTCGTCATTATCAAGCATGATGATGTAGTGGTCGCAATGCAAATTCTCCAACAAAACGTTATGGTTTTGACTGCCCAGCAAAGCTATTGCAGGTAAGCCGATAACTTCCTCTACTGCTAAGGCGTCAAATATCCCTTCTGTTACAAAGACAACATCCTGCTTTACAGCTATGTTAAACGGTACTAATTTCACTCCTTTAGGGTTGTAATAGCGTCTCTCTCCCTCAATAAACCTCTTTACATAACCTACAATTTCACCCCTATAGGAAAGAGGTACAATAACCCCTTCCCCATCAAAACCGATATGATACTTTTTGATTAATGCTTCGCTAATGCCTCGTTTTGAAAGGTAATCGGTTTTGTCGATATTTTTATGTGCTTCCTCCACAAATTTTGAAAAATCTTCTTTGCATTCTTCTGTTCCCTTTCCTATAGGAAGAGGTTCATTAATTCCTGCCATCTCCATTACCTTCCTTACTGCTTCGTCAAATGTGCAGTTTTCTATCCTCTGGATAAAGTCAAAAACATCACCACTAACTCCACAGCCAAAGCACTTGTAAATCCCTCTTTCAGGTGATACACTAAAAGAGGGATTAGTATCAGGATGGAAGGGACAAAGCCCTTTATAGCTTGTCCCCTCCCGTTTTAACTCCACATAGTGAGAAATGATGTTCACTATATCGATTTTTTTCTTGAGAGTGCTAATATCCACAAGCATTCTCCTTCCTAAAGGATTTTAGAGGTTAATAACCAATTGTACTCCTTGCTGTTCTTCATTTGCTTTTTCCCAGTACTTCATAGGGAGATAAAACTGGTATGAAGATTTTCCAAAAGTTTCCCTAATTGCTTTGGTGTAAAAGGTGTTAAAAGACACACTATACTCTTTCTTGCCGTCCTCTATGAGGACGATTTTTTTACATCCTCTTTTTTTCAAATCTTCTATGACACTTGCTTCGATTCCGTATGAGTCCAAAATCCGCAACTTTTGGTTTGTTTTCACCCTCTTGTAGAAAGTATCCTCTATCAATTCTCCCGCAAACACCTTTTTGCCTGTAATCGGATTTTGAATAATGTATTTCATCCTACCACCTCCAAAATAGTTTTCAAAACTAATGTGTGGGGGATATAAATGTATCCCCAAAGTTTTATCTCCAAAAATTCGATTTTTGTAAATTATTCCAACCATGTACGCCAGTATTTAAGCGATATACAAGGCTGGAATATAACACCAAATCAAAAGGAAGGCATGTATACGTTTATTTTTCGTTAGGGTCATCCTGTGTTTTCCCAAAGCGAAATGGATATAGAGGACAGCTTTTGATTGGGCATAATTCCACCTCCTTTGGTTGATTATTACTACATTGTAAACACTTCTTCCTAATGGCTTGAAGTGGTGTTAATTTCATCACATTCGCCCCCTTTGGAAAGTGAATTAGAGAAAGAGATGATACATTGTGCCCTGCTACCTCCTCACTGGCAAAACAATGTAATCTTCTTCTAATAACTTGGGTGTGCCATCATCTTCGAACAAGTCGGAAACCTCTACTTCGAAAACCTCTGCCAGCCGCCTCATAAGTTTAGGATAAGCCTTCCGAAAACCCTTTTCTACTTGGGAAATAATAGACCCGCTGATGTGCAATCTTTCGGCTACCTCTCTTTGAGTCCACCCCTTCTGCTTCCTTAAAGCTTCTAATTTAGTCATAAGCAATAACCTCCTCCCATTGCTTTTTCCTAACTTATATGGTACAATAGGAATTACAGATATTCAAATGATTTTGCGTAACCTATGCGTAACCTCAAAAAAAGAGGTGTAAGAGATGGAACATGTATATGCTTGGATTTTACTTCCTCCTATAGGCGATGGTTTAGAATTGGTTATGGGTAAAAGCTTGGGAACAAAAGATGATAATTTAGATAATTTTCCCGAATTAAAAGATTTACTACATTCAAAACCACAAAATATAAGAGAAAAAATCTTGAATCGTTGGAATAAAAAAGGTCTTTACACATCATTTAAATTAGCTTATGAGAAAAGTCTTAGGCAATATAACCCTTTAATCATCGAACCTCAATTGTATAAAAAATTTGCAGAAGTTGATTATAATAATACCGAAAGTATATTAGAATTCGCCAATAAATATGGTGATTTATGCCCGAATTTTTTCGTATCCTCGAATATCGTAAGGGAAGGAACATATATTGAAGATTGGCGTAAACATATTAAGCAAATTCAAAACCTTGTTTTTATTGCAGAAGCTTTAGATGTACAAAACCCCGATGATGTAGATTATGTTAAACTTGAAAAAACAATTAAGCCTCTTGGTGACGGCAAATATATGTTGAACCTTATAAGTTCTAAACTTTACATAACCGTTAATCCCGTATTTATTACCGATAAAGACACTGAATTATTCGATGTAGCAAAATATTTTGTGATAAAACAAATCAATGAAGTACTAGTAGAGAATTCATTTGTGAAAATATTATTTGTCACTGACACCAAAGAATATAAGCAGTACCTTTATTTGAAGAATCTTTTAGCTGTTTTATACTATGAGTTATATCTCGATGTTTTTAAGCAAAGACCTGTTAAAGAATGTGAATTCTGCCATTCGTTATTTGTACCACAAAAAAAAGGACAAAAATTTTGTCCCGAAAGTATCAAAAAATACGATGAGAAAACCAGTAAATGGGTAGATATCCCAACTGGTAAACACTGTAGACAATACGCACATAAAACAGAAAAGAGAGTAGTAGAATTGTATCAAAAGGGTTACACTGTAGAAGAAATACATAAACAACTCACTGAAAAACAAAAAGCTTACGCCACTCTTGAAAAAATACAAGAGATAATAAAAAAACAGAGTAGCAGTTAGCTACCCTGTTTTTGCCTATAGGAAGAGGGATTGCAAAATTGCAGTCCCTTTTTATTTCTGTGACACTTGGTGTCACATCAACACCTCATAAGGATGTCCTTTTAGAGGACTCCCTTTGAAAATTAGCCATAAACCCTCTCTACAATGCCTATCAATGCCAGTAGGAAGGAATCCTTACTCAATCCCCAAAACACCTCTAGTGGCGTTATTTCATAGTTGTTGTAAAGATTAAATGCCAATGCAATTAGTTTTCTATCTTCACTTGTCCATTCACCATCATTTAAACACTCTGGTTTTATTGTGTGGTTTTCAAAGTCATAAATCTTGTCAATGTTTTGATAGAGACTGTCTTTCCCTGACAGAATATAAAACAAAGCAATCCTCTCTTTGTCCTCTATATGTGTTTTATCCCTCTCTAAGAGGTCAGATAACCGTTTTAAATGGTCTTCCTCAATTTCAAGCTTTACATATACCTCAGAAGGCATAAATCTTCTCTCCTTTCAACTTTAATCAATTTGGTTAATATTCTTCTTTTGCTTTGTACGAATTTCGTACGAAACTCTTCTTTTAACTTTCCTCAAATTGAGGATATTTGTGAACACAACGTTCACAAATCCATGTTATTCAAAGGATTAAACTTATCATTCTGTTCCTTTAGGGCACTGCCGAATAAGTTCACATACTTGTTTGTCACTTCAATAGTGCTGTGTCCTAGAATTCTTTGAAGGGAAAAAACATCTCCACCGCTTAAAATCCACTGCTTCGCAAATGTGTGTCTGAAAGTGTGTGGTGACAGCCTTACATCTCTGAAGTTCATAATTTTTTTAAGCCTCTGGAAAAAGGTCTTCACTGAATTTTCGTTCATTCTTTTCCCTGTCTGTGTAGGAATAACAAAGCTGTCTTCAGTCACATTCCCCAGTTTCTTTTCCACATAGAATCTCCATTCCATCAGTTCTTTCTTCAAATTGTCTGTTAGAGGAATAGTCCTCTGCCTCCTGCCTTTCCCTATCACCGTCATTTTTGCATTGACAAAATCGACATCTTTCCATTTGAGATTGCACATCTCTCCCAGCCGTATTCCTGTGCCTAAAAGAATTAGAATCATGATGTATCCCCTATAGGCGTAAAAATTATCTCCCCTCTGTTTTTGCTTGCGGTAATACCTCAACATCTGGCGTATGTGGTAGTCTGTGAAAGTCTCAATTTTGGTGTCTGTCTTCTGGATAGGCACAGTTACGGGGTTTACGCTTATCACTTTCTCCTTCACAAAGTAGTTGAAAAATGCTTTGAGATTGCGTATTTCATGATTGATGGTTTCAGCATTGTTTTTTAGTTCTTTTTTCCTGTAGGAGAGATAGTCTTTGATGTGAAAAGGCCTGACATCCTCTATATTGAGTACCTGATGTTCTTCTACGATGTAGTCATGAAAAGCCTTTAAGCTTCTTTCATAGCCCTTTACTGTTATTTCTGTTAGGTTTTTAAACTTTCTGTCCTCAAGAAATTCCTGTATTGCGAATTTAAGTAACAAAAAAGCCACCCCCTCTTTTGCCATTAATTGGGGTGGTCGTGCCGACACGATTCTTTGACGTTTATTCAATTTTGTTTCTTTAGTCGTATTTATGCGGGTTTCATAGGAGTTGATTCATCGTAATCTACGATTTTTTCGCTTTGAAAATTTGTGTAAATGGCGGAGAGAGAGGGATTC
>DMAW01000030.1 GCA_003446375.1 Eubacteriaceae bacterium | reverse complement strand
ACTATATTGTCTTCGTTGTCAAAAAGCGCCTGTGCTAGGGACTTGGCAAGCTCGGTTTTTCCTACTCCAGTAGGCCCTAAGAAAATAAAGGAGCCGATAGGCTTGTTAATATCCTTAAGTCCGGATCTTGCCCTTATAACCGCATCGCTTACAGCTTCGACTGCCTCATCCTGACCAATTACCCGTTGATGAAGTATGTTTGCCAGGTTTAAAAGTTTTTCCTTTTCCTGTTCCATCAGCTTCGCAACCGGCACTCCGGTCCATCTGGACACGATTTGTGCTATTTCTTCATCTGTCACCTCTTCCTTGAGCAGTTTTCGCTCTACAGGTGACTTGGCATCTTCAAGCTGTTTTTGCAATTCAGGAAGCCTTCCGTGCTTTAGCTTAGCAAGCTTTTCAAGGTCGTACTCCCTTTCTGCCTGCTCGATTTCCCTGTTGACGTTCTCTATTTCAAGCTTTAGCTCCTTTTCTCCCATTATGCTCTTTTTTTCCATCTCCCATTGAGCTTGCATGGCATCGCCTTTTTCCCTTAGGGCAGCGATTTCTTTTTGGATGTTCTCAAGCCTTTCTAAAGAAGCTTTGTCTTTTTCTTTTTTAAGCGCCTGTTTTTCTATTTCCAGCTGCATGGTTTTTCTGCTTATTTCGTCAAGTTCCGCAGGCATGCTGTCTATCTCAGTCCTTATCATGGCGGCAGCCTCATCCATCAAATCGATGGCCTTGTCCGGAAGAAACCTGTCCGTTATATACCTGTTTGAAAGTACGGCACAGGCTATGATAGCATTGTCAGTTATCCTTACGCCGTGGTGAATCTCAAACTTTTCTTTAAGTCCCCTCAGTATGGATATCGTATCTTCCACCGTCGGCTGGTCCACCATCACGGGCTGGAATCGCCTTTCAAGGGCTGCATCCTTTTCGATATGCTGGCGGTATTCATTCAGCGTGGTCGCCCCGATGCAGTGGAGTTCTCCCCTGGCAAGCATGGGCTTTAAGATGTTGCCTGCATCCATTGCTCCTTCTGCTTTTCCGGCGCCAACTATATTGTGAAGCTCGTCAATGAACAGCAATATCTTTCCCTTTGATTTTTGGACTTCATCTAAAACGACCTTTAGCCGCTCTTCGAACTCTCCTCTGTATTTTGCTCCGGCTATAAGCGCTCCCATATCAAGGGCAAAAATCGTCTTGTCTTTTAATCCTTCCGGCACATCTCCTTTTAAGATCCTTTGAGCCAAGCCTTCTACCACTGCGGTTTTTCCAACTCCGGGCTCTCCTATGAGCACAGGATTGTTTTTTGTCCTCCTTGACAGTATCCTTACGACCCTTCGGATCTCACTGTCTCTGCCTATTACCGGATCGAGTCTTCCCTTTCTTGCCTGTTCAACAAGGTCCCTTCCAAATCTCTTTAAGGCTTCATAAGTATCTTCGGGATTTTGTGATACTATCCTCTGTCCGCTCCTAACCTTGCTGAGAGCCTCCATGAATTTTTCATATGTTATGTTATGCGCCTTAAATACCTTTTGTGCACCGGAGTTCTTTTCCTTTAAAAGAGCTATGTACAAATGCTCTACCCCCGTGTACTCGTCTTTAAATCTCTTTGACTCGTCTTGTGCATTTATTATTATCTGGTTGAGTCTTCTGGAAATATAAGCGCTTGCAGCTCCGCCGTATATTTTAGGCATCTTTTCCAATACTTCTTCAATATCCTTGGCATATAGCTCCACATCTATGCCCATGTAGCCTAAAAGCTTGGGTATCAGCCCATCTTCCTGCTTGACGAGGCTGTAATTCAAGTGCTCTGCATCGATTTCTTGATTATCGAACCTGACTGCATATTCTTGAGAAGATGCTATGGCCATTTGCGCCTTTTGCGTAAATTTTTCTAAATTCATTTTCATCCCTCCAAAACATCATGATTTATAAGTATTTTTCATCTTTTCATAGATTGCTTTTATCTCAGGGCTGATGACTTGTGGATTCATGATACGGATCTTTACGAACAGATCCCCTCTTTTTCCGCTTTTGTCCACATAGCCCTTGCCCGGTATTCGTATGCTTTGATCAGACTGAATTCCCCCGGGTATTTTTACCGAAAGTCTTTCTCCAAAGGATTCTAATTCTTTTTTTGTGCCCAGCGCAGCTTCCCAGGGATAAAGATCCAGCTTTTTATACACATTCAAACCGTCCAGCTCTACATTTTTGTCTTTGATGAATTTTACTCTTAAATAAAGGTCGCCGCTTTTTCCTCCGCCTGATCCGGGCATTCCCTGCCCGGAGAGCCTTATTCTTTCATCCTGCCTTACGCCTTTCGGTATCTTTATATTCAAGCTTACCTTCTTGCCCTCTCTGCTAAAAGACACCCTTTTTGAAGCCCCATTAAAGCCTTCCTCCAAGCTTACGCTAATCTCAGTTTCCAAGTCTTCTCCCTTGCTTCTTTGAGAATACGCTCTCCTTGAGGATCCTCTGCCAAATAGGTTCTCAATGTCAAAATCGTCGCCGACTCCTGAACCCCCACCAAAAAAAGCATTAAAAAAATCACTGAAATCCGCGCCTTCCGAAGTAGTGTAGGTATACCTTCCTGCGCCCCTGTCAAATCCAAACTGTGAGGGATCAAAATCATGTCCATTTGAAAACTGTTGATTCTTTCCGAATGTATCATACTTCTTTCTTTTGTCGTCATCTCCCAAAACCTCATAAGCTTCATTTATATCTTTGAACATCTCTTCACTTTTTTTATCCCCTGGGTTTGCATCAGGATGATATTTTTTTGCAAGCTTTCTATATGCCTTTTTTATCTCATCTGAAGATGCGTCTTTTTTTACTCCTAAAATTTCATAATAATCCTTGTATTTCATATGAGCACCTCTTTCCGATACACAAAAATCAGTCAATTTTTACCTGATCCTGTTGTTGGTATGTCTATTTTGCATCAAAGATTCATTAATTTTATACCCTATGCAGCGTTTTTCAAACTCCTTAGGCTTCTTCTGTCAAAAGCTTAACTATCCCTGTAGTCTTCCTTTATGATTTCTACCTCTTCAATCCTTTTGTCTTTGACTTTCAATATTTTAAATTCCAACCCTTGGTTTTTAATGCTTTTTGTTTCTCCGTCTTTAGGTATCCTCCCTAACAGTCCCACTAAATAACCGCTTAAGGTGTCGTATTCTTTTACCGGCAGTTCCAGATCTATTATGCCGGCAACCTTGTCTAAATCGATGGTACCCCTGAAAAAATGCCTCCCATCGCCTAATTTTTTATATTCATCCTCCACTATGTCGTATTCGTCAAATATATTGCCCACTATTTCCTCTATCAGATCTTCCATTGTCACGATGCCGGATGTTCCGCCGTATTCATCTATGACCACCACCATGTGAATTTTGCTGCGCTGCAGTTCTCTGAACAATTCATCTATGGGTTTTGACTGGGGAACGAATACAGGCTTATTCATGATATCCTTGATATTTGACTCTCCGCCTTCACCTTTGATGATCCACTCGAGAACATCCTTGACATGGATCACTCCCACGATATTATCGATATTTTCGTCATAAACCGGAATCCTTGTGTATTTTTCCGATGCGAACAACTCCATAGCCTCACGTACGTCCAAATCTGAAGAGATACCCACGATATCTGTCCTGTGAGTCATTATATCCGATGCGGTCTTGTCGTTAAATTCAAATATATTATTGATAAGCTCTTTTTCGATCTTCAGTATCGCTCCCTTTTCTTCCCCTACATCAATCATCATCCGAATTTCTTCTTCAGTCAGCTTCTCTTCTCCTGCCTTGGGGTCTCCTCCAAAGAGCCTTATAAAAAAGTTTGTTGAGTGATTCAATAGCGACACAAAAGGAGCGCTTGCCTTGGATATGAAGCTTAGAGGCCCTATAGCTATTCTTGAAAGCTTTTCAGGATGCTGCATCGCAACTCTTTTTGGAACAAGTTCTCCCAACACCAAGGTAAAATACGATAAAACAAAGGTTATCACGACCACTACTGCTCCATGAAGAACTCCATCGCTGACCGGAAGGGACAAAGGCTCCAACAAACCCACTAGCTCTCCTGCAAAACTCTGGGAAGCAGAGGCGCTAGCTAAAAAACCTGCTAGTGTTATCCCTATTTGTATGGTAGCCAAGAACTTCCCCGGCTCTTTAAGAAGGGCTGCGAGTTTCTGGGATTTCTTGTCCCCTTCCAAGGCATCGTTTTTTACCTTGTTGTCGTTTAATGATATCAATGCTATTTCCGATGCGGCAAAGAAGGCGTTTATGCTTATAAGTAAAACCAAGAGCAGTACCTTTTCCATTGCAATTCCTCCTGATGTTGCGCTGTTTTTTTAAGATATTTCTTTTGTTTATTTAATCATAATCCAAAAGAAAGGCACAATCAACAAAAAGCAGTTAAAATGCGTACGATAAAAGGGCAAATGCGTTAAACGCATTTGCCGATTGTCATTTGTTTTAATATATGTTTGTATAATAGATCTATCTTTTGTCTAGATAGCTTACAGCGTTAAGTGCCGCAACCTGTCCTTCTCCGGCTGCCTTAAGATATTGATATGGCTTTCCTGTACAATCTCCAGCCGCATACAGGCCCGGAATGTTCGTCTCCATACCCCTGTTGACGTTAAAGTGATTTTCTAAAATATCGACTCCCGGAACAAGCTGGTCTAAAGCAACGCTGTCCTTAAGTATGAATATTCCGTCTGCATGGATCTCTCCCTCTGCAAGCACGAGTCTTTCAGCATAGTCCGAACCTAAAATTTCCTTTGGCTTTCCGTTTATTACCTTTACTCCGTCTTTTATGTTTTCAGGACGACCGTAAACCGGTACGTAATATACCTCGCTTGCAACACCCAACATGAAGTTAGCTTCTTCTTCTGCATGCTTGTCGTAAGCTACTATTGCTACTTTCTTGTTTTTATATATGGGAGCATCACAGGTAGCGCAATATCCCACGCCTTTTCCTAAATACGCTTCTTCTCCGGGAAGGCTTTTTTTATTGCTGACTCCTGATGCTACGATTACAGAATTGGCCTCATAAGTATTGTTCTTTGTCGCTACTGCAAAGTATTCTCCCATTGCATAAACCGCATCTACCTTTTCTTCTGTGATATCTATGTTCATTCTATCCAAATGCTGAGTAAACACATCTTTAAGCTCCGGTCCGCTTACGGCGTGATATCCAAGGTAATTATCGACTCTGGGGGCTTTTTCCAGCTTGTCGCTTAAATTTTTGCTCCCAAAGACCTTTACCCTTTTGTTTCTGATGACACCGTTTATTGCAGCCGACACTCCCGCGGGACCGCTGCCCACAATTATAATGTCATATCTATCGCTCATATATAATTCTCCTTACAGGTGTTTTTCTATCATCTTTTCAAAATCGTTTTTAGGTCTGAATCCTACTACTGCATCCTTTGGCTGTCCTTCATTGAAAAGCACGATTGTAGGTATGCTTGTTATCTTAAGCGCTTCTGATATTTCAGGATTTTCATCCACGTTTACTTTAACCACTTTTACTTTTCCGTCGTATTGCTTGCTCAACTCTTCCATAACCGGCGTTACCATTTTGCATGGTCCGCACCATGGTGCCCAAAAATCCACCAATACCGGCTGTTCGTTGTTTATTACCTCTTCTACAAATGTGCTGTCCATAACTTCTTTCATATTAAATTACCTCCAAAATTGTTTTTAAGTTTGTATGTTATTTATCTTACAATCTATTATATACCCCCACGGGGTATATGTAAACACCTTGTTTAAAAAAATTGATGCTCACTCCATATACGGACTTCATCTCTGCTTTTTACTGACCAACTCTTTGACACATGTTATAATAGCTTTATCAAATATAAGGAGCGTCCAAATGAACATATCGACATTTTTAAAACTTGCTGAAATACAAACAAAAGTGGCCAGCATGATCCCCTTTTTAATAGGCTCATCTTATGCTTACTATCACTATGGAACCTTTAATGCACTGAATTTTATTTTGATGCTCATATCTCTACTTTGCTTTGACATGGCCGTGACCGTCCTTAACAATTATTACGATTTCGTCAAAGCACATAAAAGAGAAGGCTACGGATTCGAAAAGCACAATGCCATAGTCAAGTACGGGATAAAAGCATCCACTGTGAGAAAAACCCTGGCAGCTTTAATCACAATAGCTCTTTCAGCCGGCTTGGCACTGTATTTACTTACCCACCCTTTAGTGCTTGTAATCGGGGCTGCGTCTTTTTTTGTGGGAATTATTTATTCCTTTGGTCCGGTTCCCATATCGAGGACGCCTTTAGGTGAAATATTCTCCGGATTTTTCATGGGGTTTTTCATACCGTTTTTGGCGGTATTCGTCCATACCCATCAACTGGATCCCTTAGTATTTTCATTTTCTCGATCATCTCTTTCGATAAAAGCAGATCTGGATTTTTTAATCAGGATACTTATCTTAGCTTGGCCCCTTGTGGCGGGCATAGGAAACATAATGCTTGCAAACAACCTTTGCGACATGGAAGAAGATATTGAAAACAAGCGCTATACCCTTCCTATATATATCGGCCGAGAAAAAGGGCTTCAACTTTTTGAAGGGATCTACTATTCATCATATTTGGCTATTTTGCTGGGCATCTTTTCAAAGACTATTCCCCTTTACGCAATAATATGCCTCTTTACGTTTTTTCCTGTGCGAAAAAACATTAGAATCTTTAAGAATGTTCAGACAAAAAAGGACACATTTTCTGTGTCCATAAAAAACTTTTTGACCGTCAATTTCTCTTTATTGATAGTGCTCGGTCTGTCTGCAGTCCTTAGAGCTTTAGGAATCTAGTCAATGCACTCTTTTGCAAACTCCTTTCCAAAGCCTTCGGCTGCTTCGATGGCAGCTTCATCAGGATTCCACATGGCTCTTACGCTTTCAACCGGAAGCTTGAATCCTGCTTCTTCCAGCCACTCGCTTATTATTTTTACAGATTCTCCGCTCCAACCGTAGGTTCCAAAGGCTCCTGCTTTTTTATTTTTCATGCTAAGCCCTTTGATCATCTCCAGCACTCCGGCTGTAGCATACGTTATGCCTTTGTTTACAGTAGGCGAGCCTACAAGTATCGCCTTTGACTTAAATACTTCAGACAAGATATCGTTCTTGTCTGTCTTTGAAAGATTGAACTGCTTTACCCTTACGTCTTTATCCACTGCTTGTATCCCTCTAGATATAGCCTCAGCCATCCTCCTTGTTCCATCCCACATGGTGTCGTATAATATCGAGATTTGGTCTTCTTTGTAGTCGCCGGCCCACTCTATATACTTTTCGATAATCTGCGCCGGGTTGTCTCTCCAAATAACCCCGTGGCTAGTGCAGATGTAATCAAGGGGCAGATTCATGGCCACCACTTCTTTTATTTTATTAAGGACCATCTTGTTGGACGGCGTCAAAATATTTGCATAATATTTCAAAGCTTCTGCAAACAGCTCATCTTGATCCACTAAATCGTTAAATAGCTGTTCCGATGCATAATGCTGGCCAAATGCATCTGTGCTGAAAAGTATGTTGTCTTCTGACATGTACGTAAACATCGTATCAGGCCAATGCAGCATCCTTGCCTCCACAAATGTAAGTGTTGATGAACCTATGTCCAGAGTATCTCCGGTCTTGACGGGAACAAAATTCCAATCCTTATGGTAATGCCCTTTTAAGGACTTTACTCCATTTGCAGTGCAGTAGATAGGAGTATCCGGTATCTCGTTCATCAAGGCTACAAGGCTCCCGCTGTGATCTATCTCCCCATGGTTCAACACTATGTAGTCTATATCCTTTAAGTCTATCTCTTTTTTAAGATTAGCCACGAACTCCTTGTCATAGGGCTCCCACGCAGTATCTATCAGTACGTTTTTTTCATCCTTTATCAAATATGAATTGTACGACGTGCCTTTGTGAGTCGAAAGCTCATCGCCGTGAAATCTTCTAAGCTCCCAGTCTATTTTGCCAACCCAGGTCACCTTCTCGGTTATTTTTTTATTCATCGTAAACCTCCCATAGTTAAATAATTGCTCATTTCATATGAATTTATACCCTAGGGGCGACTCTTAAACCCAAAATCACGAGTTAGTACAAAGAAAAACAAGGCTTCAGGCATTTATGTACCCTTTTGCTATCAAGTTTTCTGCTTCATCAGGGGACAACGCGCGGCTGTAGTAATAGCCTTGCACCGTGTCACAGTTGTTTTCCTTTAAAAATTCGACCTGCTCCTGGGTCTCCACTCCTTCTGCCACCACTTCAAGCCCTAAGCTGTGAGCTAAGTGGATCACGCTTTCGTATAGCTTTTTCTCCTTGTCGCTTTTCAGCACGTTCATCAAAAGTGACTTGTCAATCTTCAAAACATCGATAGGAAGATTCTGCAGGTGGTTAAGAGAAGAATACCCGGTACCAAAATCATCGAGGGCTATGGTTATCCCGTTTTCTTTCATCGTATCCAAAGCTTTGAGAACATTTTTTTCGTTTATCAATATCGCTGTTTCCGTTATTTCAAATTCCACATCTACATTTTGGATGCAGTTTTTCCTAATGGTTTCTATGCTCTTTTCGGATATTCCCTGTCTGCTCAGCCTTGCGCTAGATAAGTTTATCGATACTTTCGGCGTAGATATGCCTGCTTCTTTCCAGCTCTTGATCTGCCTGCAGACCTCTTCTAGCACCCATTCTCCAATCTGTTCGATATGGCCTGTCTGTTCGGCGACTGGTATGAATTCTCCCGGAGATATGAATCCTTTTTCCGGGTGGTTCCACCTGATAAGCGCCTCTAGTTTTTTTATCTGACCTGTAATCAGATCGACTTGGGGCTGATAGTGGATTCCAAATTCGCTGTTGGCAACAGCTTTTCTCAGCATATTGTCCATTTCCACATACTTTTTTGATTTATCCTCCATATCTTCTGTAAACATGCAGTATATGTTCTTGCCCTTTTCTTTGGCGCTGAACATTGCAAGATCCGCCCGTTTCAGAAGCGTGCTAAGATCTTTGCCGTCTTCGGGATACACAGTCACGCCGCAGCTGATATTTATAAAAAACTCCTGCCCGTTGTATAGCCATGGTTCTGTCAGACAGCTGTTTATATCGTCAATTTGTTTTACTACGTCTTCTTTGCATTTGATATTTTCTATAGCCAGTATGAATTCGTCGCCGCTGAGCCTTGCTGCAAGGTTATTTGAACCAACTGAAGAAGACAGTATGAATGCCATATATCTTAACAGTTCATCCCCTACGTCGTGTCCGTAAATATCATTTATGTGCTTGAAGTTGTCAATATCAAGATAGACCAGCGCCATGCGAGTTTTTTTGCCTTTTAGGGCAGAGAGCTTTTCTCCGACCTTCAGGTTGAAAAACGCCCTATTTGGCAGTTGAGTCAGTTCATCGTAGTACGCTTGATGATACAGCCTTCTTTCCATTTCCTTTCGCTCTGTTATGTCCGTCCCGTTTAATATCACTCCCCTGGTATTTCCTGCATCGTCGTGAATGAGGCTAAAGCTCCAGAGCACGTCTATGGTATTGTTGCCTTTAATGATTATCTTTTGCTCGAGCGAGCTTATCTTTTCACCTGATACGACTTTACGATAAATGCTTTTGAGTTGGTCTTGTTTTTTCCTTGGAAAAAGCTCGAATACGCTCATTCCTTTGACGCCTTCCTTGTCGTATCCGGTTATCTTTCCTGCAAAATCGTTGAACCTAAGTATCTCGCCCTCTAGGGACAAGAGCATTATTATTACCGCTGACTCTTTTATTACGTTTTCAGAAAACTCCTTTTCCTCCCTGAGGCTTTCCTGCAGCTTCATCTGCTGGGTGATGTCCGTATGGGATCCCGCCATCCGCACAGGATGTCCATCGTCATTCCAGATGCATACGCCTTTGCTTAATATCGTCTTGTAAGAGCCATCTGCGCACCTT
Source organism: Eubacteriaceae bacterium (assembly GCA_003446375.1). Taxonomy (GTDB): domain Bacteria; phylum Bacillota; class Clostridia; order Eubacteriales; family Alkalibacteraceae; genus Alkalibacter. Next base: position 19,155 of record DMAW01000030.1, on the reverse strand, counting down.
ATTCTGTATATGTTTTGGTAGTCTCCTGTCTTTTGGCTCAGATACTTCTTTAAGATTTTTTCTGCCTGATTCGCATCATCCGGATGCAAGAGCTCCTTCCATCCCCCAATTGTTTTTTTAATTTGAGAGCTGTCGTAACCGCAATAATTAAGCCATTTTTCAGAAAAAAAATACTTGTCTTCATTGATGTCCCATTCCCATATTCCGTCCTTTGCTCCATCTACAGCAAGCTTGTATCTTTGATCGCTCACCGACAAGGCATGGTAGCTCTCCTCGAGTTCGTCATATTTTTCTGAAAGCTCTTCCTCGATGCCTATAAGTTCCTCATGAGCCGCGCTAAGCTCTTCATAGTTATTGAAGATCAGATCTATTGAGTCTCTATACAGCAGAAGGCTCCTTAATATTATTCCATAAAATATCCAGCCGGTGACAAATACGTACAGCCACCCTTTCCAGGTGCTAAACCAGGTCAAAGCTGATACATCTGTAAACAATTGTTGAGCAAGCCTATCGGACAAACCTATCCACAGGCTTCCCATGATCAAGTAGATAAATATTATCTTTGCAGTTTCCTTTTTAGGATCTATTCCCTTTTTCATTTTGGTAAATTCGGCAAATTTCTTTTCTAATTCGTCCATTTTCATCAGAAGCTTGTCGTCGCTTTTAATCAGAATCACCACTTTTCAATTGATTGACCATTAAGCTGCATACTTTGATCCGTTTTGCAATTTGATTTTATCTTTACAATAATATCGGTTTTTTTTGAAATTTTTTAAGCGTTATTAAAAAACTTACCCCTAAACAACCTTAAGTTGACCTTTGTCCACAGCATTTTCTAAAATATCCAAAACCTTATCCCACAGTGCCGGAGCATTTTCCTTTAGTATCATGTTTCGCTCAAGAACTTTGTCCTTGTGGACCTCAGGGCGCTTCCATGTATGGCCTTCGGTCATGCTATTTAATAAAAGCGGCTGCAACCTGTCAAGGCATGCTGCAAATTTTGCTTCTTTTGTATTGCGCTGCTCAAATTCCTCCCATAACTCCCAAAGCTCGTCTTCTTGGTCGTGGGGCAAAATCGAAAACAGCTTCTTGGCGCTTTTAAGTTCTCTTTCCAACTTGTCTCCGTTGCCTTCCTCGTCGTAGCAAAATGTATCCCCTGCGTATATCTCCACTAAATCGTGGATAATCGTCATCTTCATGGCTTTTAAAAGATCTACGTCAGAATGGATGAAATGCTCTTTTAGTATCATTGCCATTATGGTGATGTGCCATGAATGCTCCGCATCATTTTCGTTTCTTCTGTCTTCAATAAGCACGCTTTGTCTAAATATCTGTTTAAGCTTGTCTATCTCGACTATAAACTCAAGCTGTCTTTTTAATCTATCCAAATGCACTCACTCCTGATTTTTTATTTTAATGATACCACAAATCCCATTTTTTGGACAGATGGATAAAAAAATCTCGCATGTTAAAATAAAAAGCAAACCTCATTATTTGAAGTTTGCCTTTTGTTTACCTTCCGCCTATATAGACTGTAAATCCTTCTTTTTCAAATACTTTCTTTATATCCTCTACGACATCGTCCTCAGGGGGACTTACACCTTCCATGGTGTACTCTTTACCTATGCCCTTGTATTTGGAGCTTCCAAATTGATGGAAAGGCAACAGATGTACCTCGTCGATTTTGGGATATTTTTTTAGTATTTCTATCATTTTTTCTATGTTTTCTTGATTCATGGTGTATCCCGGTATCAAAGGTACCCGGGGAATTACTTTAACATCTTTTTTCATGAGCTTGTCAAAGTTGTCAAGCACTAGGGCAAGATCCCCTTTTATTATTTCTGCAAATTTTTCCTTGTCCATTATCTTAAAATCAAACAAGACCAAATCCGTGTAGTCTGTCATCTTATCCAGAAGCTGCCAGCTTCCGTGACCGGTAGTCTCTATGGCCGTATGGATTCCCAATTCCTTGATTTCTTTTAAGAGCTCTGCCGCAAACTCTCCGTGCAAAAGGACTTCGCCTCCGGAAAGTGTGACTCCTCCTGCGCTTGTGTCGTAGAAGACCATATCCTTTTTTACTTCTTTTAATATCTCTTCAATGCTCATTGACCGGCCTACATATTCTAAGGCTCCTGTGGGACAATCTTCAGGTTTTGCAGGGCATGTGTAGGCATCTTTGGCTATGCACTGAATACAGAGGCTGTTTTTTCTGATTATCTCAACTCCGGTTTCCTGAGATTCGGGATTTGAGCACCAGGGGCACCTTAACGGGCACCCCTTGAAAAATATCATGGTCCTTATGCCGCCTCCGTCATGTATGCTGTAACGCTGTATGTTAAATATCAAAGGCTTTTTCATTAAGGCCTCCTTTAAAAACCGTGTTCTGTTCTTTTTATGATGTCATCTTGAATGGATTTATTAAGCTCTACGAATATCGCGCTGTATCCTGCAACCCTGATGACTAGATTCCTGTATTTTGCAGGATCTTCCTGGGCAGCCCTTAAGGTATCCGCAGACACCACGTTGAACTGGATGTGCTGAATCTTAAGCCTCATGAATGACCTTAAGTATGCTACGAAATTTCTGATGCCTTCAGTTCCTTTCATTACAGATGGAGAAAATTTCACATTAAGGAGGCTGCCGTTTGTAGTAAGGTAATTATCCAGCTTGCTTACGCTTTTAAGCACTGAGGTAGGGCCATGCTTGTCCCTTCCTGCCATTGGAGAAAGCCCTCCATCTGCAAGCTGTTCTTTTGAAAGCCTTCCGTCTGCTGTCGCTCCCACCGCTTCACCTAAAGGAATGTGAGCCGATACTGTATATGAGCCCGGTTGGAATATCCCTCCTCTTGGATTTTTATACTTTTCCACCTGCTTGCAGTAATATGTCAGGACTTCTGCACCCAAATAATCTACTTCATCTACGTCGTTTCCGTACTTTTCATATCTGTTTATGAATTTCTGCCTTAAGACTTCGTTGTTTTCATAATTGTCTCTAAGGAGCTCTACCAAGTCTTTTAGCAAAATTTCCTTGTTGTCGAATACATATTTTTTGACTATATATAGAGAATCGCTTAAGTTCGCGATTCCTATGCCCTGAACTCCGGAGAAATTGTATACGGCTCCTCCTCCGGAAACATCTTTGCCGTTTTCGATGCACTTTTCGATAAAACAAGACAGTAATGGAGTAGGTGCAAATGCTCCGTGAGCTTCGTCCGTGATATTAGATCCTTCTACCATATGGTCTACGTATTCGTCTATGGTCTCTTTGATTCCCTTCATCAAATCCTCAAAAGCAGTTATGCTCTCGTGGTTTCTCTCCAAAGTAACCTCCAAGACCTTCAGAAGATTGAAAAGGGCTATGTCGTGGAGTCCGTACGTTTTACCGGGTATGCTAAGCTCGACGCATCCTACGACTGAATAATCCCTGGCATCAGGCAGTGACACTCCCCTGTTTAAGTATCCGGGTATTATTACCTCATCGTTGAACACTTGGGGAATTCCAGTTCCCAGCCTTATGGTCTCGGCAGTCTTGTTTAGAAATTCTATAGGGGCTTTTTCGTGGATCCTTACTCCCAAATTCGGCTGGGGAAGCTTGATGTCGCCGTAAGTGTCCAGTATCACATAAGAAAGCTCGTTTGTAGCATCTCTTCCATTTTTGTCCACTCCCCCAAGGATAATAGTATATCCTGTGGGAAATCCCGCAAAATACTTGGCACTATCTTCGCTTCTTAGCAAGACCACATCGTTCATCTTAAGCCATAAAGCCCTTAAGAGCTCTTTTAAGAACTCCTTGTCTTCACACTCATCCAGTGATTTTTTATAAAACTTGTACATATATTGGTCAAATCTTCCCGGAGAGATAGAACTGGCATTTGATTCAAATTGCAGCGCCAGGTTTACGTACCAAAAAAGCTGCAGCGCATCGTAAAACTCCACCGGTTTTTCTGTAGAAACCATTTTTGAAATCCTTGCTATGGTCAATAGCTCTTCTTTTCGGTTTTTATCCTGTTCTTTCTCTGCCATATCCCTTGCAAGGTCTGCATATCTCAATATGAATTTTTGGGTTGCTTTTATCGTTATCAAGGCTGCCTTGTAAAAATCATTTTCAGGATCTTTGAGGGCATGTTCCTCCACTTCTGATATCACTGATCCAAGTCCTTGACCTAGCACTTTTTCAAATGTAGGTATTATGTGACCTTGTCCTTTGTCGGTTTGATTGATCTTTACGATTCCATCCTTTATGCTTGTTTTTACTATATCCGTCATCCTGGAGTCTACGTAGTCCTTCAGGGAGTTTTTTTGCCAGTATGGAAAAAGCACTTCATTAAAATATCGTTTATCTTCTTCCGATACAAAAAATTGATCTTGAGGTCTTGTGGCCAAGGTCTCCAGTTCGTCTTTAATCCAGTACGGGCTCATCTCCGGAGATGCTATGCCCGATCTCGGCTTTACAGTCCTGTCCCCTACTATCAATTCTCCCTCGTTGATCTGTATCTCTACATTTTCAAGTATATGAGCCGTAGCCATAGCTCTTCTTATTATAGACGGCATTCCCTCGGTAGTTTTATAGCTGTCTGTGTAAAGTCTTGCTCTTTCCAGGGAAAGCTCCCTTTTGTTTTCAAAAAGCCTATCTCTTAGCTTTTCGATTCTTTTGCTGACTTGAGACATATTATTCACCTCTGTGTTATTATTTACTCTTATTTTATATCAATTTGTATTGTTTATCAATATTTTTTCTTGTTTTATCTTTTTATTTTTTACAACCTGTACTATAATTAATATAAAGTAAATCATTTGGAGGATCATTATGTTTGCCCAAGAAAGACTCGATAGCATATATCAAAAGGTATGCCAGGATGGAAAGGTCTTTGTAAAAAAGCTAAGCGAAGACTTTAAAATCTCGGAAGATGCAATACGAAAAGACCTTAAGATTTTGGAAAAACAAGGCGTGATACAAAGAACATATGGTGGCGCTATCTTAAAGAAGCAGCTTGTATCATTTTCAACTGTGAATGACAGGAAAGACCCTTCAGTCAGGCCCACTAAAAAAATAATCGCACAAAAAGCCTTTGACGCCCTAAGAAAAAATGAGACCATAATCTTGGACATATCCACGACCAACATGGTTCTAGCGGAAATGATCCGGGACTCGGGCTTGGAGCTGACCGTTATATCAAATTCGATCGACATTTTGTACATATTGTCTAAAAGCAAGGCCGTTACTTTGATATCCCCAGGTGGCATGTTCTTTTCCGATGCAGGAGGCTTTGTAGGCAGCGAGACCATAGAATCGATCAAAAAATATAACGTCCAGAAAGTTTTTATAGGAAGCTGCGGCATAGATTTAGAGACCGGCAGCCTTACCACCTTTAACGTGGAAGACGGAAATACCAAAAGAGCATTTATAAATGCTGCAAGAGAAGTCTTTCTAGTAATGGAAAACAAGAAGTTCTTCTACGAAGGGATTTATAAATTCGCAGATCTTTCACAGATAGATACCGTAGTCACGGAAGAGACTCCCTCAAAAACCATACAAAACCGTTTGAAAAAATCTAAAATAAAAATTTTATAGGAGGCTTTTATGAAAAAAATCAATCTAGGAGTAGTAGGCTATGGAGGAATAGCTAAAATCCATGCAATTGGGCTATATGCCATGAAAACCATGTTTGAGGATATGGATTACTCACCGGAGCTTTATGCAGCGGTAAGCAGCAAGAAAGACTTGAAATTTCCTCATTTTGAATACGTGTCTTCAGAGCTTGATAAATTGATTGAAGACCCAAATGTGCACGCCTTGGATGTGTGCACTCCAAACTTCTTGCACTACGAACAAGGAACTAAGATAATTTCTTCAAAAAAACCGCTATACATGGAAAAGCCCGTAGCACGAGACATCGAACAGGCTAAGGATTTGGCAGGCCTTGCGGACAAATCCCAAATCGTAAATCAAAGTGCGCTTATGTATAGGTTTTTGCCAGCCATGGTCATGGCAAAAGAATTGATCTCCTCGGGAAAGATCGGCGATATCATCCACTTCAGGTTTGCCCTTTACCATAAAGGATATTTGGACTCTCAACGTCCCATGTCTTGGAGGTTATCCAAGGAAAAGGCAGGCGGTGGAGCTCTTGTAGACCTTGGTATACACATGGCTGATTCAGTAAGATTTCTTTTGGGCGAGCCCGAAAAAGTCATGGCACAGACTGATATCTACTTTAAAGAGCGATTTGCCGACTCTTCAAAAACAGCAAAGGTCAAGTCCGAAGTTGATGAGTGGGCTTTTCTGAATCTGGTAATGAAAAGCGGTGCCAAGGGCACTTTGGAAGTTTCTAGAATCACCTCAGACCTAAAAGAAGACACTATAATCGAGATTTACGGAAGCAAGGGAAGCATAAAGATACATTCTGACGATGTAGATTACCCAACTGTCTACCTTCAGGAAACCGGGCTTTTGGAAAAGGGCGCAATCAAAACCACCGGGGAGTTTGCAAAGTATCACAAAACTATTTATCCAAACCACAAATTTGACTTAGGATGGATGGTCAACGCCCACCTCGCCTCTATGAAGAACTTTTTGAACAATGTAAATGCAGGAAAGATCCTTTACCCCGAAACTCCCACCCTTGCAGAAGCTTACCTGTCACAGCGGATCATCGCATCGGCTTATGAATCGGTAGAAAGCGACAACTGCTGGATTCATTTTTAAGGTGCCAAAGCCGGAGGCAGTGCAAATTTTTTTCAACTGATAACGTTACAAAGCACAAATAGCGAGTCTAGGTCAACTTAAGTTGACACAGACTCGCTATTTTAAACTGCATCTTTTATTATGTTTTTATCGACATTGATCTGTTCATTTTTTTCCTTTTTCTTGTCTGCCAAGCCTCTGGCATGGCTGCTATCCAAATGTCGAATCTCTCTTATAAGAAATACTGCCGTTACCACCGAAGCTAAGAGATCCGCCAAGGGCATAGATGCGTAAACGCCTTTAAGCCCAAAGAATCTTGGTATTATGAGAAGTGCAGGTATCAAAAAGAAGAACTGCCTTGAAAGGCTTAAAAAGGAAGCGTGCTTGGGCTTTCCTACAGCCTGGAAGTAATTTGATCCTACTACTTGAAATCCTATCAACGGAAGCATGGAAAGGCTTATTTTCATCTGCATCTTTCCTATGGCTATAAGTTCCGCATCCGATCTGTTGAATATGGAGACAAGCTGTTCCGGAAAAAGCCTCGTGGCCACAAATCCAACCGTTGCAATCGTTACGGCAGCCATTATCCCCAGTTTGAGAGCTTCCTTGACCCTATCGTATTTTCTTGCTCCGTAATTATAGCCTATAATGGGCTGAACCCCTTGATTTATCCCAAACATAGGCATCAGTATCAACGTAATGATGCTGATAGTGACTCCCATTCCGGATATGGCAACATCTCCGCCATACTCAAGCAGGCTTTGGTTAAGCACCATGTTTTGAAGGCTGCTGGCAAGCTGCATGGCAAAGGGAGCAAAGCCAAGAGTAGCTATCAATCTTATTGTCTTCATCTCAAGGCGCATGTTCCTTCTGTGTATCTTAAGCAGGCTTTTTCCACCAAAAAAATAATGCAGCACCCATACCATCGAAACAGCTTGGGACAATATGGTAGCAAATGCTGCCCCTTTCATTCCCCATCCGAAAGCAAATATAAATACAGGGTCTAAAACGATATTTATTCCGGCTCCTATGAGCATTGTCTTCATGGCTATTTTAGGATTGCCTTCAGCTCTGATGAAATTGTTCATCCCAAAGCTTAATGATTGAAATATGTTGCCTGCCAAGATTATGCTCATATAGTCTTTAGCATAGGGCATTATGGCTTCGCTGGCTCCGAAAAACCTTAGCATGGGTTCGAGAAAAGATAATCCTAAAATAGTTATCCCTATCGACACTCCAATAAAAAGGACAAATGCATTTCCCAATATCTTTTCTGCTTCATCTCTTTTTTGTTCACCTAAGCGTATGGATATTATGGAATTTGCTCCAAAACCTATCAGCATTGAAAATGCCATTCCTATCAACATCACCGGAAATCCTACAGTGGTGGCCCCAATACCGAGAGACCCTACTCCGTTTCCGATATATATCCTGTCCACCAGATTGTATATTGCGTTTACCAGCATTCCTATGATTGCCGGCACTGAAAATTTAATCAGGAGCTTCGATACTTTTACTTCTCCTAATTGTGTAGCGTTATCCATTATATATTCTCCTTGATTTCACATATAGATTTAAAAATTAATTAGAGTGCTAACTAATATTCATATAATACTATTCTACTCGCAACCTTTAGCAAAATCAAGACTTTTTCTCATTAATTCTATTCTATTGCCACATACTCTCGCTGAGCATTTTTAATAACCAAAGTCGTGCCCTTGTAAAATCTGCCTTTTATGTCTCCTTCACCGTCTAAGACCTTGCAAAATGTAGAGATTTCGCTGGGTGTTCCCACTATTCCTGCATTTATCTGCTTGCCTGCTATCATGGTTCCGCCTTTTACGACGCTCGAAGGTTTTTCATACATTATCTCTCTGCCTGCCACAAGATTGGACTGGTAGCTTCCCTCTCCCGTAATTATTATATCTCCACTTGAATTCACCGTGGCATTTTGCGCATATTTTACCTTCAACACCTTCGTATCTTCGATTTCCTCATCCATTATCTCTTTGTAGTCCACAAGCGTCTGATAAATTTCATTAAGCTCTGTAAACCCCTTTTGGTGCAGCAGCTTTATCTCTAAAAATGCATGCCTAATCGACTTTTTAAGCTCATTTAGGGTTTCAAGCTGGGTGGCATTCATAGATACGGAGCTTCTTTCCATTTCTTTTATCAATTCATCCAGGTTTTCCTTGCCTGTGTTTATTATCTCCAGTATCTCCCTGACGTCTTTTACCTTTATCTGGTGAAGGCCTTTAAATATCTTTTCGATTTCTGTTATCATCGCCTCTACTATATTTACTATCACATGAAAGATGCTGCTTTCATCTCCTGACTGTAGCCTTCCTCCTATGACTTTCCCCTCTACCTCTATGTTTTGCAGAGCAAATATCTGAGAATGATATACCGATCCGATTATCTTGACATTTCCGCTAGCTTTTATTGTCATGTTGTCTTGCACATTGCCTTTTACTACTACATCTCCGTCAAAATCGATGTCATCAGTTTCCTTGTCCAAATCCCCAATGACCGTCAGCAAGGGCACCACGCCTATCTGCCCTTTTTTCATAAATGGCCTTCCGTCGATGAGGGAATATAATTCATCCCCCCGCTTTTCGGCTCCATTTGCCGAAACTAGATCTTCGTCTTCCACCGTGTCTACTTCGATGATCTCTCCCTTTACGGTTATGCCCGGAGTTCCCATTATAGCAGACAGAGTCTTTCTTGCTAGAAGCTCCCCTTTTCTTACTAGGGGCTCTAAGCCTTGAAGTATCTCCTTGTCGCTTAATTCTTCGCAGTAATAGAATTCGGTTTTTCTGCTTTGCACGGGGCATTTGCCTTTTGCAGCCACTACTTTTACCGTTTCTCTTGCCTCGCAACCGCTCTTTACCGCCAACTCGTCTATAAACTCCCTTTTGATACCGAAATCTTCTAGTACGCTCATGCATTCTTCAAAAGTTACTTTATCGGGTTCAACCAAGGCCACTCCCGGTTCCAAAACCGCTTTTCTGGATTTGGGGATGTCTTTTAAATAAAAATGCTTGCCGTACTTTCTCTCAATGGTCAAGTATGCGCAAACCAAGTCATCAGAAAATTCTACTTTTAGGTGTTTTTCCGCGGGTATGTCTTCAAACATAAAGTTTATTTGATCTTCAGATTTCAATATGGTGCTTATTGGCGCCTTTTCTCCGTTTACGAACATATCCATCTGTGGATCTTTGATAAAGACAGATGGCGCCACACCTTTTCCTACCGGATCGGTTATTGAAATAATTCCGCCTAATATCTCAACAAAGCCATCCTTGTTGTCCGGATCTTCTTTTGTCTCTTTCTTGATTTTTTCTATGCTGTACTTGCCGCTTTTTTTTACCAATCCCATCATTTTCACTAAAGGCTTTTCTATTTCTTCCATTATCAACTCGTCTTTGCCACATTTTAAATTCTTCATGGCTATTTCCATGGCTTCTGCACTACTCATCGCTTCAACAATCATATCTTATACCTCCGCAAAAAAGGCAGCCAAAAGGCCGCCTCAAAAAATCTTAGTTTTACAGACTAAATTCCGGCAACCCGACCATCATATCTTTCGACTTAGACTCGTGGCTTTGCGTCACCGCCTTTCGGCGATTTTGCCTTTTATTTTATTGTGTTGACTAAATCCTACCATAATAAATTTTAAGTGTCAAAGCTATTTATCCCTTGGCAATAAGCATATCCTTGTTCAAGATATGTTCGTCTATCCAATTTACTACAAGCTCTAAAATGGATATCAGATATCCTTCCTGATTTTCATCCACTTCTTTCAAGTCGACGCTTTTTATCTTCCCGATAAATTCTTCATGATAGACCTTATGGCTAAAGAGTTTTTTATAACCTATTTCTTCCATATACTTTTCTTCTGTCTCAAAATGAAATATCGTGTAAGATTTAAGTTCTTCTAAAATATCTTTGATCCTGTCATACTTGTCCTCAATAAATTCATTTTTCAGAAGATCATAAGCTCTTGCAGCTATCTCAAACAATTTTTGATGTTGCTCATCGATGATCTCGATGCCCACGCGATAATCCTCTTTCCATTTGATCAACAAAAAAACCTCCTTGCATCTGTCCTTTAATATATTAATCGGCTCGATTTATCATTTATTAATGCAAAATGAAAAAAAATTATCTTCTTTTTCATTTAAAGAAATAGCTCCTTGCAATATATCCATGAACTCTTCCCTTGGTATTGGTTTTCCAAACAGATATCCTTGAGCTATATCACAGCTGTAATGCTTGACAAGCTCAAGCTGCTGGCGGGTCTCTACGCCTTCTGCAACTACCGTAAGTCCAAGCTTATGGCAAAGCTTTACTACGGACTCGAATATTATTTCCGTCTCCTTGTCTTCACAAATCTGCATGATGAATGTACGGTCAACCTTCACTATGTCGATGGGAAGCTTTTGCAGATGCGTAAGGGATGAAAATCCCGTTCCGAAATCGTCAAGGGCGATTATAAAGCCCAAGGACTTGACCCGCTTCAAGGTATCGATAGCGTGGTCTAAATCCTTGATTACCGCTGTTTCGGTAATTTCAATTACTATATCGCATGTTTCAAGGTTATACTTATTCACGAGATATTCCAAATAACTTACCGTCTCCGGTTCCGCCAGGCTTATCCCTGACATGTTCACGCTTATTTGAATGTTTCCAGCGCCAATTTTTTCAATCAGCTTCTTTTGTTTGCAGGCTTCTTCCAAAACCCATCTTTCTATGCTTTTTATATATCCTGTTTCCTCTGCAAATGGGATGAATTCCCCTGGAGATATAAATCCCTTCAAAGGGTGCTTCCATCGTATGAGAGCTTCGGCTCCCGTCATTTCAGAATCTTTTATATTTATCTTAGGCTGGTAATAAAGCTCAAATTCTCCCTTTTTAATTGCCTTTCGCATCTCTCTTCCCAGCTCCATGAATCTTAAGGTCTTGTCTCCCATCATCTTTTCATAGGACACGTACCTGTTCTTTCCCGATTCCTTGCACCATGTAAGAGCGATATCTGCCTTCCTTAGCAAAGTCGTGTAATCTTTGCCGTCAGTATCGTAGCCGGCGCCACCCATGCTGACGGTCACGAAATATTCCTGTTCCATATAGACCCAGGGCTTTCGCACTTGCGAAAATATGCCTTCCGTTATGGATAAGAGCTCTTCTTCATCATTGTACAAAAGAAGGCAAACAAAGCTGTCGCCGCTTATTCTTGCGTATAGTCCTGTCTTTTTTATGCAGCTCTTTACGATTTCGCCTATATGGCGTATCAATTGGTCACCTGCCTGATGTCCTAAAGTATCGTTTATATGTTTTATGTCGTCAATATCCAGTATTATCAAGGAAGCTTTCTTATCCGTCCTCTCAATCTCCTTGGCAACAAGCTCTACTCTTTCTTTAAACAAAGTTATGTTAGACATCCCAGTCAAATTGTCATAATACGCCAAGCGATGGAGGCGCTTTTCCATTTCCTTTCTTTCAGTCGTGTCAAGACCAATTGATATGACTCCGGCGGCAATTCCCTTTTCGTCACGATATAGCTCGTTATTCCAAAGCACCTCGGCTATTTTTCCGTTTTTCTTTTTTATCGGAGCTTCATTGTTTTTGACGATTTTATTTTCTTTAATCTTAGATATCACTTTTTTGCTGTTTTCCTTCATGCCTTCAGCGCTTAAAAGATCCACTATATCTTCTCCTAAAGCTTCATCCCTTGAATAGCCGGTAACCAGCTGGGCTCTTGGGTTAAACTCTACTATCTTGTTGTCTATGTCGTATGCGATTATCATGACCGGAGCCTCTCGGATAATAGTGCTCAGATAATCGTTGTCTGTCTTTAGCTTTTGCATCAGATAATCGTTGTGGCTTATTTTTTGTTCTAGAAGGTCATATCCTTCCTGAATTCTTGCCGCCATCTCATTATATCTCTTCAGATGCCTGCAAGATACGGCGACAAAGAATAGAATTGCCAATATCAAAAGGCCCCAACCTGTTTGAATCGGATACCTTCCTTCTAATACGATATTAGAAAATGACGTCACTAAAAAACCTGCAAGAAAATAAAGGCCGATGACTCTACCGGCCTTTATCCATGGTATTTTATAAGAGCTGCTCTTTTTTATATCTTGAATATTTTCGTTTGTCTGGTTCAATTAAATCCAACTTTCCGAAAAATCATAATTTAAAAATGTTTATAAGCTTATTTAGCACTTCAGCTGTTTCAGCCTGAGACTGAGCCACTGCAGTAACGTTTTCCAGTGCGCCGTTCATATCCTCCACCCCTGCACCAATTTCTTGGGTGTTTTGAGAAGTGGCGTTCATATTTGAAGCTATAGACTGAACCACGCTTGAAATTTCCTCGGTTGAAGCGCTTAATTGCTGTGCCATGGCTGCTATATCTTGGGAAAGATCGCTTACAAAAATTGCATCCTTTTCGTACTGCACTCCGGTTTCCACTAATAAATCATAATCATTTTTAACTCTTTCGTCAATAAATTCTAAAATCCCTTTGGCATTTTCCGATAAATTTCCGAAAGCATTCTGTACATTTGACACTACCTCTTGAATCCTGTTGACATACTGCGCTGATTGTTCGGCTAGTTTCCTTATTTCATCTGCCACTACTGCAAAGCCTTTGCCGTGCTCTCCTGCTCTTGCCGCTTCAATTGCCGCATTTAACGCAAGGAGATTTGTCTGCCCGGCTATTTCATTTATGGACCCTGCTATTTCGACTATTTGATTCACGACGGCTCCTTCTTCTATCGCCCTTAAGATATCCCCGTGCTTTTCTTCGTAAAGCCTATCTGCCATACCTTTTGATTCTATCCCTTGATCCCTTATAGAAAGAGCTCTTTCTTTTATCTCTTCAGAAGCTGTACTCCCGTCAGAAGAAGCCGATGCCATCTGCTCCACTCCGGAATTTACTTGCTCTATCGTCGCGCTTAACTCCTGGGACACCGCACTTATTTCTTCCACGTTAGCGCCTATTTCCTGGGTGCTTGAGTTAATAGCGGCAAAGTTCGTATTTATTCCTTCCATAGTGCTGAAAAGTTCTTCACTTGAAGCTGCGGCTTCTTGAGATTGATTGCTTATTTTTTTGACTACATCGGTTATCTTATCCCTTGCTTCTTTTAAAGAAGATATCAGCAGCCCGAATTCATCTATTCCATCAGGCTCGATTTCTACGGTTAAATCCCCGTCTCCCAACGCTTTGGCAAACATAAGTCCCTTTTTGATCTCTTTGTTTACATACCTAGACAAGGCCCATCCTATGGCAAGGGAAATCACAAGTCCGGCTGCGCAAAAGATAATCATGAGGTTTTTCGATGCTTCATATGTGGTAAGATTGTTTCTGTTTGCTTCCCAAGCCATGTGCTCGTTTCTCGATATGAGCTCGTCAAGCTCAGTGAACATTTCTTCTCTGATGGAAGTCAGATCCGCACTCGTAATTTCGGCCATATCGAATTGCTCTCTCTGCAAGTGCCTGAACAGCTCGTTTGTCTCTAATGTATACTTATCTAATAATTCCAGATATTCATTCCAAATTTTTCTGCCTTCTTCTGATAGTGGCCTTTTATCGTATATTTCAACTGTCTCGCTATTTTGGCTTCTATATGCGATTATCTCGCTTTGGGCGCTTGATATCACATCTTGATCTCTCGAGCTTGTGGCTATGAGCACATAACCTCTGATCTGCAGCATCTGCTCCTTCATGACATAGAGGTCATTTATGCTTTGCAGGTTGTATTCGTACATCTGCTCTCCTTCCCGTCTGATATCCTGCATGTTTACGATGCCTATTATCCCTATGGCAACCGCTATCAAAGAGACCAGCACAAAGCTTGTCATAAGCTTTATCTGCACCTTTACATCCTTGAAAAACCTTCTCTTTTCAAGAGGTTTTTTTATCTTCTTGCCCTCGCCTTTGTCCTTATTGAGTCTCATAAGGATTCTCCTCTCCGCTTAAGATTGTTTATGATTAGTCCTATACCTGCAAGCTACAAGCTTGTCACAGGTATAATATCGTCACCTTAATCGGAAATTTAACCTTTTATTAACATATTTTTTGTTTTTTTATGTTCCGATCTAAAAATGAATCTACAACTTTAAAAAAGCTTTTATCTCATCGAGATATTTCTCTCCTGATCTTTCACCATACAGGATCATACTTAGATAAACCGGCGAAAGACCTATCTCTTTTGCAAGCTTTTTTTGCGTCATATTAATATCTGTCAACCTGTCCTTAACTTCAATGCCAAACCCGGTCAATTTTCTTTTTTTCATCCCATCCTCCAGTATTAAAATGATTATTGGCTTCCTTTTAAAGCACACAGTATGATTTTAACTTTGGTATAATTTATTGTCAACAAATACATTTAGGCATCAAAAACACGAAAAACATATTATTGTATTATAATGCATACAAGAGCATATGCTAAAACTCTGATCGCTTTTTCTAAAACAAGCTTCTCCCAGTAAATTGCAACCATATTTCCAACTTCGCTCCCAGTGCATACAATCAGTTAAATTGCGCATATTTATGCATTTGATGCATAAACCACTCTTGTTTGAATCTATTAAATTTTCCCAGTTATATATGATTAAGCACGCATATGCCTTGTGCCATAAGGCTTTCAAATTTGACACCACTTAAGAAAATATGATAACATTATTTGACGGGAGCGAATTTTTAAGCTTTCTTCATACAAATAAAATCTTTATTTCAGGCCATTGCCTGCAGTAGAAAGGAGTAGATAAAATGGTAAAAATCCGTTTCGAAGACGTGGTAAAGATTTTCGGAAACAACCCTAAAACAGCATTAGAGATGCTTAAACAGGGAAAAAATAAAGACGAAATACTAGAAAAGACCAAGCACGTAATCGGAGTAAACAAAGCTAGCTTTGAAGTAAACGAAGGAGAGATCTTCGTAGTCATGGGACTTTCAGGCAGCGGAAAATCCACCCTGATAAGATGTATCAACAGACTGATAGATGTTACATCCGGCAGCATATTCATTGACGGGGAAGATATAACAAAAATGAACAAAGAGGAGCTAACTGCCCTTAGAAGAAAGAAAATGGGTATGGTTTTTCAGAAGTTCGCATTATTGCCAAACAGAACTATTCAAGAAAACGTACAATACGGACTTGAAATACAAGGCGTCGATATCGAGACGCAAATTAAAAAGGCACGAGAGGCTTTAGACTTAGTGGGTCTTAAGGGCTGGTACGACAGCTATCCCCATGAGCTTAGCGGAGGGATGCAGCAGCGTGTAGGTTTGGCAAGAGCCCTCGCAGTAGAACCTGACATATTGCTTATGGACGAGGCATTCAGTGCCCTTGATCCCCTTATAAGAAAAGAAATGCAAGATGAGCTCTTGGATCTTCAGAACAAGATGAACAAGACTATCATATTTATAACCCACGACTTGGACGAAGCCTTGAAAATAGGTGACAGAATAGCTCTTATGAAAGACGGCGAAATCGTGCAGATAGGAACTCCTGAGGACATCTTAAACAATCCTAACAACGATTATGTCGCTAGATTCGTCGAAGACGTAGATGTCAGCAAGGTCCTCACGGCAGAAGATATAATGATAAAGCCTGTCACCATAGATTATAAAAAAGATGGTTGCAGGGTAGGGCTTAGAAAGATGGAAAAAGAAGGCGTCTCCAATCTGTTTGTAATAGACCGAAGCCGAAAGCTTATCGGATATGTGGTAGCAGACGACTTATCTGAGCTAGTCAAAAAAGGCGAGTCAAATATCGAGCCTGCTATACAAAAGGAAATACCTACGGTATCCCCTGACACCAAGCTTACAAACATCTTTCACTTAATAGCGGAATCAAGGGTTCCTGTAGCAGTAGTCGATGAAGACAATACTCTCAAAGGAATAATTATCAGAGGCTCCGTCATCAGTGGGCTCGTAAGAGGAGGTGGAGAGGATGTTAGCTAAGTTACCTGTTGGAGATGCCGTTGAGGCTTCGATAGATTTTTTGACCGACAACTTCCGCTTTATATTCAGAGGAGTGTCCTCTGTATTTGAAATCTTTCTAAATGGGCTTGAAGGACTCCTGTTGCTTATACCGGCATTTATCTTCATTATCGCCATAAGCGCGTTGGCATTTAAACTTGCCGGAAAGCCGGTAGCTATCTTTACGCTGGCCGGATTGTTCTTAGTCTACAACTTAGAACTTTGGGAACCTGCCATGTCTACATTGGCTATGGTCCTTTCGGCTACCTTCGTATCGATAATCTTCGGAGTGCCCCTTGGCATTTTATCGGCTAAAAAGGAAAAGTTCAGACGAATCATAATGCCGATTTTAGACTTCATGCAGACGATGCCTGCATTTGTATACCTAATACCTGCCATCTCGTTTTTCGGCATGGGCAAGGTTCCGGGGCTTTTTGCAACTGTTATATTTGCAATCCCCCCTTCTATCAGGCTTACTTCTCTGGGAATCCAACAGGTTCCCGAAGATTTGGTAGAAGCGGCGGATGCATTTGGATCTACATCCATGCAAAAGCTAACCAAGGTACAGATACCTCTAGCTATGAAGACTATAATGGCAGGAATAAACCAGACCATAATGCTCTCTTTGTCCATGGTAGTAATATCAGCAATGATCGGTGCCGGCGGACTTGGTAGAGAAGTATGGATGGGGATACAGAGACTTTGGATAGGCACAGCTTTTGAAGGCGGCTTGGCAGTAGTAATACTGGCCATGGTTCTGGATAAGCTTACTCAAAGCGTATCCAAGTAAGAGAAAAGTAGATGGCTTATCAGCCTTTTGGCTTATAAATAAATTAAAGAAAAGGGAGAGATTTGATGATTAAAAGAAGTATTATTGTATTTTTGCTGATTGCATTATCAGTATTCACAATGGCTTGTGGAACAGGCACTGACGACTCAACATCTGTGGAACTCGGATATGTAGCTTGGGACTCTGAAATAGCAAGCACAAATGTTTTAAAGACAGTGCTTGAGGACGAAGGTTTTGACGTTACGATTACAGACGTAAGCGCATCTTTGATGTACCAAGGTGTCGCTGAAGGCGACTTCGATGCCATGGTAGCAGCTTGGCTTCCAACAACTCAAGCTGATTACATGGAAGAATACGGTGATGACCTAGTAGACCTAGGCCCTAACCTTAGCGGTACATTGATTGGCTTGGTAGTGCCTGCCGATGCTCCTATCAACAGCATTGAAGACTTAAACGAGTCTAACTATGCCGACGGAGTCATTACAGGCATAGAGCCCGGTGCCGGTATCATGAGAGCAACTTTGGATGTTATTGATTCTTATGACCTTGACTACGAGCTTGTAGAAGGAAGCGGTGCCACAATGACTGCAGAGCTTAAAGATGCAATTGACAACGGAGAAGAAGTCATCGTAACCGGATGGACTCCTCACTGGAAATTTGCAAGATGGGATCTGAAATATCTTGAAGATCCACAAGGAATCTACGGTGGTGAAGAACAGATCCACACATTGGTCAGAGAGGGTTTTGAAACAGACAATCCCGATGCATTCAAAATCATTTCAAACTTTGCATGGACCCCTGCAGACATGGAAGAAGTAATGCTCATGATTGCAGACGGAACAAGCGCTGAAGATGCTGCAAGAGATTGGGTTGATTCTAATCCTGATAAAGTTGCAGCTTGGTTAGAATAAAGATTAAGCAAAAAACACCGTTCATCTAGATCGGTGTTTTTTTATGCCTCCATACCTTGCAGTATTTATCAATTAGATTTAAGATATAAGGAGGTTCGCTAGTGAATCCCCCATACACTAACAACTATCAACTAACTAAGGAAGGAGCCTCACCTTATGCTTTTCAGCCTCTCACTCATACTTATTTTAGGGTTTTCATTAAGCGGAATATTCAATCGGTTAAAGATCCCCGGTCTTCTTGGGATGATAATTACCGGCATAATCCTAGGCCCCTTTGCCCTGGACCTTATATCTGCCGATATACTTACGATATCATCCGATCTTAGAAAGATTGCACTTATAGTCATTTTAGCTAGAGCCGGACTAAGCTTGGATCTGGAAGATCTAAAAAGAGTTGGACGACCGGCTATCTTGATGTGCTTTATCCCGGCAACCCTTGAAATCCTTGCAATTATGCTGCTTGGACCTTCTTTGATGGGACTTACGCTTGCAGAGTCAGCGATACTTGGGGCTATTCTGGCCGCTGTATCACCTGCGGTGATCGTCCCACGGATGCTTTACCTGATGGAATCAGGTTATGGCAAAAAAAACAGCATTCCTCATTTGATACTTGCAGGAGCTTCAGTTGATGACATTTACGTCATAGTCCTATTTACAGCATTCTTGGGCATGTTCCAAGGAGAAAGCTTTGATGCAGCCAGCTTGGCGAGAGTGCCTGTATCAATTATATCCGGCATAGCCCTAGGCATTATCTTTGGCTTCTCTCTTGTAAGGATCTTTAA
>DMAW01000033.1 GCA_003446375.1 Eubacteriaceae bacterium | reverse complement strand
TGCTCTCTTCATCAGGATACAGACTTTCCAGCATTTCGGTCTGTATAACCCGTGGCGCAATTGCATTTACATTTATCCCTAAAGGGCCAAGCTCTTTAGCAAGATTTAATACCATTGCGTTAAGACCTGCTTTTGATGCCACGTAGCTAAGGCCACCTCCGGTACCCGTATAGACAGACCCTGAAGAAATAAATATAATTTTACCAAAGTTGCTTGATCTAATATGGTCGATAAATGCTTTAACCGTTAAGAATGCTCCCTTTAAGTTTACATCCAATACGTTATCCCATAGCTGGATGTCTATTTCATCGAGAGATGTTTTTATGGAAATTCCTGCATTTAAAACTAAGATGTCTATTTTACCGACGTTTTTTTCTACTTCCAAGACAGCAGACTTTAGACAGGCAAAATCTGTTACATCGCATTTGATAAAATAAGCTTTGCCGCCTTCATTTTGGATTTCACTTACTGTCTGTTTTCCTTCGGGCTCCAAAATATCCAAAACTACAACTTGAGCACCTTCTTTAACAAAATCCTTGGCAATAGATTTGCCAATGCCACGTGCTGCGCCGGTAACCAATGCAATACGATTTTCTAACAACATATCCATCACGGCTCCTTATATTTTATAATTATATGGTATCATATTTTAGTCAAAAACATAATACATGTGATTTGCGTTAGATTGAATTACCATAATGAATATGGTACGATAAGAGATATTTGTAGCACCAAAATGCGAAGGAGTTATTTTTATAAGATATTCGTGTTATGGTGCTTCTTGTCTAAGGAGCGGACTATGAAAAATATATCGCAGTATGTGGGAAAATACATGATAAAGTGGTTGGCTGTGGCTGCACTTGTAGGAATTGGTGGAGGTATCTCTGCAGCGGCTTTGAATTCTTTGATAGATTATGTAAGGCAAATCAGCAATAATTTTCATATAGGTCTCACACCTTTAATTGGGGGCATTCTAGTTTCAGCCATTTGTTTATGGGATAGAAGTTCAGCAGGCTTTGGAACGGATATCTACATAAATGAGGCAAATGAGCATACTGGCAAGTTGAAAATAAAAACTTTATTTAGCAAACTGACGGCAACTGCAATAACCCTTGGCTTTAATGGCAGCGGAGGTGTCACGGGACCAATGCTTGTAATGGGAGGAAGCATGGCAGATGTGGTTTTGAAGATCCCCTATTTTAATAAAAAGTTTACTAAAGATGATATACGGTTATTGACAATATGCGGCGCAGCAGGCGGAGTAGGAGCTATTCTTAGATCTCCATTGGGCGGAGGTATTTTTGTTGTGGAGATTTTGTATCGGTCTTCCCTTCATTATGGCGACTTGTTCCCGGCGATGCTTTCATCGACAATGGGATTTGTTGTTTACAGCATGCTATCGAGTTCCGCACCTTTATTTATAATACAAGATGTTTTGCCGGAAGCAATCAATATACCACTGGTGGTTTTAACTGGGATATTAGCAGGAGCAATATCTTTAGTATTTATGAACATGTTTTTTGGCATTAAAAGGATTTTTGACAAGTTGCCATTTAAAGAGATTCATCCAGCATTAGGTGGTGCTGTCACAGGATTTCTGCTGCTCATAATTCCACATGTAGGCGGAAAGGGAAATAGCATGATACAAGAAATAATAGATGTCGAATTTCCGATTCTGTTTTTAATCTTGCTTTTAATTGGTAAAATGGTTGCTACCTCAGCCACAGTGGCATCAGGTGGAAGTGCAGGACTGGTGATTCCGTCTTTATTCATAGGTGCTTTAGTAGGAAGCTGCATATCAACATTATTACCAAGCAGTGCCATAGGCATGTCTTCAATATTGATAATAACCGGAATGGCTGCTTGCCTTGCAAGCTTGGCTAATGTGCCTGTAGCTGCAGCGGTTATGCTGGTTGAAATGGGTGGCATGCATCTGGGAGTTCCAGCTATCTTAGGAAGCATCATTGGCTATGCTGTAGGACATAGCAGGGTGATTTATGGTATAAATGCACCTGATAAATGGCAGTTTGAAAGAATAAGAAGTTGGGAAAAAGGGAATGATTGATATATTAGATTGATGCACAATTAAATTTAAAAAGATCTTCGTCATCGAAGATCTTTTTTTACAAGTCCATGTTCACTGCAATAAGCAAATATCTTTCCGCGCTGCACTTTAGGTATATATAGTTCTGCGTTTTGTTCAGGATACAGTTTGGTAATTAAAGCTTTGTCATATCCTACGAATGTGACAAATGATATATAGTGGCTCTTGGTCATAGGATGGTTGATTTTCACATAATATTCGTTGCCCGTGTCATCAACTATGATTGTATGAGATTCATCTTCCGGCATTTCGACCAAATGGTCAAGCCTTCGGCCGCAACAGGATATATCCACTTCGCTTGTTGATGTGATGACATTGCCACAGCTTTTACAAGCGTAAAATTTTATTTTTTTCATATTTCCTCCATCGTTATTTTTTTCTTCTAAATCTCCATGTAAGATTTTTTCAATATTCACACCCAAAATATCAGATAGTTCATTGAGAAGCGCAATATCAGGACATCCTAAACCTCGTTCCCATTTTGAAATGGTCTTGTCACTGATGTTCATTTTATCCGCTATTTCTTTTTGAGTCATACCTTCTTCTTTTCGCAATGTTGAAATCAAAGATCCAATTTTTTTGCAGTCCATTATTTTCCCCTCTTTCAATATAAATATACCTGTTGAAATAAAATAAATCAATAAACGCATCGTAGAGTTTGGAAGATAGACGCATGTAAGATAGGTATGTAAAAGTTATGGTATGCTATTAAGACGTAAATGCAATCTTCAGCATTAATTAACTAGCAGACCGAGGTGATAGTTTGAAAAAAACTAATTTACAGTGAGAAGAAAAAACAGTAGTGGAAATGATTAAGATGTAATGATTTTAGAAAACTGTTGTTAAGGCGTTCAGGCTTATTGTTTGAATGTCTTTTTAATTGCCATCAGTATTTCAGATAATATATTATGTAATTACATTATTTGATTTTAAGATCAATAGAATTACATTCTAAAATGGAACATAGCATATCCTTTGATACAGAAGGGTTTTGTTAGATTACTTTGCATTGGCATAGATATTGCAATATTAATGGGCAAGATGTGAAAACGCACATCAAAACAATTTGGAGGTGAATTAGATGAGAGATGCAGTTAAAATCGTATGTTGCTGTGGTGCAGGCATATGTACATCAAATTATTTAAGGGAAGAGATTGAAGACAGGCTAAAGGAAGAAGGTTTTAAAAACGTAAAAGTTCAAATCAGCAAAGTAAATGACCTGGAAGAAGCTGTTGTCGGTGCAGATCTTCTTGCTACTACAGTAGAGCTGCAAAAGGATTACGGAATTCCTCAAGTTAGGGCTCTGGGGATAATGTTGGATGATAATGCGGCTAAAGAAGCTCTGGACAACATTGTAGACATATTGAAGAAAAATCAATAGGGAATTGTATTGGCGTAAAGGTTAACCTTAGGCTTAAGTTAAAAAGATGAATTATTAAAATTGTTGAGGGGGATATAAATGAGTTTTATCGATGCAATAACAAGTGGATTATCATCATTCTTTGGATTTGACTCTACTGTTACGATAGTAGGGATTATACTGATCGTATCTATATTAGCGAAAGTCGGAATAAAAAAAGGCATCACAAGTGCATTAAAAGTTTCCATAGGCCTTCAAGGCATATTTGTTGTGGTGGATATAATACAAGGGGCAATGATAGAGCCTATAAGCAATATAGTAAACATATACGGACTGGATAAGTCTATTGTAGATATAGGATGGGGAACAGTTGGATATGCTTTTGGCAACCCTTATGGTTATTTTGGAGTATTCGTATTTTTGATAATAAATGTATTTTTGGTTTCAATAAGATTTACCCAGACACTGTATGTTGACGTTTTCAATACTTGGAGAGGGATGCTATTAGGTGGAATGGTTGGAGTTGCTACAGGCAATATCTGGATAGCGACTTTAGCAGTTGTCGTCTTCCACATTATAGACATCAAAACAGCTGATATAGCGGCACCTTATATCGAAAAAATAAACAATTTTCCTCCAGGCGGATCTTGGCCACACGGTACGCACTTTTCATTCCAAGCAGTAATGGCCATGCCTATCGTATGGGTTTTGAGAAGGATTCCGGGAATAAAAGATATTAACATACAAGCATCTGTGGTTGAAGAAAGATTTGGAATATTTGGAGAAACGACAGTTATGGGAACAATGCTAGGCATTGCCATAGGACTGTTCAGCCAAATTGGCATTATGGGATC
>DMAW01000094.1 GCA_003446375.1 Eubacteriaceae bacterium | reverse complement strand
CCTGTGAAGTTTTGACTTAAACATGCTGATAAACATTATTTCACCTCCCTTTTCAAGGTGATGTTGTCGATGAGCCTGGCATTTTTGAATTTTACAGCTACTGCAACCAAGGCTTCGCTTCCGATCTCATCTGTTTTTGCAAAGGTTTCCTTGTCAAGGATGTCCACATAATCCGGTTGACCAAGAGTTATCTCATCTAGGCCTTCACGAAGGGTCTTCAAGAGCTCGGTTGTGGAGCATGAACCTTGTGAAAATTGATCTTCAACTTTTTTCAAGGCTTTGTAGATCAGTGGAGCCTGGGATCTTTCTTCAGCAGAGAGATTAGTGTTCCTAGAGCTTTTTGCAAGACCGTCAGGCTCGCGCACTGTTGGGCATTCGATAATATTAATATCGAAAAAGAGCTCCTTGACCATCTTCTTTATGACAGCCACCTGCTGCGCGTCTTTTGCGCCGAAATATGCATTTGTGGGCTTTACTATGTTGAAGAGCTTGGATACCACGGTAGTGACTCCCCTAAAGTGACCCGGCCTTGCGCCTCCGCAAAGGCAGCTTACGATATTTCCCTGAATCTCGACAAAAGTCGAAGAATCCACAGGGTATATTTCCTGAGAGTCAGGGTGGAAAAATATATCAGACCCCGCCGCCTCGGCCAATTTCATATCTGTCTCTAAATCTCTTGGATATGTTTCAAAATCCTCTCCGGGACCGAACTGGGTGGGATTTACGAAAACGCTTGTCACTACCAGGTCGTTTTCGGACTTTGCCCTTTCTATAAGGGATAAGTGTCCCTGGTGAAGGTATCCCATCGTTGGGACGAATCCTACGCTCATATTAGTATGTTTATCCTTTAAACAAGTCCTCAAATCACTTGCTTTATATATTATCTCCATTCAATACATCTCCTTTAGCTTTGCTATGACAGCATCTTCCATTGCAAAAGTATGCTTTTCTTCAGGAAAGACATCAGATGAAACTTCAGATATGTAGCTTTTCACGGCGATGTCCATTATAGAGCGCAGATCTGCATACCGTTTGGAAAACTTAGGTGATTGGCCGCTGAACAGCCCCAACAAATCGTGCATCACAAGGACTTGCCCATCGCAATATCTTCCTGCACCTATGCCTATGGTGGGGATGGATACGGTTTCTGATATCAGCTTGGCGAGCTTTTCCGGTATTCCTTCCAAGACTACTGCAAAAGCTCCTGCCTTCTCTACGGCTAATGCGTCTTTAAGAACGGATTCGGCCTTGGCAAGATCTTTTCCTTGGACCTTGAAGCCTCCAAACACGTTGACAGACTGAGGAGTGAGCCCGATATGACCCATCACAGGTATCTGGGCATCAACTATGGCTTTGATCTTGTCAGAGATATTGACGCCGCCTTCCAACTTAACTGCGTTGGCATTGCCCAGTTGTATCAGCTTGCCTGCGTTTCTTACCGACTCCTCTATGCTTATATGGTATGATAAAAAAGGCATGTCGCCGATTATGAAGGACCTTTGTGCCCCCCGGGAAACACATTTGCAGTGGTAGATCATATCCTCCACGGTAACTTCCAAAGTAGAATCAAGCCCCTGCATAACCATGCCTAGGGAATCTCCTACCAAAATGGCATCTACGCCTGCTTCGTCAAAGATCTTTGCAGTGGAATAGTCATAAGCTGTAAGCATGGAGATTTTTTTGTTTTCCTTTTTTCTTTCGGTAAATAAATCTACACTGAATCTATTATTCATATATAATCACCTCGAAAAATTTTTAATATATCTTCATTGGATTTTTTGTCTATAGAATTCTCATGTTTCATTGAAACTGTCATAAGTCCCAGTACTTTATATAATTCCAGAAGATTTTGATCCACGGAACCCAAAGCTTTGATGTGCTTTTTTAAAGTCGAGGAGTCTCCACGGGCTATAGGACCGCTCAATGCATGGGAACCTTTTTCTTTGAAGTTTGCCAGCGAAGCATCCACAAGGGGCATGAACACATCTTTTGCAATAGATTCATCCCAACCTATAGCTTTTAAAGGCTCTAGACCGAAGTAAAGCAAAGTGACAAGGTAATTTGACAATATGCATGCTCCTGCATGGTATAGGATTTTATCAGATTTTTTGATCTTTCGAGCCTTTATACATGCGCTGCTTATAATCTCTTCAAGGGCATCTAAATTTTTTTCGTTTCCCTCATATGTAAACCACGCTTTTTCAATTGCAAGAGTGCTCGCATTTTTGTCTGGAAAGCTCATGACAGGGTGAAGGGAGTAGCAGCCGCAGCCTGTTTTTTCAAATTGTGAAAAAACTCCCGAATCCATTGCGCCACTTAAATGAATGAGAAGCATATCTTTGGTGACTTTTCCTGTTCTTGATATCATTTTCGATATGTTTGAGATGGAATCGTCAGGAACAGAGACTACTATGGCGTCGCTTTCTTCGACCAGTTTTTCAAGATTGCAATATGCCTTTGAAGAAGTCGCATTTCCTGCAATTTTTGCCGAACCTAAGCTTTTGCTGTAGTATCCTGAAACATCAAGTCCTTTTTCATTGAAAAATCTGCCTAAGGAGACTCCGGCGTTTCCGGCGCCTATAAAGCCAATCTTCATATCTTCCCCTCCTAAATAAAAAAGGTCCTCCGCCTGTTGGCAGAGGACCTTTAGAAATCAATAGACAGGCACGACAAAATAGACGCCGGAACATAGACGATATTTTGCAGCCAAGTAAGAATTATCAGGTCTCTGTCCCTAATGGGATCAAAGCGGTTTTTGTATTAACTATAAAATACAACAAATCCTAAAAAAAAGCAAGGGATAGAGCCTTTAGAGACTGACTGTGGTAAAATAGAAGTATCAAATTATCAATTTAAAAGAGGTGCGAAAATGGACAAACAGAATCTTATAAAAGAAGCAGAAGGTTTTTTAAAGCAACACAAGATGTCGGCAAATGACTTAGATTTTGAAACTGAAAGCACGCTGTTTGCAAAAGAGATGGAAGAAGGACTTGATCTTTTTTCAAATTCATCGTTAAAGATGATACCGGGATATATAGATCCGTCATCTCCTGTGGAAAAAAACAAACCGGTAATAGCCATAGATGCAGGAGGCACTAATTTAAGGAGGGCCTTGGTGACGTTTACAGACAACGGTCCGACGATGCGGCATTTCAAAAGATACCCAATGCCCGGCGTGGACAAAGAAGTGGACGTGGAGGAATTTTTTGAAAGAGTTGCAGATTATATAAATCCAATAGCAGATAAAAGCGATAATATAGGCTTTTGCTTTTCTTATCCGGCTGAAATAATGCCTGATAAGGAGGGGAAGATAATGTCTTTGACCAAGGAGGTAAAGGTTAAAAATGCCCAGGGAGCCCTAATAGGAAAGGAGCTTAAAGAGAAGCTCGATGGCGGAAGCGCTAAGAAGGTAGTAGTGCTAAACGATGCCACGGCGACCCTGTTAAGTGGAAAAGCTATGGCAAAAGACAAAAACTACGATGACTTCATAGGCCTGATACTCGGAACCGGCATGAATACCTGCTATGGCGAAAAAAACGAAAATATCAAAAAAAGCAAAGAGCTCAAAGACACTCAGGGATATACCCTTATAAACTTAGAATCCGGGGGTTATGGAAATGTCAAAAGAGGGACGGCAGACATAAATCTAGATAAAAAGACGGCAAATCCCGGAAAACAGCTCATGGAGAAAATGCTCTCTGGAGCTTATATGGGACATCTGGTTCTCGAGACCATTAAGATGGCAGCCTCTGAGGGGATTTTATCAGAAAGCTTGTCAGATGAGATATGCGCATTGGAAAAACTGCCTTCTGCAGATTCGGCAGGTTTTCTCGATGATTCTAAAAGCAGCAAAAATATCTTGGGCAAGATGGTCAAAAAACACGGCAGCAAGGAGGACGGCTGGCTTATAGAGGCAATAGTAGACGGACTCTACGAAAGGTCTGCAAAGTATCTTGCGATAAATATAAACGGCATACTGGTAAGAACCGGAAAAGGGAAAGATCCTGAAAAACCTGTTTGCCTAGTTATAGATGGATCGGCTTTTTACGGCTCCATCAAATTTATGGAAAAATTTGATGGATACTTGGAATATATGAAGGAAAAAAACGGCAGGTTTGTCGAGCGGATAAAGGTAGAAGATGCCAGCTTGATGGGAAGCGCCATAGCAGGACTTTTGAGTTAAAGGCTATTGGGTTCGCTAAAGCTCACGCAAAGAACATATAGTTAAACTATCGTGGAACATAAAAGCATCTACGACTGTTTCCCAACCGTTTTCCGACTGCCTCACGACTGTTTAACCTTTATTTAAGGACTCACCGAACACCGATGCCCACCTACCAATAAATCAAGAGGAGGAAACCCATGTCTATAATTCTAAAAAACGTTACGAAAACCTATAAATCCAGAGAGGTAGAAACCCACGCTTTAAAAGGAATAAGCCTTGAAATAAAAGAAGGGGAATTCATCGTCATATTAGGTCCCAGCGGCAGCGGCAAGAGCACTTTGCTTAATGTGATAAGCGGCCTAGATACTCCCACATCCGGCGTAATTAAATTCAAGGATCTCGTTCTGACAGACCTGTCAGAAGACAAGCTTACAGAATTCAGGAGAAATCATCTTGGCTTCGTATTTCAGCAGTACAACCTGCTTCAGAACCTTACTGCATTGGAAAACGTGCTTATGGGTTCAGATATAGGAAAAGATCCTCTGGACCCTGAAGAGATATTAAAAAAAGTCGGACTTGAAAATCAGATGCATAAGTATCCGTATCAACTCTCGGGGGGAGAGCAACAGAGAGTTTCAGTGGCTAGGAGCGTGGCCAAAAATCCGGAAATATTGTTTTGCGATGAGCCTACAGGATCTTTGGATGAGGCGACGTCAAAGCAGGTTTTAGAGGTGATTGAAAGGCTTAACAAAGAACTAAATGCTACGATGGTGGTGATCACCCACAATCCGGGAATTGGAGCTATGGCAGACAGGATCATCAAGATGAATTCGGGAAATATCGAGGAGATAATCATAAATAAAGAAAAAATATCAGCAAGCCAGATCAAGTGGGGGTAGATAGCCTATGCTTATAAAAAACATGTTAAAGACCATTGAAAAAAAGAGGCTGCAGCTAATTTCCATCGGCACGATAGTTTTGTTGAGCTCGTTTTTGT
The DNA here is from genome assembly GCA_003446375.1 of Eubacteriaceae bacterium. Taxonomy (GTDB): domain Bacteria; phylum Bacillota; class Clostridia; order Eubacteriales; family Alkalibacteraceae; genus Alkalibacter. The sequence goes on along the minus strand of DMAW01000094.1, from coordinate 11,747 downwards.
ATTCCACGATGTCCTATGCCATAAACGGCCTGGAAGCTCCTACAGAAAGATACCTGGAAGAATACGGCCAGGAAGATTTTTCGGTGGATATGCTGTCTGTACTGACTCCCAAAGAAGCTAGCGACATTAATTTAACTGATGAAATCCCTGCCGGGATATACACCCTGGCATCCTTAAAGAACTACGATGCAAAGTTATACTACGATCTTATGGACAAACGGCGCAGTGTATTTTTAAATAATTATCCACAGCTGGATTTGGAGCTTAGAGAATTTAAGGAGCTGTACTTCCGAAACGATGGCGTAAACACAAAGGCTTTAGTTATCAAGGATGGAGCCAAGATGAACAGGTCTTATATGGAAAAAGGGGACAAGCCTTCTGCCCCCGATGAAATTGCAGTCTCTAGAATCTATGCAGAAAAAAACGGAATGGAGATAGGCGATTTAATCAGCATTGACCAAAATACATTTAAAATTACGGGATATGTCCTGTTTCCCGATTATACGTTTCCCATGCTTGGGGAATCTTTTATTATAGACAACAGCAAACAGACTTTGTCGCTCATGACAGATGACGCTTTCGAATCTTTGCAGGGGACGCTGGATTTTAGATTTGCAGGCAGCAAGCCAAATGAAATGAGTAGCATGGAATTTCGCGAAAAGGTGGCCGACACATTGTCGGATAAGGAGGACCTTGATTTTGTTCTCAGTGCAGCCCTGACTGAAAACCAGCTTAGAAGCGGAGCGATATTCGATGAACTTAGAGGAGGGAAAGCTTTTGCTCTGGGACTTAGCATAATGATAGTTTCCATAGCAATAATTATAGCTGCGATAATCATATTTAAGATACTGAATGCTGAAAGAGGACAGATAGGATTGCTTAAAGCCCTGGGATACAAAAGAAAAAAGATAGCATTCCCGTACTTTGTCCTTGTGGGGATAATTGCTCTTCCAATGCTCGTGGCAGGGTATTTAGCGGGAGTTGCAGCAGCTGAGCCCATGAAGAATATGTATCTCGAATTTTATCTTCTGCCGGCAAATCCCATAGCACAAGAAGCTTCAGTCTTTCTGACGGCTGTCTTTGTGCCCATGGTATTTTTTATCTGTCTGTCCGGAGGGGTGATCTTAAGGATGCTTTCTACCAAGCCACTAGAGCTTCTTTATCCTCACAGAGAGCAGAAAGTAAATCGCTTGACTAGGATTACCAGCAGCCTGCTTAAAGGAGCAAAGGGGAAAACTAAGTTTAAATACCTATATGCAGTAAGAAACACAGGTAAATTTGCCATATTTTTCTTTGGAATCGCCCTCTCGACTCTATTGATGCTGTTTAGCTTCATGATGGATGGCATGATAGACAGAATGGCAATTGAAAGCTATGAATCTGTTGATTACGAGTACGAAGCATATATAGATCCTGCAAAAACAATTCCGGAGATAAAAAAAGGGCAGGAGAAGTTTTTGACATATCCGAATGCTCTTGTCGGGAATGAGTCCATAGCGGCAACGGGCATTGAAGTCGACAACGAGCTCTACAAGCTTTACGATGAGGATGGAAAAGACATTACCGCCCTTTTGGAAAAGGGTGCAATTGCAACTAAGAGCGCAAGCTTAAAATACAAATTGGACAAAGGAGACAAAGTAGATGTAAAGCTTGGCTCAAAGACAGTGACGGTGGAACTGTTGGCAGTGGCAGAGGATTACAGCGCTGATAAGATATATTTTGAAAGAGGATATCTAAGCGACATAATTTCAGAGGGAGAGACAAAAGACCTGTTTACAGGCATATATTCCTCAGAAAGGCCCCAAGCCGATCTATATGCTGCGGTATTGGAAAAAAAGGCTATAATGAATCAAGCTGAATTGATGCAGGATTTTATGAGATATGCAGTTTATATAATGGTAGGAGTTTCGGCAATGGTTGCATTTGTGATACTCTTCGTCCTGACGACTATGACTGTAGAGGATAACTACTACAATATATCCCTTCTAAAGGTAATGGGCTACAGCAAAAAAGAAGTGAGCTCGATGGTTCTGGATAGCTATTTGGCATATACTATAATTTCATTCATTGCAAGCATTCCCATCACATTAGTCGCTTTAGGCTGGATGGTAGAATTTTTTGCCCAAGGCTACGGAATGGTCATACCTTTTGAATTCAGAAGCGTACATGCGCTATACGGATTTATTATCATAATGGTCATATTTTATGGGGGCACCTATGCCGGAAAGAGAAAGATCAACAAGATTGCCCTTCAGGAAGTTTTGAAAGCTTATGGGGAGTAAGGGTTCGCTTCGTTCACGCGGGGTGATTCCGTGCAACAGTCATTTCCCGGCGACAATTAACACATAATTTACAACTTATGGTGGTTAAAAAAATAGACCTATGATAAAATGTAATTTGATTCAAATTAAAGCAGGCATAATTTTATCAAGTATCATATAGAAGGTGGAATAATCACATGTTGGAGTTCATAAAAAATCCATTCTCGATAATCAAGGAAAATTTGATGGAATCGGGAAGAACAATAGAGATGTCAATCAAGGATCTTCAAAAGAAATACAGCGGAGCCGCCTTTGGCTTGTTGTGGTCTCTTTTTAAGCCTATGTTATTCATATTTGTATACTGGTTTGCAATAGATATCGGTATAAGGGGTGGAAGTCCCATTGGAAACCATCCGTTCATACTTTGGCTTATATCCGGCATAGTGCCTTGGTTTTTCATATCCGAAGCTCTGACATACGGCGGAACAGCTATACGGCAAAATAAGCATCTTGTGACGAAAATGGTTTATCCTGTGGCGACGATACCCACTTTTAGGGTGCTTTCTTTATTCTATGTGCACCTTACGATGACTGTCATAGCAATGGTGATATTTGCTGTATCCGGTTATTACCCTACGATTTATTATTTTCAATTGATTTATTACAACGCCGCATTGTTTATGTTCATGATGGTCCTGTCTTGGACGACATCCGCACTGGTAGTGATCAGCAGAGACTTTGAACATTTTTTAAAATCCATAACTCAGATGATATTTTGGCTTACGCCTATAATATGGAACTTGTCCAATGTAAAAGGGCCAATAAAATATATCGTAATGGCTAACCCCATATACTATTTTATAAAGGGTTATAGAGATACTTTCCTGGGAAGGGAATGGTTTTATGAAAACCTGACCTACACAGGATACTTTTGGGCAGTGATGCTGATATTGATTTTGGTGGGAGCTTTTATTTTCAACAAGCTTAAAAATGAATTTTCAGATATCCTATAGTCTTGACGAGGAGAATAAGATGGAGCACAGCATAAAAATAAAAAACCTTACAAAAATATACAAAATATACAAAAAACCTTGGCACAGGATAAAGAATGTTTTCTTCAAGAATACCGGATACAAGGAATTTTATGCACTTAAGGATATCTCGATTGATATTCCAAAAGGTGAGGCAATTGGGGTTCTGGGCAAGAACGGTGCAGGGAAATCCACCTTGTTAAAGCTCATAACCGGAGTAGCTACTCCCTCTTATGGCACATTGGAAACTGAAGGCAAGATTTCCGCGCTCTTAGAGCTGACTTCCGGATTTGACAACGAATTGACGGGCATTGAAAATATATACCTAAAAGCCCTTACCATGGGCATGCAGAAGAAAGAAATGGACAAACAGCTTCAACAGATCATAGATTTTGCAGATATTGGAGATCATATCTATCAACCGGTAAGGACATATTCCAGCGGAATGAAGGCAAGGCTGGGCTTTGCGATATCGGTGAATGTAGATCCCGACATACTTATAGTGGATGAGGCGCTTTCGGTTGGAGACGACGTTTTTAAGCTTAAGTGCATCGAAAGAATGGAAGAATTCAAAGCTCAAGGAAAGACTATTTTATTCGTGAGCCATTCTCTTTTTACCGTCAAATCTTTTTGCAACAAGTGCATGTGGATAAAAGATGGAAAGCTCGTTGATTATGGCGATACAGGAGAGATAGTTCACAAGTATGAAAACTTCTTAAAGGAAGAACGGGCGAAGCAGAAGAAGGAAATGGCGGAAGAAGCGCGGATTAATAACAAGAATGTACAGATACTAAGCAAAAAAGAGTTGCTGGAGACTAAGAACTTTAAGTTTTTCAATTCGAAGGGAGAAGAGACCAACGTCTTTGATTACAGAGAAGATATTTCTTATTCATTTGATTATATAGTTAAAAAGCCTATGACAGGGCTTAAATGGTGTTTTACCATACGAGATGCTGAATACGGAGAAATTTACGGAAGTGACAAAAGGTCTGAAAATCATCTTTTGAAAAACGATTTGTATACCCGTCATACTTTAAAGGCGAGACTTAAAAATATAAAGCTTCTGCCGGGAAAGTATCATCTTTCCGGAGAGCTATGGGATGAGTCAGGCGCATTTTACGTCAGCTATTCCAATAAGAAGCCATTTGAGATAAGGGAAGATGGATTCAAGGGTACAGGATATTTTTATATAGACCACGAATACGAAAACTAAATATATAAATAAATGACAGGCTGCTTTTAAAGCAGCCTGTCATTTATTTAAGAAGATCGTAAAACATATTTAAAGCTTCCACATTGTATTTTTCATAGTCAAAAGATTTTTCAGCTGTTTTTTCACCTTTTATAAAGCGCTCCATCCCTTCCATTACCGCTTCAGCAGAATTTTCGACCAAGAGGCCGTAGCCGCCTTCTAAGACGCTGTGGGCTCCGGTGACATCCGTACTGATAGTGGGCTTGCCCAATACGAGGGCTTCTAAAAGAACCAAGCCCTGGCCTTCGTAATTGGAAGACAGGACAAAGCAGTCGCAAAGGTTAAGCAGTGGAAATGCGTTGCTTAGCTGGCCTGTAAAGATGACTTTGTCTTCTAATTTAAGTTTATTCACCAGAGTTTTCAAGGTTTTTTCCAAAACCCCTTCTCCAACTATATAAAGCTTTAAATTGTCGTATTTTCCACATAACCCGGCAAAGGCCCTTATAAGCTTATCCTGGCCCTTTTCAGGTGATAGCCTTCCGATGTTTATGAATTTAATTTCAGCTGGATCCACGACTACGCCCTCAATGAAATTGCGGGTATTTTCCTTGGGCAGAACCAGATAGGACTTTTCCTTGTAAAAGGCAAACTCAGCTTGATCTTTCATATCAAGTATCTTATTGTAGTTGATAGCGTTGTCCACATAAACAAGTTTGGTGTCTGACCCTAAAAAATGATCCTTAAGATTTTCCTTGTTTGCTTCCAGGGCAGATTTAGAGACGGATGCCGCTACGTCGAATTTTTTGTAGATGGAAAAAATTATCTTCAAGTTTTTTCTGTGTCTGTGCTTGCCGTTGATTACTTTATTAAACTCCATCAACATGTCGTTGTGCAGGTAGATTATCTTTTTCTTAAAAGGTCCGTGGGCGATAAGAAGGGACCACAAGATATTGTAACCGCCAAAATCTATGCCTACATCAAATGAGGCATCTCCTACGATCCTCTTTAATTCTCTCTTGTAAAGATTGACAGGCAGAAAAGAATCAGGCTTGATCGGAAACTCCCGTATGGCAAAGTGCTTGAATCCTTCCCAAATTGTCTTGTTTAACGTGCCTATTCTATGGATGACCTTTACTCTCTTATCAATCTTGTTCAGATTATTGTTCTTGACGGCAGTCATTTTTCCGGTGGTTGTAATGGTTACGTCATATCTGTCAAAATCCAAAGAGTTCAACAAGCTTATTGCAGAGACTGTTATTCCGTTATTGTCAAATGAACCGCAGTGCATCAAGATTTTTGTTTTTGGGTTTTCTATTACAGACACAGTGCTCAATTCTTTATCGTTGAAGATTACATCTATAAAGCGCTGGGTGGCATGCCCATCATCATTTGAGCAGTAAGTTTGTAAAAAAGCATCGTACTTTTCTTTATATTCAGATATTATGTCCTGCAACGAATTGATTTTTAAGACTAGATCCTTAAGATCCTTGCATATTGGTCCTGGCAGGGTGTTCGTATCGATATAGAAGCCCCGGGTTTTTTGGTAATCTTCAAAATCATCTGCATAAAAGATCACAGGCCTTTTGGTGGGCAAAAAGTCAAAGAATATGCTCGAGTAATCTGTAATAAGTATGTCCACGGCAGATAGAAGCTCATTTGTATCGATGCCGTCTGGTACACATAAGTGTTCCAAGTCGTTTTCCTTAAAGTAATTGTAGGTAAAATAATGAGCTTTGAGCATCACGGCGTAACCTTCGGAAACATGTTGCTTTAAATGATTGATCTCATCTAAAAGCTTCTTGCTTGTATCCGTCTCGCTGCCTACCTGACCTCTCCAAGTAGGAGCATACAAAATAATTTTCTTTGACCTGCCTACACCTAGCCGCTCTTTCATTTCGTCGGAAGAAAAGCTTAGAGTCAAATCCACTCGAGGATATCCGGTATTCATGATCTTGCCATTGAAGATGCTCTTGCAGTCGTGGGAGCCTAGCAGCTTTTCAGCAGTAAAGGCATTTGGCATTACAAGATAGTCGGTTTGGAGCAGGTTTCTTTGGATATTGGCATGTGCAGTAGGTTGGGTGTCTTTTATATCCAGTCCAAGGGTCTTAAGTGGAGTGCCGTGCCAAGTGTTTATATATATCTGTGTGTCCATCTTCTGAAAATAATAGGGAAAGCTCGTATTATTTATGAGGTACTTTGCAGTGGTAAGGTATTTTAGATATTCATCGCTATGGATAGTGACGAATTTGACATTATCTAAATTCGTATAGTCGGGGTTTATGTTCATTTCGTTGTCCAATGCCCATACATGGGTCAGTTTTTTGTTTTTGAGAAGCTCCTTGAAAACGGCGTATGGATTGCCGGTCATACTTTTGCCTTGATATGATTGATATAAGACTATGTTTGCATTAAGGCTGTTGTTTTTCATCATTTTAGTATAATGAGGTTTTAACATATAGTTTTTGTTAAGCATTTTCTTTGAGATTTTTTTAATCCTTTTCATCTGTATGCTCCTTGATCTATAATAATATAGGATATAGTATCATAAAAGCCGGGAATTAAAAAGAAGAAAAAGACCCAGTTGTAAACGCTCATTTTACATGTGGTTTTTGCCTTTGACCCTGTACAATTACAAGGAAAAAGAGTAAAATGATTTAGAAAACAGTACAGAGGATCATCATTATATATAAAAAATTTTACAACTAATTTGCGAGGGGTGCTACCATGAACAAAATGATCACGATTTGCAACGAAATTCAAAAAATTTCAAAAGGCGTAGATGAAGCTCAAGTCTTGGAGATGGCCAAAAAGATAATCAACGCAAAAAGAGTTTTTCTTGCAGGCCAAGGAAGAAGCGGCCTCATGATCAAAGGCTTTGCAATGAGGCTTATGCACCTAGGATTGGAGTCTTATGTAGTCGGCGAAAGCACTACGCCGTCTATGGGTGAAGGGGACCTTCTTTTGATAGGTTCCGGCTCGGGAGAAACAGGAGCCCTTGTTACCATGGCGAACAAGGCTAAGAGCACAGGAGGCGAAGTGTGCCTTATAACTACGAACCCAAACTCAACTATTGCCAAGCTCAGCGGAGCGATCATTGAGATCAAAGCCCAGGGAAAAGGAGAAGAAGCAAAAAGCATAACAGTTCAGCCCATGGGATCGCTGTTCGAGCAGACTCTGCTTGTCCTGCTTGACAGCCTGGTTTTATACTTGATGGATCTTAGCGGTCAGGACAATCAAAGCATGTATAAAAGGCATGCCAATTTGGAGTAGGTGAGTCTATGGATGAGAGAATAAAAACCCTTGCTAAAAACCTTGTAGAATATTCTTGTGAAATTTCCCAAGGGGAAAAGGTGCTGATACAGATAAACGGAGAAAGCGCAAAGCCTCTGGCCAGGCAGCTTGTTAAGGAAGTTCACCAAAGGAGAGGACTTCCCTTTGTTTCGTTGATAGACAGCTCGATAAACAGAGAGCTTTTCATGCAAGCCACGAAGGAGCAGCTTGAATTGATGAAAGAAGCGGAGCTTTTTCAGATGAAGCAGATGGATGCCTATATAGGAATCAGAGCCTCTGACAATGTAAGCGAAATGAGCGACGTTCCTTCTGAAAACATGAAGCTTTCAAGCAAGATATTAAGGCCTGTGACAGATCATAGGGTAAACAATACAAAATGGGTCGTCTTAAGATATCCCAACAACTCAATGGCTCAACTTGCAGGAGAAAGCCTGGAGTCATTCGAGGAATTTTACTTTAAGGTCTGCAATTTAGATTACGGCAAGATGTCAAAGGCAATGGACAGCTTGGTGGATTTGATGGACAATACCCGCAAGGTAAGAATAACGGGGCCCGGTACGGACCTTGAATTTTCGATTAAGGATATACCGACAGTAAAGTGCGACGGCAAATTAAACATCCCTGACGGAGAAGTTTACACTGCTCCCGTCAAGGATTCGGTAAATGGGGTGCTCACTTACAACGCGCCTTCCCAGTATCAAGGATTTACTTACGAAAATGTCAAATTCGTCTTTGAAGACGGCAAGATAGTAGATGCTACGTCAAATGATACAAATAAGCTAAATCAAATATTGGATACAGATGAAGGGGCAAGATTCATCGGAGAATTTGCCATTGGAGTGAATCCATATATATTAAAGCCTATGAATGACATATTATTTGATGAAAAAATAATGGGAAGCTTTCACTTTACTCCGGGAATGTGTTACGAGGATGCTCCAAATGGCAACGTTTCTGCTGTGCATTGGGACCTGGTCTGCATACAGACAGAAGCCTTTGGAGGCGGTGAGATCTACTTTGACGATGTCATGATAAGAAAAAACGGATTGTTCGTGCACGAAGAGCTGTTGGGCTTGAATCCTGAAAATTTAAAGTGATAAAAATATAAAATGTTAAGCTTATATTAAGCATAATCCCCCATAATAGTGTATAATGAAGTTGAAATCACTTGTAAAGGGGTGAAGCATTTGGATAGCATTTTGTTTTTGCTGGTTCCAAAGAAAGACGTAGTGTTTCTTCCGCTGAAATGCTCAGTCAAATTCGCTTTGGATATCATGGAAAGCAACGGTTACAGTGCAATTCCCATAATCAACGAAAAGGGCAAATATGCCGGAACCCTTACCGAAGGGGATCTGCTTTGGGAGTTCAAGAGCAATCCGCAGATGGATTTTGAAAACTGCAGCAGGTTTACCATAAGGGATATAAAGAGAAGGCGAAAAGTGGAGTCGGCCGGCATCAACGAATCCTTGGAAGTAATTATCGAACTTAGCAAAAGCCAAAATTTTGTTCCCATAACTGACGATGACGGAGTTTTTATAGGAATAATAACAAGGCAGGAAGTAATAGATTATCTTTTAAAGACTGACAAGTTGATAAGCGCTTGACTTAGACGAACGATGGCAACCCATCGTTCTTTTCTTGTGCTTGTCGATTTAAGGAGGCAAAATGTACAAAACCATTGAACTTTTCAAGTCGTTTCTAAAAATAGGTACTTTCACTATCGGCGGCGGATATGCAATGATCCCTTTGTTTGAAGATGAATTCGTAAGAAATAAAGGTTGGCTTACAGAAGAGGATTTTGTCAATATGCTGACAGTAGCTACCGCTTCCCCAGGACCCTTGGCTGTTAACAGCGCTGTATACACAGGATATCATGTTGCAGGGGCAAAAGGAGTGGCGGCATCGGTGGCGGGGGTTATAATAGCGCCTGTGACAATAATTATAATCCTTGCATCAAACTACGAAAAGTTTCGAGCACTTCCTTTCGCCGATCAGGTATTTAAGGGAATACGGCCGGCAGTAGTGGGGCTGTTGATTGCTGCAGTCTACAAGCTGGTTGCACTCAACAAACTTAGATGGACGTGGTATATCTTATCGGCAGCAGCACTTTTGCTCATAGTCTTTGCAAAAGTGGATCCTGTGGCATTGCTGGGGGGAGCTGGAATCATGGGCGCCATATTCCAAAAGTACGCCGCAAGGAGCGATGAGTAATGGACGGGATCATGTTAAGCATATTTACAGTCTTTTTCAAGATAGGCATGTTCACTTTTGGTGGGGGATATGCCATGATACCAATAATGCAAAGAGACGTCATAAGAGTTCACGAGTGGATGAGTCAAAGGGAATTTCTAGATATCGTGGGGCTTTCTGAGATGACCCCGGGGGTCATCAGCGTAAATGTGGCGACATTTGTTGGATATAGGGCAGGCGAGAATGTCTTGGGAGCTCTTTTGGGCACATTGGGCGTGATACTGCCGTCCACCATTGTGGTGTATATTATCAGCCATTATTTTGCCAAGTTTAAAGACAGCATGTACGTGAAAAGATCTTTGGAATTCATCAGACCTGTGGTTCTGGGTATGATAGCCGCAGCTGCGGTTTTGCTTCTGGAAGACGGCGTGGCTGATGTTTTTGGCGTATTTATCGCCGGGATCTCTTTTTACTTGTCGGCTGTAAGAAAGATAAATCCCATATTCATATTGATAGGGATGGGAGCTGCAGGGTTTTTCATATATTAGCAAAGCAATTGTAATGCCTTGAAAATAATGATATAATTCCAGCGTGAAGTTAATTGGAGGATGAAAAAATGTTGGATAAATTGGATTTTATAGAATCAAAATACGAAGATTTGGGCGAGAAGATAAGCGATCCTGATGTCATCGGAAATCAAGACGAATGGAGAAAGTTCGTTAAAGAGCACTCTCATCTTGAACCTATAGTAAATAAATATAAAGAGTACAAGAAAGTCGAAAGCGGCATAGCCGAATCCAAGGAAATGCTTAAAGACAAGCTGGATAAGGAATTTAAGGAGCTTGTTGAAATGGAGCTTGACGAGCTTTTGGAAAAAAAGGAAAGGCTCCAAGAAGAGCTTAGGATCCTGATGCTTCCAAAAGACCCAAATGACGATAAAGGAGTAATGGTAGAGATACGTGCCGGAGCAGGAGGAAGCGAGGCTGCTCTATTTGCAGGGGATCTTTTTAGGATGTACACACGATTTGCAGAAAGAAACGGCTGGAAATACGAGATAATGAGCTCGAATATCCCCGACATGGGAGGCATAAAGGAGATAATCTTCCTTATTGCTGCAGACGGAGCCTACAGCAAGCTTAAGTATGAAAGCGGAGTTCACCGTGTTCAAAGGATTCCCACGACTGAATCAGGAGGAAGGATCCACACTTCAACTGCAACGGTAGCAGTATTGCCTGAAGCGGAAGACGTGGAAATCGAGATAAATCAAAACGACCTAAGGGTGGATGTTTACAGATCTTCCGGAAACGGAGGCCAGAGCGTAAACACCACTGACTCGGCAGTCAGGATAACCCACGTGCCTACAGGCCTTGTGGTTACGTGCCAGGACGAAAAGAGCCAGCTTAAAAACAAAGACAAGGCGATGAAGATACTTAAGACCAGGCTTTATGAAATAGAGCAGGAAAAGCAAGATGCCGAGATGGCTCAAAACAGGAAAAGCCAAGTAGGAACAGGGGATAGAAGCGAGCGGATAAGGACTTACAACTTTCCCCAGGGCAGGATTACCGATCATAGGATAGGCCTTACAGTATACAAGCTGGATGAATTTTTAGACGGATCTCTAAACGAGATGATAGATGCTCTTACGACTACTGACCAGGCTGAAAAACTAAAGATGCAACAATGATAGGGCGGAGCCAGCGAGCACGTACAGCGAAGCTGTGCGTGCTTTTAAGTATCGTTAAACCATAGTGTTTAAGCAATTGGAAAATCAAAATCTTTTAC
>DMAW01000098.1 GCA_003446375.1 Eubacteriaceae bacterium | reverse complement strand
TGGCGTTTTGCAAACGCCTAATAGATAATCAAAGATGGAGGGGCGTCCCCTTCTACCTAGTTACAGGAAAGAAACTCTCGGAAAAGTCTGCTCAAGTAACGATACAATTTAAAAAACCTGAAGATTGCAATAGTGGGGGGAAAGAAAATCCTATATATAAATTGAGCCCTAACTCAAATGCCAATATTCTTGAGATAAAGATTCAGCCTAGAGAAGGCATACATTTAAGGTTAAATACCAAAAAACCTACAGTAGATGATCAGACAGTTGTAGCAGAGATGGAATATTGTCAAAGCTGCCAATACAGCTTCAATACCCCTGATGCTTATGAAAAACTTATTTTAGATGTTATAAAAGGCGACTCTACCCGATTTACTCGCTGGGACGAGCTGGCTTTATCGTGGTATTTTATTGATAGCATAGATAAAGAGTCAGTAACGTTTGCAAGTTATAAAGATGAAAGTCAAGGACCAAAAGAAGCCGACCTTCTGCTTAATAGAGATGGCAGGAAATGGTGGTTTAGAGAAAAACTTAGATGAGGTGATATCTTGAAAATTTACGATGTATCTATGACTATCGAAAATCAAATGCAGGTATATAAAAACAAGGATGATAAGAGACCGAATATTGAAACTACCAGGGACTTTGAGACTTCAAGCGCCATGGAGTCCAAAATAACTATGGATATGCATACAGGAACTCACCTTGATATGCCCCTTCATTTTGTCGAAGGAGGAAACTCTTTGGAAACGCTGGATTTAAACCGTGTTTTTACAAAATGCAGGGTACTTGATTTTACCCATATCAATGATAAGATCACCAGAAACGATCTTGAAGACAAGGAGTTTAAAGGCAATAGTTTTATTTTGTTAAAGACAAAGAACTCCTTGATCGATGATTTTGATTTTAAATTCATCTACCTGGCAGAAGATGGCGCAAAGTATTTAAAAGAAAAGAATATATATGGAGTTGGAATCGATTCTTTAGGAATTGAAAGAGATCAACCGGAATATGGAACACATAAAACTTTGTTGGAAGCGAAAATAATCATAATTGAGGGACTGAGGTTAAAAGATATATCAGAAGGAGATTATACCCTGGTAGCCCTCCCTCTTAAAATAAAGGGTGTTGAAGCAGCCCCTTTAAGGGCTGTGTTAATAGAAGATATATAACAACAAAAACACGAGGAGGAACTCAAATGGCAAAGAAAGTACATGTGGAAGGAAAAGACAAGGGATATATACTGTTATACGCTTTAAGCACCTGTGTCTGGTGCAAAAGGACAAAAAAGCTGTTGGACAAACTGGAAGTAGCATATGATTACATTGACGTGGATAAAGAAGAGAAAGAGGAAAGAGCCAGATTAGAAGAATTGATTGAAAAACATAATCCGGCTGTAAGCTTCCCCACTATTTTGATTGATGAAGATGAATGCATAATTGGATATAAACCTACCGAAATAAAAAGGAGGTTCGAATAATGGAAAAAGACAGAGTGGATAAATATTTGGATGGTTTAAAAAAAGATGCTGAAAAATCCGGCTACTTCCTTAATCCTGATGATGAATTTTTAGAAGATCTTGCAGAAGGCCTCTTAACCAATATAGATAGATACGGTTATCAGGCCTGTCCATGCAGGCTATGCGAAGGAAATATGGAAAGTGATTTAGACATTATTTGTCCCTGTGATTACAGAGACGACGACTTGGATGAATACGGGGCGTGTTTTTGTGCATTGTATGTCATCAAAGACATCGTAGACGGAAAAAAAGAAGCAGAGTCGATACCGGATAGAAGGAAAAAAGAAAAGGAAAAGAAGAAAAATACCGGCAAGATTACAAATCCATTATCAGCTGTGCCCTACCCTATTTGGAGATGCAAGGTTTGTGGATACCTTTGCGCAAGAAACAATCCGCCCCAGCTGTGTCCAATATGCAAGGCACAAAAGGAGCGGTTTGAAAGGTTTGGTTAAATTTAGCCTATAGTTGTAATTTTGGTGTTCCATCTGAACTTTCCCGGTTCAAAGCCTCTGTCTCTAGCTAGCTGATCAGCGTATAATTGAACCGGGACTATCTGCAATATCGGAGATAGCAGTGGATCGATCTTATCGATTAGCAAAGGCAGGAAATTTTCACTTGCTTCGACTTCTTTATCAGTTACAAACACGATTTTGCCTCCTCTGGAAGCGGCATCTTTAGCTAAAAACAAATCGAGGTCCCATGTGTTGCTATCTTGAGCAAATATGAATCCTGCAAAGTTTTCATCTACCATTTCAAATGGGCCGTGCCTAAATTCTCCACTGTCAAAATCAAGAGCGGGAAACTTTGATACTTCTCTTACAAAAAGAGCACCCGCTCTAGCTGTTGTCAGAGCATCGCCTCTTCCGATCAGGCATAAATACGAAGGATGTGGGATAAATTCAATTAGTGCTGATTTTATAGATGTCCACTTATCCGTAAAGTCTCTTAAAGAGTTTGCAGCTGTTTTTAAATCGGATACATCTGCATCATTTAAATCCCTTATCAATGCCTTTCCTATCAAATTTGCTGCCATTATAGATGAGAGATACGTTCTCGTAGTGACTGATTCTTCTTCATCTACGTTTAAAAGCACGCAAATCTGTGCTCTTTTTCCAAGAGTGCTGTTTTTGTCGTTGGTTACGCCAACTACATATATGTCTTCAGGAAGCTCTTTGATAAGCTTGACAATCTCGACGCTTTCTCCTGATTGAGAAATCATGATTAATAGAGTGTCTTTTGTGATCAGATTCTTTTCATAGTAGAGTATTTGGCTTGCAGATTCAACCTTGGCATCTAAGCCGTTTTTAACAAGAAAATTCTTGGCAGGTATGGAGCAAAAATTTGAACTTCCCATTCCTGTAAACAGAATCTTATTAAATCCCATGGATTTTAAAGAGTTGAGATCTTTTAAAGTCTCATCGGAAGCAAAAGACTTCATGCCCTCTTTTAAACTTTCGGATTGTTCTGTTACATCTTTAATAAAATTATTCACTCTGCACACTCCCTTTGTTTTGGAATTTATGTTTTATATTGTTATAAGAGTATATGCTTTTCTATGACTCTTGCGACTCCATCCAAATCATTTGTATCTGTGATGAAGTCTGCATGCATTTTGACTTCATCAGAGGCATTGCCCATGGCAATTCCCAAGCCTGCTCTTTTAATCATCTCAATATCGTTGAAGCTGTCTCCCACAGCGATGATTTCTTCTCGCTTTATATTCAAGCTTCTTTCTAAAACTTCAATCCCCACCGCTTTTGACATTCCTATAGGCAGTATCTCAAAATTTTTGCCTCCGGAATAGGATATCTTAACTATCTTCGAGTAGTTCTCCATTATAATTCTTGAGGCCTCTGCCATTTCCTTGGATCCCGGTTTATTTGCGAACATGGATAACTTAAATGGTGATTTGAAGTCCCTTCCCAAGGCTTTTACTATATTGCCGTGAGCCATGGTAAATCTGTTATCCTTTTCGTTTAAACCTATGAATATGGCTTTAAGTCCCAGAGTCTTCACAAAAGCCAGGTAGTTGAGGTTTTTATTGGATAGGCTCTTGTCATCAAGATGCATAGTATATGTGAGATTCAACCGGTCTAAGGTATTTAATATCTCTTTTAAAGCTTCCATTTCTAATCTCAAGCTATGATATATTTTGTTGCTTACAGGCTCTTTTATATATGCTCCGTCATTTGATACAACGGGTTCGATTATTTTCAACTTTTTGATTATGTGCTCCATGTTGGAATAATTTCTGCCGCTGGCCAAAGTGACTTTAACGCCCTTTTTTCTCGCCTTCTGGATAAAGTCGATATTTCTTTGAGATAGGCTGTGGTTGGATCTTATCAATGTTCCGTCTATATCTAAAACGAGTAATTTATATTTCATAATTTTCTCCTGTAATGCTTTAGCATAAAATATCTAAGGGACAGATTTTTATCCATCCCTCTTAACAAAGCATTGATTATAATATTTTTATGAGACGATCATCTTTTCTTTAAGTTCATCAGCTGTTTCTTTGTTCTTAAGTAATTCCACGATTTTCAGTCCGAATAATACTGCAGTTCCGGCACCTCTTGAAGTTATGAACTGAGATGATAATACTACGCTTTCATCAGATAAGATGGCTCCTTCAAGGTCCTTTTCAAATCCCGGATAGCAAGTGGCTACCTGACCCTTCAACAAGCCTAGTTTTCCTAGAATCTTAGGTGCTGCGCAAATTGCTGCAATCCACTTATTGTCTTTGTGGAATCTTTTTATCAAGTCGATTAATCCTGAGTGCTTCTCAAGATTTCTAGTACCGGGCATTCCCCCGGGAAGAATCAAGATATCCACTCCGTGAAAATCAGTATCTTCAAAGAGAATATCTGTAAGAACGGTTATTCCATGTGCTCCTTCCACATCGAATTTTCCAGTTACAGAAACCGTCTTTACATCAATGCCTCCTCTTCTTAAAACATCAACTGTTGCTAAAGCTTCTATTTCTTCAAAGCCTTCAGCTAAAAAAATTGCCGCTTTCATTGTACACGCCCCTTTCGTTGAAATTACGATGATTTGTTGCTATATTTATATTGTAAAGATTTTTTACAAAAATCTCAAGTTAAACGTTCACATTCTACGGATAAATACACGGAATGGTTATGTGATGAGCACCAGTATGCTATACTGTTGTTTATGGAGGCGATTATATGCTAGAAAGAGGCAGCGGAGTTTTATTACACGTATCTTCCTTGCCGGGATACGGTCCAGTTGGAAATATAGGCACAGATTCTCAAAAATTCTTAAGATTTTTAAAAAAATCAGAACAAAAATATTGGCAGATTCTTCCTTTGAATCCTGTAGATCAATGTTCTTCACCATACTCACCTAAATCAGCTTTTGCCGGTGAAACGGCTTTAATAGATCCGAGATTTTTGGAAATATCCGAACTTTATGAAGCCAGCATATCTTTATATGAAAAATCAGATTTTGCAAGGGCAAAAATAGTTAATCAAAAGTATTTAAAAAGCAGCTATGAATCCGATAGACGCTATATTGCCCACGAGATAGATAATTTTAAGAGAGATAACGATTGGATCGAAGATTACTCTATGTTTACAGCTCTTAGAAACCATTTTAAAGGAGAGCTTTGGATAAATTGGCCCAAGGATATACGATTTAGAAATGTCGATGCAATGAATCGCTATAAAAACATGTTGCATCGAGAAATCGACTTTATAGAGTACTCACAGTATATTTTTTTTAAGCAATGGGATAAGCTTAAGGAATATGCTTTGGAAGCAGGAATAAATATTATTGGAGATGTACCCATATATGTTCCCCTGGATTCTGCAGATGTATGGGCAAATCCACAGCTGTTTCAACTTGACGAGAATTTAAAACCACAATTTGTATCGGGAGCTCCTCCGGATTTTTTCTCGGAAGGCGGACAAAAATGGGATATGCCCTTATACAGATGGGATAAACATGAAAAAACAGGTTTTGACTGGTGGCTTAAGCGAATCAGCCACTCTTTTAAGATGTTCGATGTGCTCCGTTTAGATCATTTCAGAGGTTTTGAAGCCTATTGGAGCATTCCATCTGATGATATGGATGCCCGAAATGGACATTGGGAGAAGGGGCCGGGGAAAAATTTCTTGAAAGTGCTTAAAGATAATTTTACGGATAAGGGGTTTATTGTTGAAGATTTAGGAGATATAACGCCTAAAGTCAGAGAGTTGAAAGAATATTTCGGTTATCCGGGAATGAGTGTTCTTCAATTTGCCTTTGACGGAAACAAAGACAACCTGCACCTTCCTTCCAATTCACCTGAAAATTCGGTGGTCTATACCGGTACCCATGACAATGCGCCACTTCCCTTGTGGTTAGATAGCCTTGATCGTGCAGAACTGGAAATAATAAAAAAACAACTCAACGCACAAGATGGAGATGATGTCGCAGATAAAATTATTGAAGAAGGATTTAAGTCCCACTGCCTCATAGCCATTATCCAGTTACAAGATATTTTGCCCCTTGACAGAAATGCCAGAATGAATCTGCCTGGAACAAATAAGGACAATTGGAAATATAAAGTGCCAATGGATATCAATTATTCTGCAATGATTGAAAAGCTAAAGAAGATTGCAGATTTAAGAAAATAGCCTGCATAAATTAAAAAAGAGTGGGAATCCACTCTTTTTTGATTTATTTTTTGCATTTTTCAGCAAGGGAAAATACCATGATTGAATACCCTGGGATTTCTATCCCATGAGGATCCAACTCTCCTTTTGATCTTTCAGCAGAGACGATGCCGTCCATATCAAATAATTCTACGATACAAAGATGATCTTCAGTTAGTGCATGCTGTTTTTGAATGTGATCTCTTATAATAGACATAGTCAAAAGACATTTGCCTTGGTGGCCATTGATTGCAACCAGTGTGTATTTTTCGTCTGTTGATTTTTGGTTCTTAAGCTTTATGGTGTATCCGATGCAATTACACCCTTCTCTTTCGATTTCGAAAAATTTTAAATTTTCACGTATCTCATCTCCCGTTTTCAGCCTAAACTCGGGATGGTCTTTTCTAAGCTTTATAAGATCCTTAAAGTACTTGTAAAACTCAAAGTTTTTATTTTTTAACGACCAATTGATGGCATTGACGTTGAAAGAAGAGTTATATGTATTTTCCATCATATTCTTGCTTCGCAGAAACTCATTGCCTGAATGTACGAAGGGAATTCCCTGGGATACAAAAAGAATCCCAAATGCAAGTTTATTTAGCCTTTCGATGAATGCTTCATCGCTTTGACTGAAGACCTTTTTCATTTTATCATAAATGATTAAATTGTCATGGGAGTTTATATAATTTATAGTCTCGTTTGGCGCTGAAGCAAAGCCGATTCTTCCTTTATCGTATAATATTGAACCTGCTAAACCTGTTTCTGTTTCCCTTCTCATGTCGCAGTTTCCGTGAACAAATCCCTTGCTTTCTCCATTTCCGTCACCTTTTATCGCATTGCGGAAATTATCGTTTAGAAAAGCAAAAGACAGTCCCTGTTGCTTTCCTTTTGTAGTGGTGAGCCTATCGGATAATGTAGTCATGCCTGCGGTCCAAGGTTCTCCATAGATAAAGATATCTTCATTGACCAATCTTAGTACATTGACTGCTTTTTCCACAGTTTCTATATCTATTAGAGCCATTAAATCAAACCTAAAGCCGTCCACTTTAAACTCATTTACCCAGTACAGAAGTGAATCCAATATAAATTTTCGGACCATGGATCTTTCGGTGGCCAGCTCATTTCCGCAGCCGGATCCATCAGAATAAGAACCGTCATCTCTGGTCCTGTAATAATATTCAGGAGCCAGCAAGTTGAAGTTTGAGTTAGGTCCCCTGTAAGTATGGTTGTAGACTACGTCCACTATTACCTTAAAGCCTTCCTCATGAAGTCTCTGTATCATTTGTCTCAGCTCGTAAATCCTGCATCCGGGATCACCGGGATCAGTTGAGTATGAACCCTCCGGAACATTGTAATGCTCCGGATCGTAACCCCAATTGTAGTTTGAATCTTCATCAAATTTATCGAGATTTTCATCTACAGTCAAAAAATCGTATACGGGCATAAGGTGAACATGAGTGACTCCAAGCTCCTTAAGATGATCAAGACCTGTTGACAATCCCATATGGGTCGTTCCCGATTCGATGACGCCAAGGTATTTGCCTTTGTGTTTTACTTCTGATGATTCGTGCCCTGTAAAATCCTTGATATGCATCTCATAGATTATTGCATCGGTTTCCGCCATCTTTCCAGGTCTGTCATGACTTTCCCAACTCTCCGGCTTAAGTGAGTTCATATCCACTATTGCCGATTTGAGGCTGTTTAAGGATACAGCTGTAGAATACGGATCTGTAACTTCGAATTTATGATCCAATACATATGTATAATATGGTGACACTTCATCTTTGTGCAAGATAATTTCAAACATTTTATCTTTATCCGGTTTCATATCGTGCAGAGTCCTCCTGATTTCAAGAGGGGTCTCATACAATGCAAGGCTGACTTTCTCGCAGCCAGGTGCCCAAACTCTAAAGGTAATATGATCTCCATGGATAGTATAACCTTGTTTTTTTTCTGAATATATATGTTCATATTGTAGCATGCTTCTCAATCCTTCCCCGGAGTAAATGTCTTAACGCCCCAAATTTCATCGGCGTATCTGCCGATAGTGTAGTCAGACGAAAAAGCTCCTGAGCAAGCGGTATTGCTAAGAGACATCTCAGCCCATTGGTATTTGTTTCTGTACATGTTGCTTATCTTTTCCTGGGCAGCTATGTACGATTCAAAATCCTCCAAGACAAAGAATCTGTCTCCATGTTTGACTAGAGAATCGTAAATTGGCTGAAATTCTCCGTATGAAACCCTAAAATATCCGTTGACCAACTTGTCGACAGTTTCTTTTATGATTGGATTGCTATAATAGAGGCTTTGAGGGTCGTAATCACCTCTTTGGTAGTAGTTGTAGACTTCATAATCCTTCAGCCCAAAAACTACTATGTTGTTTTCTCCAACTTCTTTCATGATTTCAATATTGGCTCCGTCTAAGGTTGCAAGGGTTATTGCACCATTCATCATGTACTTCATATTGCTGGTACCTGAAGCTTCCTTGGTCGTGGTAGAAATCTGCTCGCTGACATCTGCTCCGGGTATCATTTTTGTTGCAAGGCTTACGCTGTAGTCTTCAAGGAAAACTACTTTAAGCTTGTCCTTGATGGTCAGGTCCCTGTTTACTACCCTTGCTACGGTATTTATAAGCTTTATTATTTCTTTGGCGATGTAATATCCCGGTGCAGCTTTTCCTGCAAATATAAAAGTGCGAGGAACCATATCCATATTTGGGTTGGTCCTAATATTGTCATACAAATAGATGACGTGTAAAATATTCATCAGCTGTCTTTTGTATTCATGTATCCTTTTTGCCTGTATGTCAAATATTCCATAGGGGTTGGTCTTGATTCCGGTAGTATCGTAAATATATTTTGCCAAGTTATTTTTGTTGGCATGCTTTATCTCCATTATTTTGTCTAGAACCTGTCTGTCTTCAGAAAATTTCAGCAGTTCTCTCAGTTGAGCAGGATTTTTTATAAAGCCCGGTCCAATTAGATCAACAGCTAAATTGGCCAGCTGTTTGTTTGCGCTTAATAGCCAATGACGATGGATTATGCCGTTGGTCTTGTTATTGAACCTTTCCGGATACACGCTGTAAAAATGCTTAAGCTCCTTTTCCTTTAGGATGTCAGAATGAAGCTTTGCCACTCCGTTGATGCTATGTGTTCCTACTATGGAGAGATTTACCATCCTTACTGTGCCATGATGTATGATTGACAGCCTGTCGATAGTTTCTGCTGAAGTTATATTGTATTTTGTCCTTAGCTCCAAGAGGAACCGGTTGTTTATCTCTTCGGTTATCTGCCAAATACGCGGCAAAAGATCCCTGTATAAGTTTATGTCCCACTTTTCCATTGCCTCTTCCATGAGAGTATGATTGGTAAATGCACAGGTCTTAAGGGTAATGTTCCAAGCTTGATCCCACTCCATTTTGTATTCATCCATTAAAATTCTCATAAGTTCCGGAACCGCCATGGCCGGATGGGTGTCGTTTATATGAATAGCTGTGTATTTGTGCAGCTCTTCAAGGGGAATGTCGTTATTGACAGCTTTTTTAACCACATCCTGAACTCCTGCCGATACAAGGAAATACTCCTGCTTTAGCCTTAGCCTTTTGCCTTCGTAATAACTATCGTCAGGATACAAGACTTGACATATGCTTCTGACTTCATCAATTTTATTAAAGGCTCCGCAGAGGTTTCCTCTGGAAAATTCTTTTAAATCAAGATCTTCGGTGCTTTCAGCAGACCACAGCCTTAAGGTGTTAACGTTTTGATTTTTAAAGCCTAGAAAGGGAGTGTCATAGGGCACTGCCTTTACCACGGTATAATCTACGTGGTTAAAAGAAAATTTATTCCCCTTTGGAACCACTTGAATTCTGCCTCCATACCTGACTTCAACTGCTTCGGAAGGCCTCTTGGTTTCCCAGACATTACTTTCTTTTAACCAATCATGGGGCTCTTCCTTTTGATAGCCCTTGTCAAGGCTTTGTTTAAACAGTCCTTTTTCATAGCGCAGGCCGTAGCCGTGACCGGGGATGGACATCGAGCTTAAAGAATCAAGAAACGCCACTGCTAATCTTCCCAAACCACCGTTTCCAAGGCCGGGCTCTGCCTCGATATCGAAAAGATCCCCTAGGCAGATGTTCTTTTCTTCAAAATACTCTTTGACGACCGGGTATATTCCCAGATACTCCAAATTCTTTTCCATGAATTTCCCCGTCAGATACTCCATTGAAAAGTAATAAACAGTCTTGGCTTTTGCAGCTTTTTGCCGGGCTGTCGTTTCATTCCAAATTTTGCCCACATGTTTTCTTACCACATTGCCAAGTGCGTAGTATTGATCGACTAAGTCGCTTTCATCAAAGCTCTTAGCGGCAGTTGCATAAAGGGCCTCTTCCATTTCAGCAGCCAGTATTTCTTTCGTAAGCATTTTTTCACCTCGTCTATTTTATCAAGCTTTCGTAAAGAGATTTATATTTTTTAGATGACTCAGACCAGTCACTTTTCGACTTCATGCCGTTTTTGACAATTTCCTTCCAGATATCTTTATCCTTGTAAATTTCAAGGGCTTCTTTGATCTTAAAAAGCATATCATGGGCATTGTAGTTTGCAAAAGTGAACCCGTTGCCCTTATTTGTGCTTTTGTCAAAGTTGATCACAGTATCCTTTAGCCCTCCTACTTCCCTAACTATAGGGACTGTTCCATACCTAAGTGAAATCATTTGGCTGATTCCACATGGCTCGAACTGCGAAGGCATAAGGAACATATCCGCTGAAGCGTATATTTCGTGAGCTTCAGCTTCGTTGAAATATATCCTTGCGGATACTTTATCCGGATATTTGCTTTGGAAATACTTGAACATGTCCTCGTATTTTTTCTCTCCTGTTCCAAGCACTACAAACTGAAGGTCTTCAGAAAGAAGTTCATCGAAAATATGAGCGATCAAATCCAATCCTTTCATGTCTACCAGCCTTGTTACCATTGCAATCAAGGGAACATCCTCGTCAACAGGCAATCCGAATTTTTTTTGCAAAGCTGCCTTGTTTTCTTTTTTTCTCTTTACGCTTCTTAAATCATAATTGACAGCTATATGTGGGTCTTTACCCGGATTATACTCGTTATAATCAATTCCGTTTAAAATACCTGTTAGCTTATTTTGGTGCTTGCGAATTATTCCGTCCAGCTGTTCTCCAAAATAAGGATATTTCATTTCATCGGCGTATCTTTCCGACACTGTCGTAAAAGCATCGCTGTATACTATCCCCGCCTTTAAAAAATTGACGGAATCAAAAAATTTGATGCCATCTTCATGAAAATAATTTTCAGAGACTCCCATTATTTCTCCCATCATCACAGGCGCGAAAGTTCCCTGGTATTTTAGATTATGAATGGTATAAACAGTCTTTATGTCGTGAAACCACTGGTCGCCTAGCGCAAAATCCTTTACATAAAGGTTTACCAGTGCACAATGCCAATCGTTTGAATGGATAACATCCGGTTTAAAGTCTATATGCTTTCCAAGAAGCGCTACGGCCTTTGAAAACCAGGTGAAACGTTCGCCATCATCAAAATAACCGTAAAGGCCATCCCTTTTTAAATAAAATTCATTATCTAAAAAGTAGTAGGTCACTCCATTATGGATATGGCTTAGGACACCAACGTATTGCCGGCGCCATCCTAAATCCACGTAGTATTCAGCGACTTTTTCCATTTTGGACTTGTATTCTTCCTTGATTGATGAATATAGCGGAATGACGACCCTTATGTCTACCCTTTGTCCTTTAAGGGCAGGTGGCAAAGACCCTGCAACATCAGCAAGACCTCCGGTCTTTATAAACGGAACGGCTTCTGAAGCCGCGAACAATACCTTCATTATTTATCCTCCTTGCCGATTCTAAGATTTTTTTCCACCACATAAGGCACCGTCTGGTTGCCTATTACCTCTACTCCCTTTTCTATGCGGGTATACTTGTCAACTATGGCATTTACTATTACCGCCCCTTCTTCTACGACAGCCTTTTGCATGAGAATAGAATTTTTTACTATGGCATTTTTTCCGATTTTTACGCCCCTGAATATGACGCTGTTTTGAATATTTCCATCTAAGATACATCCGTTTGCTATCAGTGAATTACTGACCTTGGCTTCGTCCTTATAAAAAGTTGAAGGTTCGTCTTTTGTCTTTGTGTATACTGTGCCGTAGTTTGAAAACAGCTCTTTGTATATTTCCGAATCAAGAAGATTCATGTTTGCATCAAAATAGTTCTTTACGTTGCGTATGGATTCAACGTGACCTTCATGCTCGAAGGTATTGAACTTGTGTTTTCTTCTATTGTTCAAGAGCGCTTCCTTAAGATAATTTGCCGTTCCGGTTTCTATGGCATCTCGGACAATCTTTAAATAAAAGCTTTTTTTGATAAATACGCTCCCTAAAAACAAATTAAAGCTTTCCTCAGTCCCCAAATTTGTCCCAAGATGATCTAATGTCCCGTCTTCTTTTATAGAAATCTTATCGCAATTAATAAATCGTCCCCCAGGGTCTTTAACTTTCTTGTATATCATTGTGACATCCGCTTCGGTTTCCTTGAAATAATCGTAAGCACATTCAAGATCGGCTTTATAGAGCATGCTTGTATTGCATATGAACATGTTTTCTTCAGAAGAATTCCTGAAAAACGGTTCGTTGGTATGAAACAAATTTATATTTCCCAATGACTTTGCAGTATAATCGTCATACAGAGGCGGAAATACAAATAATCCGTTGAACCTTCTGTTTAGATCCCAAGGTTTGCCGCTTCCTATATGATCCATTACAGAACGTATCTTTGTGCCGGTAAACATGCCTATGGTCGTTATCTCGTGATTGACCATGTTGGACAGGAAAAAATCAATCAGTCTATATCTGCCACCAAAAGGAAGCATCGCAGCCGGTCTGTGATTGCACAATGTCCCGAAGTTTTTATCCAAATCGTTACTGAAGCTTATTATACCCAAGCAGTTTTTCATATTATTGGCCCCCTATTCCTTTATGATTTCATCTTTTGATACAAGATATACATGCTCGCCGTTTTCTTCGCCTATGGATGTACCCTTTTTAACCCTTACGCCTTCCATGACAACAGCATTGCATACCGTTGCACCTTCTTCGATAACAGAGCCTGACAATATTACGCTATTGCATACCTTTGCTCCCTTTTCAACAGAAACCTCACTGAAGAGGATAGACTTTTCCAAATGTCCGTCTATTATGCAGCCTTCATTAACCAGGGAGTTTTTAACTACTGCCCTGTCTGAAACGTACTGTGGCGGAAGATTTCTGTTCTTGGTAAAGATGCGCCAATCCTTACAGTAAAGATTAAGTTCGTTATCTTCAGAAAGAAGATCCATATTAGCTTCCCAATAGCTTTTTACAGTACCGACATCTTTCCAGTAGCCCTCAAAAGTGTAGGCGCACATCTTGTTTTTGTCTGCAAGCATTTTAGGGATTATATTCTTGCCGAAATCGTTGCTTGAATCAGGATCATTGGCATCCATTTCAAGATAAGCCTTCAAGGCATCCCAATTAAAAATATATATTCCCATGGATGCAAGGTTGCTTTTTGGGTTTTCCGGCTTTTCAGCAAATTCTGTTATTCTCCCATCTTCATCAGCATCCATTATCCCAAACCGAGAGGCTTCATCCCATGGGACTTCTATAACTGAAATAGTGCAATGAGCTTGTTTTTCAATGTGATAATCAAGCATTTTCTTGTAATCCATTTTGTATATGTGGTCCCCGGAGAGTATAAGGACGTAATTGGGATCAAGGTATTCTATGAAGTTTACATTCTCATAGATTGCATTTGCTGTTCCTTTATACCACCTGCCTCCGGATTCACTTGTAAATGGAGGCAAGCCGCCAAGAGCATGGCGACAACTTTCTCTCTCTTCATGTAAAGCCCTCCTTTGATCATGTTGTTTTATATATGTAAATTACTTTATTTGACTTGTTTCAAGACGATTCCCCCTAAAGCAGGTATATCGACTCTTATTGCATAAGGTCTGCCATGAATAGGCTCGTCAAGAGATTTGTACATCTTGACTCTGGCAAGATCTCCTCCATATCTTTTCTTATCGGTATTCATAACCGTTTTATAATTGCCTTTTATATTTACTCCGATTGGATATATAGGCCTTGGAACGGGAGTGAAGTTAAATGCCGCGATCAACTTATTGCCATCTTTATCGATTCTTTCAAAGGATATTATGCTTTCTCTGTGGTTTTCGTGTTCAATCCATTCAAAACCGTCGTATGAGGTATCAAGCTGGTAAAGCGCAGGCTCTGATGTATAAAATTTATTTAAGTCTGTCATGAAATCGCTCATTTTTCTGTGAAGCTCGTAATCGTGCAAGAACCAGTCCAGCTCCTGCCATTCATTCCACTCGATAAACTGAGCGAACTCACCACCCATAAATATAAGCTTTTTACCCGGGTGCATGTACATATAAAGGTATAAAAGCCTTAAGTTGGCAAATTTTTCTTCGTAATTGCCCGGCATCTTGTCAAGGAGAGACTTTTTGCCATGGGCGACTTCGTCATGGCTTAAAGGCAACACAAAGTTTTCTGAAAAAGCGTAGCTGATTGAAAATGTAAGGGCATTTTGGTTTCCGCATCTAAACAAAGGGTCGGTTTCCATGTACTTTAGCATATCGTTCATCCAACCCATGTTCCATTTGTAGTTAAAGCCAAGTCCCCCGTCGTCTATGGGACGAGTCACCATTGGCCATGCAGTAGATTCTTCAGCAATCATCATCGTGCCGGGATAGTGCTGAAATATAACGGTGTTGAGCTTTCTTATGAAGTTTATGGCCTCGATATTTTCATATCCTCCGTTTTCATTTGTAAGATCCTTGCCGGAAAAGTTGAGATACAGCATATAGGCGACAGCATCGATTCTTATGCCGTCGATATGGTAGTATTCGTGCCAGTACATGGCATTTGATATAAGAAAGCTTAAAACTTCGGGTTTTGAAAAGTCAAAGTTGCTGGTTCCCCACTGCTCGTTGTCAGCTTTTCTTTTATCGGAGGACTCGAAACATCCCGTTCCATCAAACATCCTAAGCCCGTGATCATCTCGGCAAAAATGCGCCGGAGCCCAGTCCAAAATAACGCCTATGCCGTTTTCATGGCATTTATCTACAAAATACATGAAATCCTTGGGAGTCCCGAACCTGCTGGTGGGAGCAAAGTATCCTGTTGTCTGGTATCCCCAAGAACCGTCAAAGGGATGCTCCATTACCGGCATCAGCTCTATGTGGGTAAAGCCCATTTTTTTTACATAACGAACCATTTCAGTTGCCAATTCCCTGTAAGAATAGGCGCTTTCGTCAGGCTTTCTTTTCCATGACATAAAATTGGCTTCGTATATGGAAACCGGCTTGTCATAGGTTGCAGATTTGTCCCTGTCTTTCATCCATTTTTTATCTTTCCAGCTGTAGCCCTTTATGTCGTAGTACTTAGATGCAGTTGCCGGTCTTTCCTCTGAGTGAAAACCGTATGGATCCGCCTTGTATTTCACCTGGCCTTTACTGGTTACTATCCTGTATTTATACTTGTCGAATTCGAGAATGCCTCTTACGCATACTTCCCATAGTCCGCTGCCGTGTATCCTCTGCATCGGAATGGAAAAATCATCCCAATGGTTAAAATCACCTGTTAAGAAAACAAGCTGTGCTCTTGGGGCCCACACTACGAACCTCACTGCATCCTTATATGGATGAGCACCTAAAAATTCGTAGCTTCTGTAAAATGTCCCTTCGTGAAAAAGATGGGCATCAAAGGAACCTTCGTTGCTATAAAAATAATCAGGATTTTTTCTAATCGCCTTATTGGACATGGGAGCCTCCTAGAATAAATTTGTTATCAGAATGCGTAACACATATTAACATTTGATATTTATATTTACATATATGTTACAAAGAATTAATTGCGAATTAGCTTTACTTTTCTATTATAAGTTATTATACCCTGTTAGGTCCATCTCAAAACCTTATGTAAACGAACTGCAGATTTGCAGAATATGTTAGATATGACATACAGTGAACAGATGTTCAACAATTTACTTTTACTTAATAAAATCCACTTTAATACATTTGGCTGGATGATATTTTACGGACTGATATGTCATATGATGACATATATTAAATTTAATGCAAATAAAAAAGCTCCGGATCATAAAAATCCGGAGCAACAGTTTTAATATTGAATTTTTCTTAAAGCTCTTCATCCTCTTCAGGAATCTGTCCGCATTCACACTCGCAGTCATCATCACATTCACACATAAGATCCATGATATCCAATACATATCCACATTCAGGACATTCTATTTGAAAATCTTCATCTTCCATGTCGTCAAAATCTGTAATAAACTCGGCTCCGCAATTTGGACATTCTATTTCGTAAATATCGTCTTCGTCCAAAAAGTCATCGTCATCTTCATCATAAAGATTATCGTCTTCATCTTCAAGGATGTCAAGGTCGTAAAGCTCGTCTTCAACTTCCATAAGGTCTTCGTCGATAAGTTCGACATAATCTTCGATATCGTCGTAAGCTTCCTGCAGGCCTTCTACAGCATCTGTCAGATCCTCAAGGATATCAATGATTTTGACAAAAACCTTTCCCTCTTTGGTTGAATCGTCAATTTCCAATCCGTCGCACAAACCCTTTAGGTATGAAACCTTTTCATTAATGTAGTCCATTATGCTAACCTCCTTTTGTTTATTATACCCCATTAGTTGATGTTTATCATCAGCTTTTGATTAAACTCTTTCCATATATTCGCCGGTTCTTGTATCTATCCTTACAACATCTCCTATTTCTACGAACAATGGAACGCTTATCTGTGCTCCGGTCTCAACTATGGCAGGCTTATTGGCGCCTGTAGCAGTATCGCCTTTAAATCCCGGGTCTGTCTCAGTAATCTCAAGCTCTACAAAGAAAGGAGCTTCTACTGAGAAAGCTTGTCCCTTGATGAACTTGATAGTAGCATTCATGTTTTCCTTAAGGAACTTAAGGGCATCTTCTACTTGATCGTAATTTAAAGGAATCTGCTCGTAAGTTTCCTGATCCATAAAGTAGTATAGGTCTCCATCGCTGTAAAGATACTGCATTTCTTTTGTTTCGATGTGAGCCTTCGGAAACTTTTCAGACGGGTTGAAAGTCCTTTCCACAACGCTGCCAGTCTTTACGTTTTTAATCTTGGCTCTGACAAATGCCGCTCCCTTACCAGGTTTTACGTGTTGAAAATCAATTATTACAAATACATCGTTATCCATTTCAAAAGTGATGCCTTTTCTAAAATCTCCTGCAGAAATCATATTATCCCTCCAAAATATAATTGCGTATCATATCTTTATAATATTACCACAGGAATAATGGGAAAAGCAACAAGTAAGTCCTCTCAAGCCTACTTCAGCAGCTTGGGCGCATGGCAGGCTCTTAAATAATGGGCATCCTGAAATCCTGCTCCGAGAAGCGGCCTTACATAGAATTTAAAGCTGTCGGTTACGCCATTGCCTGAAGAATTGATGAAATCGTCAGGCATATATCTTGTTTTGCCTGCAATTCTCTCTAAAGGCACAAATTCAAAATCTACAGAATAATAACCGGTTCTTTTTATGGTTATGGATCCATCCGCATCATTCCACATTGCGTATTGAGCAGCTTTTTCTCCTACCTCCCGGGCTTCTCTTGCATCTACGTCTGACACGCAGCCCATAAACGATCTTTGAAGGTATCCAAATGTATCTGCCCTTACCCGTCCTATATTGAGCCTTTGCTTTATTACATCCGCAAGCATGTCGCCAAGTGCGCTGTTGTCGGAAAGCTGGACATTGCCATGTTCATCAGCCTGCAATTCTCCTTTTAAGGCTTTTAAGATAGGCTGGCCGTCCTTATCCACTATGCCCTCGGAAACTGCTATCACGCATCTTCCGAGGCGAGTATGGACTTCTTCAACGTCCTTTACGAATTTATCGATGTCAAAGGCCCTTTCCGGCATATAAATAAGATGAGGACCGTCATCCGGATACTTTTGAGCAATTGAAGACGCGGCAGTTAAAAATCCGGAATGCCTTCCCATCACTACTCCTATATAAACTCCGTTCATGGCTCTGTTGTCCAGGTTGGCGCCTATAAAGGCAGAAGCCACGAATCTTGCTGCAGAGCCATAGCCTGGAGTATGATCGTTTTCTACAAGGTCGTTGTCTATGGTTTTTGGAATATGGACAGCCCTGAAATCATATCTGGCGATCAGGGCATTTTCGTTAAGAAGCCTCAAGGTTTCAGAAGAATCGTTGCCGCCAATGTAAAAGAAATACCTAATATCGTGGGCTTTCATGACCTTGAAAAGCTCAGCACAGTACTTTGCATCGGGTTTGACTCTTGTGGACAAAAGAGCAGATGAAGGGGTCTTTGCCACAAGCTCCAAGTTGTTGGTGGTTTCCTGTGTAAGATCTATGAAATCTTCGTTCATAATTCCTTCCACGCCGTGCATTGCACCGTAAACTTTTGATATGTGGGGAAATTTCCTAGATTCCAATACTGCGCCTACCATTGACTGGTTTATGACAGCTGTTGGACCTCCGCCCTGAGCGACTAATACTTTACCGTTTAACATGACAGCACCTCCATTAAGTTGTTGGTTTATGTAACCCTTTTCAATCATTTTAATACAAATCCCCTCAACTGTAAACAAGGAAGGACACCATCAGTTGAGGAACAAAAAAAGAATCATACATTATATTGTATGATTTATGTTGGTTTAATTCTATAATAAGCTCAACGCGTATGGCATATATAAATTATAATATATCAAATAACTCTTTAACTAAGAATATGCTTTTGAAATATTGTATAATAAAGACATTAAATAATTTTTAGCGTCATTTTTTATTAATTTCATCAATTATGGCTTCAATTATTTCTTCTACTGACAACTTGTCCGTCGCAACGCTTATATGATTTTGATTGTAATATCTGAACCTTTTATGAAGGAGCCTGCTTATTGTTCTTTCAGGGTGCGCACCTTTTAAAAGAGGCCTGTCGTCACAGTCTTTCAGCCTAAAATATATATTTCTTGGAGATGCCTTTAAAGCCACTACAAAAGATCCTGCAAGCAGAGCTTTTCTGTTGTCTTCTCTTAAAACAGCGCCTCCCCCGGTGGAGATGACTTGATTTTCTTCTTTTAAAATTTTTTTAATCGCCTTTGTTTCCAGGTCCCTAAAATAATCTTCGCCGTATTTTTCAAAAATCTCATTAATTGGCTTTCCTTCTGTTTTAACTATATATTCATCTACATCTATAAATTTATATCCTATTCTCTCCGCTAGGATCTTGCCTATGGTAGTCTTGCCCGTACCCATAAATCCTATTAAAGAGATATTTTTTTTATTCATGACAAATCACTCCTCAAGGCAGTTAAGAATAGCTCTCATCTCTTGTATTCCGATTTGACCCGGAGCCGACGGGTTATGGTCAGCTTGGGCAAAGGTAATAGACGACCCGAACACTCCGGCTCCCATCCTGCTGATTTTGCCCTTCTTTCCCATTGATATGGCTACAAAGGGTATGGATAGCTCAGTTTTTGCAGTGTATGTGGCGTTTAGCAGCTTTAAGACGTCTTTGCCGTTATTGGGCATAAGTGCGATTTTAGATATATCCCCCCCAAGCCTTTCTCCTTCCTTTAATATGGAAAGTATTTCGGGTTCGTTCGGGGTATCTTCGAAATTGTGGTGAGAAAACATCACCTTTATTCCCTTTTCTTTGCATAGCCTTTGAAGCTCTGATATTATCTTGCGATCCAAGGACATTTCTATATCCAGTATATCTACATCGCTTTCTTCGATTATCTCTTTGTAAAGCTCAAAAATCTCTCTTGGAGGCATATTGCCCCAACCGCCTTCGGTAACGCTTCGGTATGTTGCAATTAAGGGTTTGTCTGCCAATATCTTTCGCATGTTAAGAAGCATTGAAGGGATGATCTCCTTGTCGGTGTCTATTATCTTGTCGATTCTTGCTTCTACCATGTCCGGATTAAAGAGAGAGGCTCTTTCGCAGGCAAGTATGGATTCTTTGATGGTGTCTTCCATTATCGGGACGCATATGAGGGTGTGCTTGCCGCCTAATTTTGTATTTCTGATCATTATCGAGTTTTTTGATGTATTGTTCATGATACCTCCTGTTAGTTGTATTTAGACACATGCCATTGCTAAACAAAGTTATTCCTGAGATTTCTCGCTATGCTCGAAATGACAGATGTTTGTATGTGCTTTTACTTACAGCCTAAGTCTTATAACTTAAATAGCACAGGTAAAAAGTTGTAAGCTGTAAGTGTGTGGGGATTCCTGTGGGTTCATAACAAATACCTAAATGTGTCATTTCGAATGCAATGAGAAATCT
>DMAW01000117.1 GCA_003446375.1 Eubacteriaceae bacterium | reverse complement strand
CTGTGGGCCATAGCCAGAAAATATGGCGTCACCGTGACGCAGATAGCTCAAGCCAACAATATCAGATACGTAAACCTGATTTATGTAAATCAGGTGCTGACAATTCCTAAATGACAAGTAAGGAACGCCGAATCGGCGTTCCTTTAAATTTGCGTATGCATTTTATTTAAATCCCCGGTTTATAAGGGATTTTTCGACTTGTGCGACAAAATCCTCTTCAGCGCCCCAAGAAAATTTAAAGAAAGCGCCCTGTCCTCCGCCGGAGCCTATGGCGTCTACGCAGACGTTTTTATCGTCACCGATGACGCTGACTGTCAGACTTGTCCTGTTGGAGGAGCGCATGTAATATTTTTCAAAAACCATTATGCATATGGATGTTTGACCGACGGTCCTGTTTATGGTATCCACAATCTCGCAGCTTACACCGCTGTTTAAAATATCCTTTGACAAAAAGTTCGAAACGCTGTCCACGCTGCCTTTGCCATACATTGATAGACTTGCCATTTATAAACCTCCTTTGAATTTGGATGAAGAGTTCATGTATAATTTTACCACAAAATAGAGTTGGGTTCAAAGCAAGGTTCGTAATGGATTTTGTATGTTATAATCAAATTAACAAAAAATCCGGAGGGGTCGACTTATGATATCCATAGATGAAATGGAAGAAATGCTCAACGAAATAGCAGAGAAGTTTCCTAAAGAATTGTTTAAAGAGTTAAACGGGGGCATATTGCTGCTTCCCGCAGCGAAAGAGAACGAGCATTCTTTAAATCATGATCTTTTCATTTTGGGAGAATACCACAGAGGAGGTACCATGGGAAGATATATAAATATATATTACGGATCATTTATGAAGGTTTACGGAAGGATTTCAAAGGCAGGGCTAAAAAAAAGGCTGGAAGATACCTTGAAGCACGAATTCATACACCATTTGGAGTCATTGGCAGGAGAAAGGGCTTTGGAAATAGAAGATAGGGAGTTTATGGAAAAATATCTTGATGAAAAAAGAAAATAAAAAATTTGACAACAGAGTTTGTACGTGGTATGATTAGCAAGTACTTAAATTTAACTTAATAGTATTAACATCAATTACCGTTAAATAGCGCTTTTATGAGTGTTATCCTAATTAAATTGTTTGTTATCTGTTTAGAAATGATTTAGGAAAATAATATTAGGAGGTACACACATATGAGTGGTACAGTAAAATGGTTTAATGCAGACAAAGGATTTGGTTTTATAACAGGAGACAACGGAAATGATGTTTTCGCACATTATTCTCAAATCCAAACAGACGGATTCAAAACTTTAGAAGAAGGACAAACAGTTACTTTTGACGTTGTTCAAGGACCTAAAGGACCTCAAGCAGAAAACATTACAGTTGTAAAATAATTCAACTAAGATACTTAACCTTATGTCTATGGCATAAGGTTTTTATTTTTCGCTAAAAGCTGAGAAACAGCAATAAAACACAGGCCTCGTGCATAAAGCTTGCTTTAAATGCATGAGGCCTGTGTTTTATTATTGGGCGAAGCCCGCGAGCTCGGACGGCAAAGCCGTACGAGATGCTTGTTTGGTGCCTTTGGCACCGTTTAGTCGCCGTAGCGACTGTGAAATGCACGGCTTTGCCGTACGATAAATGACTGCTACGCAGTCGGTAAACGAGACTCTGTCTCGGTAGAAACCGTCTTTAAAAGCAACATTGCAATACGCACGTTGCGCGTTTCCCGTGAGCTTTAGCGAACCTTTCTCGCGAGTGAAACGAGCTTTTCCCGCGACCAAAGGGAGCATCCCACATGAGCGAAGCGAACCTTTAACAACCGTTTAGTCGCCGTAGCGACTGTGAAATGCACGGCTTTGCCGTACGATAAATGACTGCTACGCAGTCGGTAAACGAGACTCTGTCTCGGTAAAAAGTTGTAAGGTGCAAGCAGTAAGTTATAAGTTTGTACGGATTCCTTTTGTGTCAAAGATAAATACCTTGAACCACAAAGGTCATAAGCGCCTTTTGTTTTTACTCATATCCTACATCTTAAAACTTACAACTCGAGCCTCTTGCTTTCCGCCTTCTACTTTCCGCCTTCTACTTTCCACTTTCTACTTTCCAACTTTCTTCTTTCCGCTGCTACCTGTTTTGTGTATAATGAAAATTGAAATGATAACTTTAAATACCACCGAAAGAGGGGAAAAGCTTGAAAGAAGGCAAGGTTGCAAAAAGTCCTTTTGGGATGGTTTCGACAGCAAGCCCTTATGCTACTAATGCAGGGGCGCTGATGCTTGAAATGGGGGGGAACGCAGTTGATGCAGCAGTTGCAGCGGCGTTTTGCCTGGGAGTTACAGAGCCACAGGCTTCGGGCCTGGGAGGACAGAGCATGGCGCTTTTGCATATTGGAGAAAAAGAAAAAAAGACGATAGCAGTGGATGGGTCTTCGAGAGCTCCGTATTCTATAAGTTTGGGAGATTTTAATAAAAAGCCCCTTAAAAACGGCATCAAGGCAACGACAGTTCCGTCTACGCCGGCAGTATTGGGATATTTGCTGGATAAATACGGAAGCCTGCCTTTTGAGGAAGTCCTAAAGCCTGCAATCAAGACGGCTAGAAAAGGATACGAGCTGTCTAAACTGCAAAACATGCTGCTTGCCAGAGAAAATAAAAATATAGCTGATGAATATGCAAGGTCTTTTTTTTACAAGAAAAATGAGCCTAGACAATGGGGAAGCACCGTATTTCAAGACGATTTGGCAAATACATTGGAATCTATGGCAAATGAAGGGTGGAAAGATTTCTATACTGGAAAAATAGGAGTCAAATTGATAGATGATATGGAAAACAGGCAAGGCCTTATAAAAAAAGAAGATTTGATGAAAATCCCCATTCCTTTGGAAAGGAAGCCCTTAAAAGGCAGCTACTGTGGTTTTTTCCTTGAGACTTTCCCGCCGCCGGGAGCCGGGAGGGCGCTTTTTCAGATACTGAACACCTTGGAAAATTTCGGCCCAGGAAATCTCGAGGTCAATTCAAAGGATTACTACCAAGTGATGGCGCTTGCATTTCATGCCGCGCTAATGAACAGAGAGCATTTTCCCGTGGATCCGGAGAGATTTCACCAGGTGGATGACAAATGGATGATCCAAAAGAAAAACGGGATATACACAGCTGACAGAATCAAGGAAGCGTTGGGATTAAACGTTTACGATGAAATAAAAATGCCTAAAACCAGCGGGGAGACAACCCACTTAAGTGTTGCGGACAAGCACGGAAATGCAGTTGGAATAACCCAGTCCATAGAAAAGGTTTACGGAGCGAAAACCATGGCTGCTAATTTGGGTTTTTTCTATAATAACTACATGAGCGCATTTAACGTAAAGGACGTCATGCATCCATATTACTTGTTGCCCGGCGCCAAGCCTTATAGCAGCGTGGCTCCGACTTTGGTAAAGGATAAGGCGGGAAAAGCTCAAATGATTATAGGCAGCCCGGGAAGCGAAAGGATATCTACAGTCCTTAGCCAGATTTTATCAGGGGTGCTTGCCTACGGAAAAGATATTGAAGATGTCATTGCCTGGCCTCGAATCCATGCAGGCAGCGGAAAAAGAGCCTATATGGAAAGCGAAATCATCACAAAAGAGCTCATCGGGCTTTTCGATCAGCTGGGATTTGAAATAATAGATAAGGGCGATAAGAGCTTTTACATGGGGTGTGTCCAAGCGGTTCTGATGCCAAAAGAACCGGAAGGCCTCTTTATGGGAGCGGCAGATCCCAGGAGGGATGGAACGTGCAAAGGACCCGAAAAGCTTCGAGCTTCTAAAGCAGAAAGGAAGATTAAACGATGAAGATTGCAATTATATACAATAGAGACAGCCAAGCTGTAATAAACCTTTTTGGAAGGCCAAACAGGGAAAAGTACGGGCTTGGAACAATAGACATGATTAAAAAAGCCTTGGAAGAAGGGGGTCATCAGGTCAAGACCTTTGAAGGAGATAAAAACATAATATCGGCTTTAGAGGATTTTATGCCTTCGGTAATATCAGGCGAGAGGCCGGGGCTTGTATTCAACTTAAGTTACGGGATTCAAGGAAGGGCCAGGTATACGCATATCCCGGGGATATTGGAGATGCTTGGGATACCGTATGTAGGATCCAGCCCGGAAACCCATGCAGTAGCCCTTGACAAGGTGCTTACAAAGATGGTGCTCATGCAAAAGGGCCTTCCAACGCCGAAGTTCACTGTCTTGGATACGCCGGACTTTGAGCTTCCGCTCCAAGACGATTTAAAATACCCTTTAATAGTAAAACCTAAAGATGAAGCTGTGTCCTTTGGTCTTAAGATAGTTAATACAGATGAAGAGTTAAGAGAAGGAGTAAGGGTAATATACGATATGTTCAAATCCCCTACGCTTGTAGAAGAGTATATAGACGGCCGTGAAGTAAACGTCGGATTATTAGGCAATGCGCCCGTTGAAGCTCTTCCTCCTGTTGAAATCGCTTTTACAGAAGGAGAAAAGATATTTACTTACGAAGACAAAAAAGGTACCAGCGGAAGGACTCTCGAAAAGATATGTCCTGCACCAATAGATGATGAAACTGCCAAAAAGGTTCAAAAACTTGCAATTGAAACCTTCAGGGCTTTAGGCTGCTTCGATAGCGCAAGGGTAGATTTCAGGCTGGATAAAGACAATAATCCCTACATCTTGGAGGTGAACTCCATGGCAAGTCTAGGCAAAAGCGGATCTTACGTGTTTGCTGCGGACAAGATAGGGCTTGACTACAACAAGCTTGTAAATAAGCTTATCGAAGTCGCCAGCTTGAGATATTTTGGTCCTATGGCTGTTGAAGAGAATTCGGCAAGCCTTTATGAAGATCCTAAAATGATATCATTTTCTTATCTTACTCAGCACAGGGACAAAATAGAAGAAGAGCTTAAAGGGTGGACCAATATTCCAAGCTGGACGGGAGATCCCGTAGGATTGGGCACTATGATAAAAAAGCTTGAAAAGAGATTTGAAGATCTTGAGATGCAAAAAGTTCCTGAATTTACCAATAATCGATCTGCTTGGACTTGGGAAAGCACTGAGGGGTTTGAAGGCGGCACCTTGATGGTGGTTCCGATCGACGTTCCACATGACGGAAAAGGAGGGTATCCCATACCTTTCAGAAGAGAGCCGGAATGGCTTTACGGCGAAGGGATCGCTTCGAGCAGGGCAGGCATCACATGCGTTCTTCAAGCTATAAATGCCTTGAAGATATCTGAAAAGATGGAAGAAAAGAAACTAGGG
Organism: Eubacteriaceae bacterium; assembly: GCA_003446375.1. Taxonomy (GTDB): domain Bacteria; phylum Bacillota; class Clostridia; order Eubacteriales; family Alkalibacteraceae; genus Alkalibacter. Next base: position 85,849 of record DMAW01000117.1, on the reverse strand, counting down.
GTGTTCATTTATTCGGACGAAGGAAGAGGGATGAGATACTCAAGCCACATGCTAAGATTGGCTTCCGAGAAGGCTAAAGAGGTAATAATAATGCAGCCGGGATTTTTAAGCGGAAAGGTAGTAGATCAGCATAGGGGCAGCAAAAAATACAGCATAGTGGTCGAAGGACCCTTTCAAAGGACAGGCGCCCATACTTCAACTCCGGATGCGATGAGCTGGTTTTTGACAAAAAGCGAAAGCATACGAAGCTTAAGCAGCCCCGGTGAGATGATAAATGTTGCAGTTCAGGAGGTTCAATCCGAGCGTTACAGCATACTTCTTCCTCACAGAGTCAGGGCTACAATATACCTTTCTTTTCTTGATAGCGATCTTGCCCAAAAGACAGAGGAGGATTTATACAAAATATTCGACCACTCAGATACTGAAGAAATCAACGTATATATTCAAAAACTTGAGGAGAGGCCTCCTCTTAATAGAAGCGAAAGAACGGATAGGATGACAGAAAAACTAAAGTTGATAAGCGAGGAATGGAAGCTGCCTTTTGGTACGGAATCAGGGCTTCTTCCTACGGCCGGAGGCGTCGTGCCTGAGAGCACCGGGGTGATATGTGGATTTGGACCTGCAAGCAGGGACATGTTCACTCCAAATGAATGCATCCACAGAGGAGAGCTGCTTCAAAGAGCGTTGCTTCTTACGATGTATCTGCTGAATACATAAAGGATAAAATTACCATTTATTTTGTGATTTTCTAAAAGTATGGTATAATATTAGGGAATACTAACATACGGGAGGAAAATTATGAAGATTAGTTGCGTAAGCAGAGATCAAACTGGTACTGGGGTATCCAGGAAATTGAGAAAACAGGATTTCATCCCCGGTGTGGTTTATGGAAAGGCAAAAAAGCCGGAAACTATGGCAATCAGCCAAAAGGATATGCACAGCATCCTCAAAGAATCAGGGTTGAACGCCATAATTGATTTAGAAATGAATGGAAAATCTTATCATGTAATGCTAAAAGAGCTGCAAAGAGATCCAATTTTGGGCGATATACTTCATGCGGATTTCCAACAAGTAAGCAAGACCCAAAAAGTACAGGTGCAAGTACCAATACATATACTTAATTCAGAAAATCTTCAAAACGAAGGGGCTTTGGTTCACCACTTGGATGAGCTGCATGTAGAATGCCTCTCGGGAGACATTCCTAAAAGCGTCTCGCTGGATGTAGAAAAGATGCAGGTAGGAGAAAATTACACAGTATCTGATATCGTGGTCGACAAAGGCATAGAGGTCCTAAACGACCCCCAAGAGCTTATCGTATCCCTATCTCCATTTAATCTTACAGAAGAAGAACCCGAAGAAGATGAAAGAACAGAGCCGATAGTAATTGGAGAAGAAGAGACAGAAGAATAAAAAATGGGCATGAGACCAAAATTGGTTTCATGCCTTTTTTATGCTACTTTCTTTCATCGGCAGATGTTATGTGAGAAGTGTATCTATTGCCTGCGTATATTATCACGGAAAGAAGGATAAGTCCCGATGCTGAAAGGAAAAACCTAAATCCGTCTATGCCGGGGTTGAGTCCGCTGGAAAGAGGATTTATGACAAAAGGGGACGCAAACATTCCGATATTCATAAAACCGTTTGTTAAAGCTATGGCTGTTGCGCTTTTAGAAGGCGATACGGCGCTTGACACATTGAACATCGCTGTAGGTATAGTTGCTGAAAGTCCAAATCCTACCATGATTCCTGCAATGAAAACTGACGGCAGAGATCCAACTATGTAAACAAGGAGCATTCCAATGCCGGCGGTGCAAACTGCGACAGGCATTATCATGGTTTTTAAGAAGCGAGTTATTCTTCCGTAAAAAATCCCGGTGAGGGCTCCTGTCCCTGTCATTAGAGAATTTACCATACCGGCGGTAGATGCATCACCCAGTTCGTTGCTTCTTATGAACATGGAGATATTGGTTTGAAATACGAATAAAAGCGTGGTGAACAAGAACATGACTAAGCTTGTAAAGAAAACTATGGAGTTTAGATTGCCGTTTCCTGAAGCTGAGGCATGATCTTCGTGGACAGGGCTGTCTGAAGGAAGGTTTTTGATGACTATGACCATCACCGGTATCAAAATCAAATAAATCAAATAAGAATAATTCCACCGGATGCCCGCTAAAAACCCTGAAATCAGAAGTATTACCATGCTTCCTCCGTTTACAAAAGCAGATTGCAACCCCATGAGGGAGCTCCGTTCGCTTCCTGAAAAATAATCGGCTATAAGAGCCATCGTCATAGTCGAGTTGATTCCTTGAGCGATGCCGATAAGCAGGCTTGAAGCATGCAGCACGTATATGCTGGTCTGGCCAAAGAGCAAGGCAGTAGTTCCGCCTGAAAAAGCTGAAATCAAACCGAATATGACTAAATTCTTTTTTGATATCTTTGTGGTGATAGGTCCCGACAGCAGTGCGAAAGTCATACCCATGAGAGCCGGAAGGGTAAGGACCATCTGTATGATAGATTGGTCAACACCTGGATAGTGAGCAGAAATGTCTGCCAAAATAGCGGATGCCGTCATGGAAATCATCAGTAGGGAAGACACGGATAATATAGCCAGCTTGATTTTGTTTTTGGGTTCCATAATTTCACTCCTAATTAATTGTCTGTTTGTTTGGTGTAAACGTTTAACACTTTATCGGTTGAAGGGGTTAAGTGCACTTAAATAGTCGATAAAAAAATAATATGCCCAACTCCATGAAAACATAAAAAAGCAAAAAAGTCAACGTGTATGGAATGTAAGATTAAGGTGGCTTTAAGGGATTTTACCTACATTCCACTTGACCATATATGTGGCAAGGAGCTTTAGTGCTGATGCAATCAATATCAAAAAACCCACTCTAGTATCAAAGATCTCCAATAATCTGCCGAATCCCATTTGCCCCAAAGGTATGCATATTGTAGCAAATGCTGTTGATATAGCCGTTGTCTTGCCCATCATTTCAAAAGGTATCTCTTGTTGGACATATGAAGCCGTTACTACGTTTGAGACACCGAGAGCGAACATTATGAAGCTGCCACCCAGCGTAAATACGACCAGAGATACCCACCTGTAGTGGGAATGTTCAAATGGAATAAAAAGTGAAGCTCCCATAATCAAAAGAGATAAGCTCGAGAGAAACAAGATCCTATAAACGCTTTTTATCTCCGAGAAAAATGGATTAATGCTCATCACGAATCCACCTGCAATCATTCCCAATGCGATTACGCCTTCAGCAAATCCATAGGTGTGGGAGGACATCTCCAAAATCACCTTGATTATGTAGGGCGATCCTACAGAAAAGACAGGAACTAGGAAAAGATTGAAAAAACCTGCTATAGCTATCATCCTTGTGATTGTTGGCTTGTTTTTTAGTAGGTAGCTAAAACCTGATATGGAGTCATCCAACACCAACCTTCCCCAGGATTTTGTGTTTTCACATTGATCCGACTTAGGGTTGGGAATGTCCATGAGCGACTCCAAGGAGGCTGAAAACAAGAAGCTTGCAGCGTTTATCAATATGACAAATCTAATTCCAAGCATGCTGTATAATAAGCCGGCAACTACAGGTCCGATGAAGTTAGACATGGATGCAATCTGTTGTACCAGACTGTTTGCCCTGACCAGCGAGGAATTGTCGACTACCTGAGGAATTGAGGAAGTCACTGCCGGTGCATACACTGTAGACAGTGATGACAATATGAACATCGTGATGGATATCATACCTATGCTTTGGCTGCCTTGCATCAGGAAGAAAGCGCATATAGCGGCGGTAAGGCCGCTTAATAAATCCAATATCACCATAATCATTTTTCGGCTGTATCTGTCACAGATAAATCCGGCGATTGGAGCAAAAAAAACGTATGGAGCCATGGATAAAGCAAGAATATTGGCGAATATCACTGCTGATCCTGTTAAATCAAGAATATACAAGGATAAGCTAAAGCGTTGGATGGCACTGCCAAAAAGGGATATTATCTGTCCTGTCAACAAAATTGCGAAGTTTTTATTCTTCATAAAAGGTCCTTTCTATTTAGCGAGCTGGAAATCTACGCATACGGGATAAGTCCCTGTGCTGTCCAGCTGTATGCTTGAATTGACACCGTATAGAATCCGCAGATTTTCACAATTAACCACTGCCTTGGGAGACCCCTCAAAGACTACATTGCCACTTTTAAGCCCAATAAGATGATCGGCAAACTTAGCTGCATTATTCAGCTCATGAAGCACCATGACCACTGTACGGTTGAATTTTTCGTTAAGCTCTTTAAGAAGCGTCAGTATCTCCAGCTGATGAGATATGTCCAGGTAGGTGGTAGGTTCGTCCAGTATCAGTATTTCGGTTTCCTGTGCCAAAACCATGGCAATCCACGCACGCTGCCTTTGTCCTCCGGATAGAGAATCAAGAGGCCTATCGGCATATTCAATAATGCCCGTGACCTCCATGGATCTGTTTATAATTTCCATATCATCCTTTTTGAGTCCGCCCATAGGCTTTTGATAAGGGAAGCGCCCATAAGATACGAGCTCTCTAACTAGTAGACCTCCTGGTGCTGAAGGACTTTGAGGGAGCACGGCCATAGTTTTGGCCAGTTCTTTGGATGCCCTCTTTTTAATTTCCGAGCCGTTAATGGATATTTGACCTTTATCAGGAATCAACAGCCTAGAAATGCACTTTAAAAGCGTAGACTTACCACAACCATTGGATCCGATTATCATGGTCACCTTGTTTTTAGGTATTTTCAGATCTAGGCTGTCAATGATGATGTTATCCTCATAAGATGCTTGAAGATCATTGATTTCAATATTATAAGAATTCATTTTTCCTCCTATCATGCTTCTTTTAGCATTAGATATATAAAGTAGGGAACTCCAAGGATTGAGACGGTTATGCCTACAGGCACTTCTAAAGGGGAGAACATGGTTCTGGAAGCCGTGTCCGCCAAAAGTATCAATACCGAGCTGATTCCCGCGGCTACCGGTATTTTCCTTATGTGAACCGGACCGACTAGTCTATTGGCAATATGGGGACCCATAAGCCCTAAGAAAGATATATTTCCTGCGACCGCTGTAGAGGCTGCAGATAAGACCAAAGCTATGCCCAGAAGTGATTTTTGTTTTTTATCTACATCAACTCCCAGCCCCACGGCAGTTTCTCGTCCTAACCTGATAACATCCAAAAGCTTTGAATTATACATCGCAAAGCCTATGGAGACTGCTGCAGCAGGCGCGATGATCCCAAAGAAAAGCCAGTTGCTGCCCCATAGACTTCCGCTTATCCAAGTCAAGGCCCGGTTGTAGTCGCCTTTTGACATGGTGAGCTGATAAAGAGCTATAAATGCGTTGATTCCGGCACTTATTCCCACGCCGGTCAGGGTTAGGCGGGCTGGATTAGCGCCTTTTTTTACGCTAAGAACATATATAAGTGCTGTGACCAAAAATGAACCTGCAATAGAAGCAATGGGCAAGAGCATCATGGTATATATGCCGATTGAATCGTAGTAAGCGGAGCTGCTGGAAGATATCAAGAGAACTACGGCTAATGCCGCTCCGGAGTTCATGCCGATAATTCCAGGTTCAGCTAGTGGGTTGCCGAGAATGCTTTGAAGTATGCACCCTGCGGTAGATAAAGAAGCTCCAACAAGTATGGCTATAAAGATTCTTGGAAGCCTTAGCTGCATTACTATAGTATTGGAAAGAGGGTTTCCTCTTCCAATCAATGTTCGTATGATTTCATCTAGCCTCAGGGAATAGCTCCCTGAAGACAAGCTGAAGATGATGGAAGCTGAAAGTACAGCCGCTGTTATGATTAAAATTACAAATGTTTTTCTGCCCATTTCAGCTGTTCCTCCTGACCATCCAAATAAATATAGGCACTCCAATAAGAGACGTGAACAATCCTACCGGCGTTTCATAGGGTCGATTCAATAGCCTTGCGGCATTGTCTGCCCAAATCAGCAAAACGCTGCCTCCTAAAAATGATAAGGGCATTATCAATTTATAGTTTTCGCCAACAAAGCTCCTTACTATATGAGGTACGATGAGACCGATAAAGGCGATATTTCCGGCGACGGATACGCTTACCGAGCATATTATGATTATCAATATCATGGCCATAAATCTGACTACGCCTGGTCTTTCCCCAAGTGATATGGCCATATCTTCGCCCAGGTTCACTATGTTGATTCGTCCTGAGATGAACAGAGCCGCCAATGAGCACAAGCCTCCTGCTGCCGCAAGCATTGCCACGCTATCCCAGGTAGCGGATCTTAGGCCTCCTGCTACCCAAAAAGCAAGTTCCTGAGTCCGGTTTGATAGGATAGATAAAGTTGATGCCAATGATATAAAAAACGTGCCAAGAGCAGTTCCTGCTAAAACAAATCTCGAAATGCTCATGTTTCGCGGGTTTTGCATGCTGAAAAGAAGCACCAGACCACCGCTTGTGGCAGAACCGGCCAATGCGGCAAAGGTATTTTCCGTCATGGCGTAAAAATCAGGGTTGATGGAAACCAGTGCAACGGCAAATGTGGCTCCTTGGGTTATCCCCATAAGAGAGGGTTCTGCTATAGGAATTCTCGTCACTCCCTGCATCATGGCTCCGGAAATGCCAAGAAAGCCGCCAATCAAGATGGCGGCAAGTGCCCTTGGGATGCGACCGTTTCTAACCACCTGCATGTCCAGGACATCTTCATAGTTAAAAATGCTGTCAATAACCGTACTCAGTGGGATATTCTTCGAACCGAATGCAACCGCTATAATAATCCCCAATGCGGCTAGCAGGGAAAGAATAAATCCCGCCAAGATGGCTTTCTTAGTTGCTGATACCATCAATCAAACCTTCAACCTCGTTCAAAAACAATGCCCGGCCAATGGAGCTGTAACCTTGGATAAAATAAGGACTTGCGGGAAGCTCCACGACATTATTATTCTTGACAGCTTCCAAGCTGTTCCAAACAGGATTTTCAGTCAAGGCTGCAAGATCATCAGGTGTTCCCACTGCAAATATGAAATCTGCATCTATCGAAGCCAAGCCTTCGTAAGTGACTACCGGAAGACTAATGTTTGTCTGTTCAGGCATTCCAGCCGGCTTTGAAAGTCCCATGTCGTCATAAAGGATGCTTCCCAGACCTGCTCCGTCAAATATGTAAATCTGCCCGCCGCTAGCTAAAAATGAAAGATATGTGGAATCCTCTCCATGATTTGATTTGATGCTTTCTCCGGCTTCAGTTGCTTTTTGCCTGTAATCTACAAGCCATGCTTCGGCTGCGTCCTCGTTTTCCATAACGGACGCAACCTTCTTGAAATCTTCAATCCAGTCGATTTGAGCCATTTCGATCATGACTGTAGGAGCGACGTCGGAAAGCTGTTGGTACATCTTTTCCTGTACGTTTGATATTATTATCAAATCGGGATCTAGTGCCAAAATTCCTTCTATATCCATGGTGTCCTGCATGCTAAAACCAAGTATGGCAGCATCCTTAAGAATATCTTCGAGATAGGATGGGTATTTTGTATAATCATATGCGTCAGAATTAGCAGTTCCAATGACCTCATAGCCTAGTATGTGGAAGATATCGCTGTTGCCGCTAATATCGACTATCCGCTGTGGGTTTGCGGGGATTTCAACCTCGCCCTTTGCATCAGTTACAATTCTAGTTTCGGCTTGGCTGTCGTTTTCGTTAGGCGATCCACTTGAGCTGCAGCCTGTAAAAGTAAATACTATGAGTCCGGCCAGAATCGTAGTGGTAATTATTTTTTTAAAAGTATTGCTGTTCATTTATTAAATCCTCCTTAAGTGTGATTCGCTAATTATAAATGATAATGAGTATCATTACAAGTAAGTCATCTGATTTAATAAATAAGTAATCCTATATAATAAATAACTTGATATGCTGTGGTGATAAAGGATATAATTAGAACCAAGGAGGTCAGCTATGAAAGTTCATACGAGTGAAGAATTTTATACACAGCTTTTTAAGGAATTGACATTTGAAGTGTTTCACACAGATAGCTTTAAGATTTATAAAAATAAGGATAGGCCTAGACTGGGGCAGATGATTAGATATTGTAAAGAGGGCAGTTATGACATTTTTATAGCCGACTATGCCATAGCGGAGGATTTTTCTATAAAATATGAAGGCAGCTCCAAGCAAATTAGGTTTGGAACCGTGCACCAAGGAATAAGCGTCGTTGAAGGAGTTAATAGAGAGATAAAAGACTTCAAGCCATCTTCGTTTTTTGTATATGAAGATATGCCAGAAGGGACTCAGCACTGGAAAAAGGGACAGCATTTTAAGGGAATAGAAATAACGATTCACCAAAAGTGGATTGAAGAGGTAGTTAAAGCCAATTACATAAGGGAATATGGTTTGTTGGACAAATTGGAGAGAAATCTGACATACAGGTATTTGCCCTTATCCGTTTCTGTAGTATTAACTGATCTGGAGAGATTGTTCTTGTCAGGCAGCGTAAGCGAGATTTTCATTGATGCAAAAATTCTAGAGTGCACAGCGCTTCTGACTTGGGAGCTTAAGTCAGGTGAGATGAAGCCATATCTGGGCAGACATGACTTGGTAGAAATTAAAATAGGCAAGAGGTATATGTTTTTATCTGGAAAGGACATAAAATGTATCCGAAAAGCTAAGGAGCTGATTGAAATCAACTGCTGTAGCCCTATGACTATAGAGGCATTGAGCGAAGCAGTCGGTATTAATCAGCAAAAGCTAAAAGCGGGCTTCTCGGCAATGTATAAGACTACCATCTGGAAGCATGCAAATTCAATTAGGATGCTCAACGCTGCAAATCTGCTTTCCAGCACTGAAAAATCTGTGGGAGAAATAGCTTTGCACTTGGGGTATTCCAATATATCAAGTTTTAGCGGTAAATTTAAAGAGTACTTTCTGATGACGCCGCTGGAATATAGAAAGAAAAGCAGACAGAAGCCTTTTTAGGAAATACATAAGGAAACCTCCAAAGCTGACACTATAATCGATTAGAGTGTCAGCTCTGGAGGTTTTGTATCAATTCATAAAAGCGATTTTGTTTATAAGACGGTCTTGTGGTGCCCTATAGACATGTCGACCTTCATCCCTGTAGACTCGATTCGCCTCTGGATACATCCTCTGCAGTGGGAGGCTTCGTCACCTGTGCAGATTTTACCCTCATAAAGCAGGTATTTCTCTTTGTTTTCAGTAGGGGTTATGTTGGGCATTACAACGTTGGCGCCTGCCAAAAGGCCTTTTTCTCTTCCTTTTGGATCTGCTGAGCCAAGAGCAGTTGTGGCAGGAATTAGTGCATCGGGAAGAATCAGGCGGGTCAAAGCTACTAAAACCAAAGTGATATCTATGCCTTTAGATAAGGCGTTTTTTAATGGCGTGTCTCCATGTGGGATAAAAGGACCTATTCCAACCATGTGAGGATTGAATTGCTCCAGGAACATTAAGTCTTTGACATAGTCTTTATTGACTTGTCCAGGAAGTCCGGTCATGAATCCCGCACCTACCTGAAAACCTATTTCCTTTAAACTATTAAGACATTCCATCCTATTTTTAAAAGTCATATTTGGGTGGAGCTTATTATACAGGGCTTCATTTGCTGTCTCATGTCTCAATAGATACCTGTCTGCGCCGGCTTCATATAAAGCCTTATACGATTCGTAAGGCCTTTCTCCGACTGATAACGTGATTGCGCAATCCGGAATTTCGAATTTGATGCTTTTTACAAGATCTAAAAGCCAGTCGTCTGTAATGCTTGGATCTTCTCCTCCTTGCAGGACGAATGTCTTGTATCCAAGCAAGCGACCGGTCTTGCAGCAGGATATGATGCTGTCAATGTCAAGTCTGTATCTGTCTGCATCATCGTTGGACATCCGTATGCCACAATACATGCAGTCCTGTTGGCAATAATTTGAAAATTCAACTAATCCACGCATGAACACGTTGGGTCCGTAGACTTTGTCCCTTGCTTGGCGAGCGAGAAAGAAGAGATGGTCTATATCGGGTTTTTCAGCGTTGTCTAGTATATATAGGTATTCTTCAGCATACAGCTTGTTTTCTTCACTTAACTTGTTAAGTAAATTTCTGACGTTCAATGGTATCACCTTTCCGTATAACATAGTATAAATATAGAATTTATTATATATGTGCGGAGGCGCATTGTCAACAAAATAACGATTCACCCTTACAACTGCTCGCTGCAATAGGCATCTAGCGCCGGAGTGATGCGCTTGGAAAGCACGGAAATCATTTTTCCCAAACCAAAGGCCGCTATGAAAGTGCCTTCTCTTATTCCTATGAAGCCTATGCCTGTAGCGAATATAAGAATCAAAGACAATGCTATTAGAAAGTAATCAAAATATATCTTGGTTCTTCCAAATTCAATGCCGCTTTTTTTCACTAGAGCTGCCACAAGTCCTTCGGGAGGCTGAGGCATAAAACCCGGGGACATGTATAATATAACGCCTAAAGCCATGAGCAGCATGCTTAAAAAGAAAAGAGCCAGCTTTACCGGGTACAGCTCTGGGGATATAAAAACCAAAAGACTGTTGGATAGGGTTAAAAAACCACCGAATACAGATGCCACGAGAAGCTGCAGCCAGTTTATGTGCTTAAAGTCCTTTCGAAGAATAAGAGCTTGTATGCCTATATAGACTGTAAATACCATTGTGGTGGCCAGTCCCACGTCAAAAGCTGCGATGTGGCTTAAGATGTAAGGAACTGAAGTTATGGGAGACACTCCGAGTCCGGCTCTTATTGATAGGGCTACACCTAGAGACAATAGGAACATCCCAAAAAAGTATAAAAACAATTTCCTTATAAATATCATCGACTTCACCTTTTCATATTTAATCAATAATTAACTATACCATAAAAAACGCAGATTATTACTCTGATGCTCACGATATTATATAAATATATTTAAAATGCCCATATAAGGATTTGGTGAGATTAATTTCTTTCATCAAATCCGATGATTTGTCTTGAACTAAAAACGGAATGATGATATTATTAAGTTGAACAAATTCTCGATTAATGAGCAAATGCTTAAAAGTGCATTTAGTTCAATTATTTGAGTGAAAATGACCGCTAAGGTGGTGAAAGAATGTTAAAAGAAGAAAAACGAAGACAGATGGTTAAAATCGCAAAGTATTATTACAATGACAATTTGACCCAGGAGGAAATCGCGGACAGGCTATCCATATCGAGACAGAAGGTCGGCAGGCTGATGCAAAAGCTTATACCCGAAGGGATAGTAAAGATAACGATTGACGATTCGTATGATGACTACATCGATTTAGAGCAGGAACTTGAAAAGAAATTTTCTTTAAAGGAAGTAGTCTTAGCTTCTACCCAAGAGACAAATCATCTTACCATGGATGCCATAGGAAAAGCGGCGGCAGAATACGTCGACAGGATTTTAAAGCCGAAGACGATATTGGGTATAGCCTGGGGAAGAACGCTGGCCTATGCTTCACAGCATATAGTCAGAGAAAGAAAAAATCTGGACCTTTCCGTGGTACAGCTGGCTGGTGGAGTATTTCCGTTTGATCATTTTTTTGATGGTGAGCTAAGCAAGCAGCTGTCCAGGCAATCGGGAGAGATAACCAGGGATATCTCACTTAAGCTTGGAGCAAAGCCATATCTGATGCATAATCCGTTGATGGTGGATAACTCAGAGACAAAGAAGATATTGATGCAGGAATCATCAGTGAAAAAGGTTTTGGAAAAGGCTACAAAATGCGATATAGCAATGGTAAGCATCGCAAGCTTAGGCAAATCCGTTACGCCTTTCAGGGAAGGAATGCTGGGAGATGAGGATTTAAAGTTTTTAAATGACAAAAGGGCTGTAGGAAATTTTTTGTTCAGATACTTCGATATGGAAGGAAATATAATCGATGCTCCGTTTTACGACAGACTTATCTGCCCGGAGCTTGAAGATATGAGGAAAATACCCATGAAAATCTGCGTATCGGGAACAAGAGAAAAAATAAATGCAATATACGGCGGAATCAAAGCCGGCTTGGTGGATGTGTTGATAACCGACGCTGAAACAGCCAAGGCCTTGTTAAAAAAAATGTAGAGAACAAACCAAGGAGGTAATGAAATGTCTTTATCAAAAGAAACACTTATGGAAATGTATTTAAGGATGAATCATGCAAGACTTTTTGAAGAAAAAGTTGCATATTTCTTCTCAAGAGGAATGGTGCACGGCACCACGCACCTTTCAGTAGGCCAAGAAGCCTCAGGAGTAGCTTCATGTATGGCTCTTGAGGATGGAGACCTCGCATCTTTGACCCATAGAGGACACTCTCAAGCTGTAGGATTTGGCTTGGACATAAATAAAATGATGGCTGAGCTATTGGGAAAAGAAACAGGATATTGCAAAGGCAAGGGAGGATCCATGCATATCGCCGATATTGATAACGGCAATCTTGGCGCCAACGGAATAGTAGGTGGAGGATACTGTATATCTGTAGGAGCAGCGCTTACCCAACAATATCAAAAGACAGGAAAGCTTGTGCTTTGTTTTGCAGGCGACGGGTCGGCTAACGAGGGTTCGTTCCACGAGGCACTAAACCTTGCATCAGTCTGGAAGCTTCCGGTAATATTCTTTATTGAAAACAACCTTTACGGAATGTCTACTCCTATTTCAAAGCATATGAACATCACAGACATTGCAGACAGAGCAAAAGCATATGGAATTCCGGGAATCATAGTGGACGGAAATGATCCTATCGAAGTATACGAAACAGTAAATAAAGCAGCTGAAGGCGTCAGAAGCGGCAAAGGACCTGTTTTAATAGAAAGCAAGACGTACAGATGGCTTGGCCACTCAAAGAGTGATGCTCAGGCATACAGAACAAAAGAAGAAGTGCAGCAATGGAAAGAAAAAGATCCTATAGCCAGACTGAAAAAATTCATGTTGGAAAACAAAATCGCCACTGCAGAAGAGATAGAGGCAGTTGAGGAACAGGCTAGGACGAACATGGAAAATGCAGTTGAATTTGCAAACAACAGCCCTGAGCCGCCTGTTGAGTCGGTAACGGAAGACGTATACGCGTAATATATTGAATAGGAGGGTAAATATAATGGAAATGAAAGAAATGACATATAAAGATGCCATCAACCTTGCGATGAGCGAAGAAATGAGAAAAGACAAGAATGTAATTTTCATGGGTGAAGACATAGGTCTTTATGGAGGTGCTTTTGGAGTATCTGTTGGCATGTTCGAAGAGTTCGGTGAAGACAGAGTAAAGGATACGCCTATTTCAGAAGCGGTAATCACCGGAGCGGCAGCAGGTGCTGCGGCTACAGGACTTAGACCAATCTGTGAAATGATGTTCATGGACTTTATAACTATAGCTATGGACAACCTTGTAAACCAAGCTGCAAAAATGAGATATATGTTTGGCGGAAAAGCAAAGGTTCCAATGACTTTGAGGCTTCCGGCAGGAAGCGGCACGGGAGCTGCTGCCCAACACTGTCAGTCCCTTGAGGCGTGGCTGTGTCACGTGCCCGGACTAAAAGTGGTTACTGCATCTACTCCTGCAGAAGCCAAGGGACTTTTAAAAGCTGCCATCAGAGACGACAACCCGGTATGTTTCGTAGAGCATAAGCTCCTTTATAAGATGAAAGGCGAAGTACCTGTAGATGACGAGTACGTTCTTCCATTGGGACAATCAGACGTAAAAAAAGAAGGAACAGATGTAACTATAGTTACTTACGGAACGATATTGCATAGAGTCATGGAAGCAGTCGAAGCAGTTGAAAAAGAAGGCATAAGCGTAGAAGTGATCGATCCAAGGACTCTTTATCCAATGGATACTGAAACTATCGTAGAGTCAGTCAAAAAGACAGGAAGAGCAATAGTAGTCCACGAAGCTGCAAAAACAGGAGGGCTTGGAGGAGAAATCGCTGCAATGATCTCTGAAAGCGAAGCATTCGACTTTTTGGATGCGCCTGTATTAAGGGTTGCAGGCCTTGATACTCCAATACCGTACAACAGAAATCTGGAAGCGGCGGTAGCGCCAAGCGTAGATATGATCAAGGATGCAATTTACAAGGTTATGAATAGGTAAAGGGGTTCGTTTTCCAACTGCCCCAGGACTGCTAAGCACATCGTTAAACTATTGGAAAATCATAATCTTTTACGATTGTTTAACAACGATTTAATGACCGGTTCTCAGTTTTACGTGAAAAGAATAAAGGAGTTGATAAAATGGCAACCGAAATCATCATGCCTAAAGCCGGCATGGATATGGAGGAAGGCACGATAATAAAGTGGCTGGTCTCCGAGGGTGATAAGGTAGACACCGGAGATCCCATATTAGAGATATTGACTGACAAGGTAAACATGGAAGTTGAGGCTGAAACCACGGGAACTATCCTTAAGATAGCTGCAAAAGAAGGAGACGTCCTGCCTGTATTTACCGTGATAGGATACATAGGAAAAGAAGGAGAGCAGGTACCTGATGCTTCATCTTCGGCTCCTGCCAAGGAAGAAAAGCCTGAAAAAGAGCAAAAGCAAGAATCGATAAAATCAGAGGCCATGCCTAAACAAGACGAATCAGTAGATGAGTCAGGCAAGGTTAGAGCTACTCCTGCAGCAAGAAAAGCCGGAAGAGAGAAGAACATCGACCTTAAACTGGTAAAGGGAAGCGGCCCTAAAGGAAGAGTGCATGTTGCGGATGTCGAAAGCTTTAAAGCAGTAAAAGCTACTCCCCTTGCAGCAAAGATTGCAGAAGTCGAGGATATCGACTTGTCTGAAGTAAAGGGAACCGGCTTTGGAGGAAAGATTACCAAAGACGATCTTATCTCAAAAGACGAGACCGGCAAGGCGGTTTCTGCAACTAAAGAAGAAAAGCCTGTAGAAGCAAAGGAAAGAAAGCTGATTCCGATGGTTGGCATGAGAAAGATCATTGCAGACAGAATGCTGGAAAGCGTCAAAAAAGCTGCGACTGTAGGCCTCGATATCGAAATAGATATGACAGCGGCAATCAAGCTTAGAAGCGCGATGAAGGACAGGATATTAAAAGAAACTGAAAAGAAAATAACTTATACGGATTTAATAATAATGGCCGTTTCAAAAGCGCTTGTTAAGTACCCTATAGTCAACTCCACACTTACAGATGAAGGAATACTCCTTAACGAAGATGTGAACATGGGGCTAGCGGTAGGACTTGACAACGGACTGATGGTGCCTGTAATAAAGGCTACCGACAAAATGAGCCTTACAGAGATAGTTCAAAAAAGAACGGACACTGTAACTAGGACTGTAAAAGGCAAAATAAAGCCGGACGAGCTTCAGGGAAGCACATTTACGATCAGCAATCTTGGCATGTTCGATACCGTTAAGTTCACATCGATCATCAACCAGCCAAATAGCGCAATCTTAAGCGTTGGCGCGATTCTGGAAAGAATGAGAATCATTGATGGAGAGCCTAAGGTAAGAAGCGTGATGAACATGACGCTTACAATGGATCATAGGGTAATGGACGGCGTTGATGGAGCTAAGTTCCTTCAGTATTTGAAAGATTTGATTGAAGATCCCACATTGATGCTGCTTTAAGCAGAAAAAAGATGAAGGAGTTGATAAAATGGCAACCGAAATCATCATGCCCAAAGCCGGCATGGATATGGAGGAAGGCACGATAATAAAGTGGCTGGTCTCCGAGGGTGACAAGGTAGACACCGGAGATCCCATACTAGAGATATTGACTGACAAGGTAAACATGGAAGTTGAAGCTGAAACCACAGGAACTATCCTTAAGATAGCTGCAAAAGAAGGAGACGTTCTGCCTGTATTTACCGTGATAGGATACATAGGAAAAGAAGGAGAGCAGGTACCTGATGCTTCATCTTCGGCTCCTGCCAAAGAAGAAAAGCCTGAAAAAGAGCAAGCCAAAGCTGAGGTCAAGCCTGCAAAAGAGGCTCAAAAACAAGAGGACGAATACGATGTCGTCGTTCTGGGAGCAGGTCCGGGAGGTTACGTTGCAGCCATCAGAGCAGCTCAACTAGGCGCAAAGACTGCCATTGTAGAGGCACAGTACTTTGGTGGAACGTGTCTGAACGTAGGATGCATACCAACCAAGACCCTTGTTAAAAATGCCGAGATACTTCACCAGATAGAACATGCCGGTGCAAGGGGAATCAATGTGGCAAAACCTGAAATAGACATGAAAAAAGTCAAACAAAACAAGGACAGCGTAGTTAAGAAGCTTACAGGAGGAATAGGATCTCTTCTAAAGTCCAACGGCGTGGCAATTATAGATGGAATCGGTAAGGCGAATAATGACAATACAGTAGAGATTACCGAAGGCAAGGACAAAGGAAAAACAGTCAAGTTCGAAAAGCTAATAATAGCTACAGGGTCAATTCCCCTAGTGCCACCGATACCGGGGCTTGATCTTCCGGGGATAATGACGAGTACTGAGATTTTAGATCTTGAAGAGATTCCTAAGGAGCTTGTAGTAATAGGCGGAGGCGTAATAGGCTGCGAATTTGCGACTATATATAATTCTTTTGGAACAAAGGTGACTATCGTCGAGATGATGCCTAAGCTTATACCGAACATGGACGCCGAAGTCTCAGCAGAGCTGGAAAAGCAGCTTAAAAAGGCCGGAGTAGAGGTAATGACTGATTCCAAGGTGGAAAAGGTAGAAGCGGCAGGCGATGGATTTGCTGTGACAGTAAGCGGCAAGAACGAAATATCTATCAAGGCAGAAAAGGTTCTGGTATCTATCGGAAGAAAGGCAAACTTGACTGGCCTTGAAGCCCTTGATATCAAAAAGGACAGAACGATAGAAGTAGATGATTATTTAAGGACATCCAAGGAAAATATCTATGCAGTAGGAGATATAACAGGAAAGATACAATTGGCACACCTGGCATCTGCCCAAGGAATGAAGGCTGCAGAAAATGCCATGGGAGAAAGCAAGAAGATGGACTATAGATTGGTGCCAAGCTGCATTTACACGATACCTGAGATAGGAGCCGTAGGTCTGACCGAAGAAGAAGCCCGGAGGAAATACGACGTAGCAATCGGAAAGTTCCCGATGATGGTCAGCGGAAAAGCGATTGCCATGGGTGAAACCGAAGGTTTCGTTAAGATAATTACAGACAAGAAATACGGTGAGATCCTGGGCGTTCACATAGTAGGACCGAATGCTACCGAGCTTGTGGCAGAAGCGACTGCCGTGATGAAGCTGGAGGGAACAATCGAAGAGCTAGGTGACATAATACATGCACACCCAACTATTTCAGAAACCATAATGGAAGCGGCCCATGACGTTCATGGACAGTGCATCCATCTTCCTAAAAAATAATATTTGTTTCGAGTTAAAAGCCGCAAGAGTTTACTTGCGGCTTTTAAACTTGATAAATCAGGCAATAAGATATAAAATATTATAGATAATGATTTGCAGAAGGGATGTAAAAGAATGAATTATAAAATGCTGGCTGTTGATATGGACGGTACGCTGTTAGATAGCAACAAATTGATACCTGATGAAAATATCGATGCGTTGTTCAAGTTGCAAAAAAGCGGGATCAAAGTGGTTTTTTCCACAGGAAGAGTCATCGAGTCTGCGATGTCATATGCTATGGCAATCGATTTTGAAGCTGATTATGTCGGAAGCAACGGAGCGAAAATGGCTTATGAAGACTATATTGAAAATTTGCATATCAGCACCGACAGGGTTATCGAGTTTGCATACCTGTGTCAGGAAATGAACGTAGATTACAACATAATAACGGAAACCCACAATTACTATTATCAAAACCTGGATTTCTACAACATTTACTACTTCGACAACGAAATGGTGAAAAACAGCGAGATACTGTCAAAGAGCCTCTTTTGCGATATCAAAGACATTGAAGCGGACCTTAGGAACGAAAAGATAATCAAGATGGATATGTACGAAACAGGAGACGACAGGTTGGCAAAGATATGGGAAAAACTTGATCACAACGAATTTACGATAATAAGGCCTGAAAAAAACTACGTCGAGATAATGAATCCTTTGGCAAGCAAGGGCAATGGAGTAAATAAAATAGCAAAGCACTACGGCATCGAAACAAGCCAGATCATCACCATGGGAGACAGCGGCAACGATCTAAGCATGTTTGAGCAGTCCGGCCTGAGCATAGCGATGGGAAATGCCCACGGAGATATTAAAAAATTGACAAAGATGACTACTGATACAAACGATAATTGCGGAGTTGCAAAAGCGCTGAAAAGCTTGCAGCTCATATAACGATCATGAAGGAGAGAGTCTAATGTCAAGCACAAAGATGGACGCATATTTATTTTGCATACATTGTGACAAGGAAACAGACCACACCATAGAATATAAAAACAACCACATACACAAGATTCAGTGCAATAATTGTGGGGTGGAGATAAAGATAGACCAAGACTACGTCAGAAAACACTTTAAGGAAGAATTTGTTGCAAGGGTTTTAAGCAAGCCTTCAAGGATGACAAAGGAAATGGAAAAGGATATAACCGGCTTTTTAAAGAGCCTGCCTTTTAGAGTCGTAACAAAGCCATTTAGGGTATACAAGGAATTTCACGACAACAAGTAAATTGAAATGGAGATATATAATGCGTATTGGACATGGATACGATGTACATAGGCTGATAAAGGGAAGAAAGCTGATTCTGGGAGGAGTTACGATACCCCACGAGAAGGGCCTTTTGGGGCACTCAGATGCAGACGTATTGGTTCATGCCGTCATGGATTCGATCCTGGGAGCAATGGGCCAAGGGGATATAGGCGGAGCCTTTCCGGATACTGATCAAGCTTTTGCAGGCATAGACAGCTTGATTCTTTTGAGCAAGGTGTACGAAATGATGATAGAAAAAGGATACGAAATAGGAAATATCGATGCTACTATCGTAGCACAAAAGCCAAAGCTTGCCCCCTACATATCAGATATGAGAAGAAAGATCGCAGATGTGCTTAGGACTCAAAGAGAGAACATAAATGTCAAGGCTACTACAGAGGAAAAACTGGGACTTACAGGAAGAGAAGAAGGAATCAGCGCCCACAGCGTAGTGCTCTTGATAAACAAGCGGGAAGGAAAGGATGTGTAAGCTTGAAGCTTTACAATACACTGACAAATAAGAAAGAGACCTTTGTTCCCATTGAAGAAGGAAAGGTCAAGATGTATGTTTGCGGACCTACGGTCTATAACTACTTTCACATAGGAAACGCAAGGCCATTTATCATATTCGACGTGCTCAGGAGGTACTTTGAATATGTAGGATACCAGGTTGACTACGTGCAGAACTTTACAGATGTGGACGATAAAATCATTAAAAAAGCAAATGAAGAAGCAGCTCCGCCACAGCAAATCGCAGATAGATTCATCCAAGAATACTACAAGGATGCGGATGCTCTTGGAGTTAAAAGAGCTTCGGTTCATCCAAAAGTCAGCGAAAACATCGATGCTATAATAGATTTGATTAAAAGCCTTGAAGAAAAGGGGCTAGCCTACAATATAGACGGAAATGTTTATTACAGAGTCAAGAGATTTAAAGGCTATGGAAAGCTGAGCAAGCAGTCTTTAGAAGATTTGGAATCCGGAGCAAGAGTCGAGATTTGCGGCGAGAAGGAGGATCCCCTCGATTTTGCCTTGTGGAAAAAGCACAGACCGGGAGAGCCATCGTGGGAGAGCCCCTGGGGACCCGGAAGGCCGGGATGGCATATAGAGTGCTCGGCCATGTCGTGCAGATACTTAGGCGAGACCATAGATATCCACGGCGGAGGGCAGGATTTGATTTTTCCCCATCATGAAAATGAGATAGCCCAATCTGAAGGGGCTCACGAAAAGAAATTTGCAAATTATTGGATCCACAATGGATACATAAATATAAACAATGAAAAGATGTCAAAGTCAAAGGGCAACTTCTTTACAGTAAGGGACATAGCAAAGGAAGTAGACCTTGAGGTCGTGAGGATGTTCATGCTGTCGGCTCATTACAGAAGCCCGGTAAATTTCAGCAGAGATCTTTTGATGCAGTCAAAGGCAGCGCTGGAAAGATTGTATAATGCCAGAAGCAACATGGTTTATTTATTGGATCATTCAAGAGGATCTGAAGAATCCGACGAGTCTTGGTCCCGGGTGCTTGACAGCTGCAGAGAAGACTTTAAAGCAGCTATGGACGACGATATCAATACAGCCGATGCATTAGCTGTCATCTTCGACCTGGTAAGGGAAGCAAATACCAGATTGACTAGAGATTCATCACCAAAAGATATAAAAGCATCACTTGATATTTTTGACGAGCTGACAGATGTGTTGGGACTCGTAGACAAGAAAGAGGAGCTCATAGAGCAGGACATAGAAGATTTGATACAAAAAAGACAGGATGCCAGAAAGAACAGAGATTTTAAAATGGCTGACAAAATCCGGGACGAACTTAAAGAAAAGGGCATAGTCCTTGAGGATACAAGAGAAGGGGTCAAATGGAAAAAGATCAATTAAAGCCAAAGGTCAAGGATTTTAATCCGGACAATATCACCAGGTTGGAAGGGAAGGCATTTAACCCGGTCAACCTGGCTTTTATGGGCGATGGAATATACGAAAGCTACATAAGAAGATATGTGGTTTTAAACCATCCAAGGATGAAGGTCAGCGATCTTCACAGGCTCTGCATAAGATACGTAAAGGCTACAGCCCAGTCCAAAGCGGTGGGAGCGCTTCATGAAGAATTTACGGAAGATGAAAAGTTCATATTTAGAAGGGGAAGAAACGCGGCAACTGCAACTGCACCAAAAAACACCTCAATCGTTGATTACAAGAGAGCTACCGGCTTTGAAGCTGTCATAGGATATCTTTTTTTGACGGGAGCTTTTGAAAGAATGGAAGAGATTATAGAAAATACAGTCAGGATTTTAGAAAAGGAGAAAAATTAATGAAGATAGGAATCGTAGGGTTGCCCAACGTAGGAAAGAGCACCCTTTTTAATGCAATAACTCAAGCAGGGGCAGAATCTGCAAACTACCCATTTTGTACAATCGAACCAAATGTGGGGGTAGTGGCCGTGCCGGATGAGAGGCTGGAAAAGTTAGCCTCTTTGTATAATTCCGAAAAGACGATTCCCACTGCGATAGAATTTGTAGACATAGCAGGCCTCGTAAAGGGAGCCAGCAAGGGAGAAGGCCTGGGAAATAAATTTTTGTCACACATTCGTGAAGTAGATGCCATAGCGCATGTAGTAAGATGCTTTGAAGACGACAACGTGGTGCACGTAGAAGGAAGCGTAGGACCGTTAAGGGACATAGAGACCATAAACATAGAGCTGATCTTTGCCGATTTGGATGTTGTGGAAAAAAGGCTGTTAAAGAGCAAAAAACTAATCAAGTCAGGAAGCAAAGAGCAGCTTATGGAAATCGAGGTGCTAAACAAAATCAAAGATCTGCTGGAAGAAAACAATCTAGTAAGGCCGGGTTCGTTTACCGACGATGAATGGAACATAGTCAAGAGCTTTCAGCTGCTTACCTCAAAGCCGATCTTATACGTGGCAAACGTATCAGAGGACGATCTTTCAGGAGAAGACAACCACCTTGTTAAAGAGCTTAGAGAGCATGCACAGCAAGAGGGCAGCCAGGTCATAAAGGTTTGCGCCAGAATAGAAGAGGAGATTTCCCAGCTTCCTCCTGAAGAAAAGGGAGAGTTTTTAGAGGAGATGGGACTTAAGGAATCCGGCTTGGATAAGATAATAAAAGCAGGTTATGACCTATTGGGCTTGATAACCTATATAACGGCGGGACCTAAAGAAGTTAGGGCATGGACGATAATTGACGGAACAAAGGCTCCCGGAGCCGCAGGGAAAATCCATACCGACTTTGAAAGAGGCTTTATAAGAGCAGAGGTCACGGCTTTTGACAAGCTAATGGAAGCAGGATCCGACGTCAAGGCCAAGGAAATGGGATGGACCCGCTCGGAAGGCAAGGAGTACGTTGTCAAAGACGGAGATGTGATACTGTTTAGATTCAATGTATAGATGGAGTTGATAAAGTGGAAAACATTAGACATCTTTTAAAGGATTACCCTATCATACCTGCATGCAGGACCAAGGAGCAGTTTGACGATGCAGTAGAAAGCCAGGCAAAGATCATCTTTATCTTAGAGTCTGATATATACGATTTTAAGGAAAAGATATCCAGGGTCAAAGACTGTGGCAAATACGCCTTCATTCACTTTGATCTCATAGCAGGCCTGGCTCAGGATGACAATGCCTTGGAATACGTAAAGGATACGGCAGACCCTACCGGGATAATAACCACCCGGAAGAACTTGATAACAAAGAGCAAAAAACTCGGCATGAACACCATACAAAGGATGTTCTTGATAGATACCACATCTATCGCATCGGCTATAAATATGGCTAGGCAGACAAAGCCTGATGCAATAGAAATAATGCCGGGCATAGCGCCAAAGGTAATAAAAGCGATTAAAAACAGGATAGACACGCCCATAATCACAGGGGGTTTAATGACTGAAGAAATTGAAATTAAAATGGCATTGAAGGCAGGGGCAGTAGCGGCCTCTTTGTCTAAGAAAAAGCTTTGGGAATACAAAAGTGAGGAGGAGCAGGATGTACCCACTAAAATTTAAAGCAATTTACCATGAAAAACCCTGGGGCAATCAGCAGTTAAGATCCTTTAGAGAGGATCTTCCTGAAGGAAAAATCGGAGAAGCATGGGATTTGTCATGTAGAAAAGACGCCATGAGCGTCGTAGAAAACGGCAAAGACAAGGGGAAGACTTTTCAAAAAATGATAGAAAAATACGGCGATAAGCTCTTAGGGACAAAAATGATCGGTAAGGATTTCCCTCTCCTGGTAAAGATACTTAGCGTGTCGCAGAAACTCTCTGTGCAGGTTCATCCGGATGATGAATACGCTCAAAAGCAAGGAGAGCAATACGGGAAAGAGGAAATTTGGTACATCATGGATGCGGAGCCCGGTGCCAAGCTTATATTAGGAACTAACGGATGCACTAAAGAAGAGTTTGAAGAAGCCATTCGCAAAGACAAGGCAGAAGAAATGATGAACAAGATACCCATACAAAAGGGAGAGATATACCACGTAAAATCCGGACTTATACATACTGTGGACGGCGAGGTGATGGTCTCGGAAATACAGCAAAACAGCGATACCACTTACAGGGTCTACGATTACAACAGGGGAAGAGAGCTCCACATAGAACACGCCTTAAACACCATAAGATTCGACCTTGAAGGGAAGAAAAGCCAGGGCGTGTCGGCAGAATTTCCGGAATATACGAAGACATGGTATGCGTTGAGCAAGAATTTCTCCTTGGAGCATTACAACATAAGGGAATGTGTAAATGAAAAATCAGATCCTGAAAGATTTTTTATATTTACATGCGTAGTGGGAAGCGGAGAAATATTCTACAAGGGTGAGAGCCTTCCTATCAACAAAGGGGATACTGTGCTGATACCTGCAGGCTTGGGCGAGTACACGTTGGTAGGACAAATGGAAGTCTTGAAAACCTACGTGCCTGATTTTAAGAAAGTTCAAGAAGAGATAATGTACATAGTGGAAAATTAAAAGACATGCAACAGAGGCGAATTATGCCGACGTTGCATGTCTTTTCTTATGTTAAGACGCATTTTCTTCCCTATATACGTTGCGGATCACGATGTTTGTTTTTTTCATAAGATCAAGCTCTGAAAAAGAAACTTCATCGCCATTTCTTTCCACCAGGTTGACGACCGGGCGAAGGACATATTCATGATTTAACTTTTTGATAACAGCCAGTTTGTTATTGCTAAGTTCAACGAGAGTTCCTACCGGGTAAGGTACGATCCTGTTAATAAAAGCCTTTACGATGTCTAAATCGAAATCATCGCCGCAAGAGCCCATTATAAGCTCCAAGGCTTCGTTGGGAGACATCGCCTTTCTGTAAGGCCTGTCGGAAGCCAAGGCGTCATATACATCGCACACAGCCGCCATCTTGGCAAAGGGAGAAATCTTAACAGTGTTTATGCTTCCTGGATACCCTGCGCCGTTCGCCTTTTCGTGATGCTCTAAAATTATCGACAGGGAGATATTGTTCACTGCAGGGCTGTTCTTTAAGTATTCGTGTCCCAAGGAAGGGTGCTCCTTTATATGCTTGAGCTCGGAATCAGTCAGCTTGCCGGGCTTTAGGAGAAGCTCCTTAGGTATGAATACTTTTCCAAAATCGTGCAAAAGGGCTCCCACTGCAATGGATTCCAGTATTTTTTTGTCGTATCGCAGCTCTACTCCAAGCACGATTGCCAGTATCGCCACATTCACACAGTGCTGATAGGTATAGTCATCCATGGTCTTGATGTCCACGAGATTTATGATTACATCCTTGTTTGACAAGATATCGTCCACGAACTGCTTTGCTATCACCGATACGTCATTTAAGGCAGAATCTATCTTTTGGTTTTTGCGGAATTTGTGGTTTCCCGAATACAAGGCATCCTTGTAAATGTTGGAAAAGCTGCCCTTCAAAGTGTGGATAGCTCTTTGTCTTAAATCAGGGCTTATCACATCTTCAATTATCTCGTTGCTATATTTGTCGTGGATGTATAGAGAATAAACTCCGTTGTTAAGTGCCCTATCTATAAGCTTGCGATTAAGGGGATATCCTTCCCTCAGCAGAGGGATGCCATTGCCGTTATATATTGTCTTTGCCAATATGCTGCCCTCTTTTATGGAATTTACAGGTACAAGACGCATCTGACCACTGCCTTTCAATGAATTTCACTTAACCATTATATATAAACTGCAAATATAAATTCAATAAAATTCGAAAATATTATTAAACTAATCTAAAAATGGTCGATATATAGAGTATCAAATTTTTTTGGGAGGGTCACCTTTAATGAAACAGGTTATAATATTTAACAATTGCGGACAAAGCTTTGCCCTTGAAATTTCCAAGATAGAAAGAATAATAGAATTTACCGACCCTAAAAAAGTTCCGGAAACTTCAGATTTTTTGATGGGGGTCATAAAATACAATGGAAAAGTCCTGCCGATAATAGATCTAAATATGCGCCTTTACGGAGAAGAAGGAAGCTATATTGAATCTTCAAAAATTATCGTGATTCAATGGAATGATACCATGATCGGACTTGTAGTAGACGAAATCGTTGGAATAAGAAGCGTAGGAGATGAAAGCTTCGAGGATGCATCAGTGGGTGACGGAAGCATATCCAAGGATTACATAAAGGGTTTCATAAAAATAGATGAAGACATAATCATCCTGCTTGAGACAAACGAGCTTTTCGATTTTGTTCAAAGCAGGGAGCTTTTGGCTGTGGATTAAACAGCTTATAAAAATCTACGATAATGAGTATGGTGGTTGATATATGGAAAATCATATAAAAGTAGGCATAGCGGATTATAAGATATCTTCCCAGCCTAAAAGCCTTATAACACTGGGGCTTGGAAGCTGCGTTGGTATAGCTATCTACGACAAGACAAGAAAAATAGGGGGCCTAAGTCACATTATGCTTCCGGACAGCACAGCCTTTACAAAGGAAGTGAAAGCCGAAAAGTTTGCCGATCTGGCTATACCTAAAATGATAAAGGAGATAAACGGCGGAGCATTGAAAAGCAAAAATCTGGTGGCGAAGATTGCCGGTGGGGCAAGCATGTTCAACTTTCCCGACAGGAAACTGACTTCGGATATAGGCAAAAGAAATGTGGAGTCAGTTGAGAGAATCCTTATGGAATTGGAAATTCCGATTTTGGGGAGCCATACCGGTGGAAGCATAGGCAGAACGATGGTAGTAGATTTAAAAGATTTTTCCGTTGATATTAAGACCGCCAGCAAGAGCTTGACAAAACTTTGAACGGAGGGAAGAGGATGCCCATAAGATTGATGGTAGTTGATGATTCTGCTTTCATGAGAAAGATAATCACAGATGCGGCATCTCAAGTCGAAGGGGTTGAAGTTGTGGGAATAGCAAGAAATGGCTTAGATGCAATCGAAGCCATACCAAGGCTAAAGCCGGACATAATAACCCTGGATATTGAAATGCCAAAATTAAATGGTATAGAGACTCTTAAGATAATCAAAAAAGACTTTGGGATTCCGGTAGTGATGCTAAGTGCATATTCAAAGGCTGGAAGCGACATGACCATGGAAGCTCTGAACCTTGGAGCATTGGATTTCATAGAAAAGACCAACGACATGAGTTCAGCAGGCATCGAACATCTTAAAAGCGAGCTTGAGATCAAGCTGAAAGCTGCAAAAGCAGTTGCATACAGTCCGGATAAAAAGGACGGAGCGTTTAGGGGGCAGGAAGTAAAAGCCCTTGAGAAAAGAGAAAGCAAAAATCACACTTGGGAATATAAAAATACTGACGCTATAGCAATCGGGGCTTCAACGGGAGGACCCAAAGCGCTCTTTGAAATAATAAGCAGGCTTCCAGCAAACTTAAGAATACCCGTTTTCATAGTGCAGCACATGCCAAAAGGATTTACCAGCTCCTTTGCGGAAAGGCTTAACAACGAGTGCGCATTGGAAGTAATAGAGGCTAGGGATGATATGCCCATACAAAGCGGAGTGGTATACGTAGCTCCGGGAGACTTTCATATGACAATTGAAAACAACAGGATAAAGCTAGATGACAGGCCAAAGCTACATGGCGTCAGGCCGGCAGTAGATCATATGTTTGAGACTGCCGCTAAAAAATACGGGAGAGGACTTTTGGGAATCATACTTACAGGAATGGGTAAGGACGGCACTGCAGGGATGGCTGAAATAAGAAAAAGCGGTGGTTTCAACATCGCACAAGAAGCAGAAAGCTGCGTGGTAAACGGGATGCCTAAAAGCGCACAGAACGCAGGGGTGGTGGACGAAGTGCTTACACCAATGCAAATCGTCGAAAATATAAAGAATATCGTCAGGGTGAAAAAATGGAACTAGAATTCGAGTATTTCAAAAAATGGGTAAAAGACAAGCTTAGGGTAGATCTAAACTCCTACAAGGAAAAGCAGCTTCATCGAAGGATAGGAACAGTAATGAACAGCGCAGGTGCAAAAAATTTAAAGGAGTATGCCGAGCTGATTCAAAAGGATGAAAATATAAAGAGAGTTTTTTTAGACTACATAACCATAAACGTAACTGAATTTTATCGAAACAAAGAGATATTTGACGAATTTGAAGATGCGATGACAAGCTTGTTGGTGCCCAGGTTTAAAAGTCTCAATATTTGGAGTGCTGCATGCTCTATAGGGGCAGAGCCTTATTCAGTTGCGATGATCATGGAAAAGAACAAGCTGAAGGAAAACAGGATATTGGCTACAGATATTGACGATACAATACTGAAGCGAGCAAAAACAGGAAAATTCAAAGAAAATGAAATTAAGAACGTGCCAAAGCAGGAACTGGACAAGTACTTTGAATTAAAAGGCGGAGAATACCATCTTGCCCATGAGATAAAGCGCAGGGTAGAATTTAAAAAACACGATCTGATACTGGATAAATACGAAAAAAACTTTCATGCGGTGATATGCAGGAACGTTACAATATACTTTAAAAATGAGACCAAAAACGAAATCTACAAAAAAATAAACGATTCATTGGAAAAAGGCGGAATATTTTTCACCGGAGCTACTGAAAGCATATACAACCCCTCAAGCTTTGGATTTAGAAAGCTGTCCACCTTTTTGTATGAAAAAGTTTGACCAGGAGGGATAATCGATGGACGATTCACAAAAGTACAGGGATTTGTTTTTTGAGGAGACAGATGAATACCTGCAAACCTTAAACGACAATCTTTTGCAACTGGAAAAAGACACAGAAAACCCGGGGATAATAGATGAGATATTCAGATCTGCCCATACTTTGAAGGGTATGGCTGCTACAATGGGATACACCACAATGGCAGAACTCACGCACCGTATGGAAAATGTGCTGGAACTTTTTAGAAACGGCACGCTTTCAGTGACAAGCGATGTGGTCAGCGTGATATTTAAGTGTTTGGACAAGCTATCTGAGATAGTGGAAGACCTAAGGAATGAAAGCTACCCACAATACGACATATCTGACCTTTTAAATGAGCTTGACGGGTTGTCAAATCCTGATACATCAAAGGAAGAGCCTGTTCAAGGGGTAGATTTTTCAATCGATATAAAGGAAATAAGCGAAATAGATGCAAGCGTAATCCAAAGTGCAATCGAAAAAAATTTCAACGCATTTTCCATAGCGGTAAGGATAGTTGAAAACTGCCTCTTAAAGGGAGCAAGGGCGTATCTTGTAGTAAATAAGCTTGAGCAGGAGGGAGATATCATCCAGACGACTCCGGGAGTGGAAGATTTGGAAGACGGAAACTTCGATAGGGTATTCAAGCTGGTCTATATTACAAAACAGGATAGAGCTTTTGTATTGGAATCAATTGAAAATGTCTCTGAGATAGAAGAAGTTATAATAGAGCAGATTACAGAAGAAAACATACCCAAGGGATATACGCTGGCAGAAAGCCAAGAAGAAGCAAAAAATGAAGATCAGTTTTCTGATGAGGCAGCTATGGCGTCGGTTAAGGCAAAAATATCAGAAACGGCAAAGACCGAAGAAAAAACCGGTGCGATTTCTTCGACGCCTTCAAGTCAATCTATCAGAGTAGATCTAAGCAGGTTGGACAATTTCATGAACCTGGTAAGCGAGCTGGTTATATACAGGACAAGGCTCGAAGAGCTGAGCACAAGATACAGGGCCACAGAAATAAACGAGCCTTTGGAACAGGTGGCAAGGATCACTTCGGATCTTCAAGATCTTGTGCTAAAAATAAGGATGCAGCCGGTGAGCGTGGTATTCAACAGATTCCCCAGGATGATAAGGGATCTTTCCCAGGAACTGGGCAAGGAAATAGACCTGGTAATCGAAGGTGAAGAGACTGAGCTGGATAGGACGGTGGTATCAGAGATAGGCGAGCCATTAGTCCATTTGATGCGAAATGCTGCAGATCATGGAATAGAATCAGCTCAGGAGAGATCGGCCAAAGGCAAGGATAAAAAAGGCACGATAAATCTCACTGCATATCAAGAAGGAAACAAGGTAGTAATAAGGGTCAGCGATGACGGCAAAGGAATCGACCCGCAAAAGATAAAGGAAAGCGCTATCAGAAAGGGAATACCTGCTGAAGGCTTGGATGACAACGACCTTGTGCAGCTTATATTCAACCAAGGCTTTTCAACAAATACACAGGTGACCAACATATCCGGCAGGGGCGTAGGGATGGACGTGGTCAGACAAAAGATTTCATCCCTTGGAGGGAGCATAGATGTAAGCAGCGATATAGACAAGGGCACGACTTTTGTTATAAAATTACCTCTGACGCTATCTATAATACAAGCTCTTATGGTTCATGTGGGAAGCGAGACATTTGCATTGCCTTTAGGTATCATAGAAAAGGTAGTAAACGCGAAGCCTGGAGACATAAGGCAATCCCACAACGAGGAAGTCTACATATACAGAGGCAAGGTCATACCTGTAATAAGGGTAAATGAAAAGCTAGGCATAGAATCAGAAGGGATAAACCAGCACATAATACTTGTAATGCTTGGAGGAAGGTATTACGGTCTTTTGGTTGACGATCTTATCGGCCAGCAGGAGATAGTAATCAAGAAGCTAAGCGGCACCTTGGGGAATATGAAAGAATATCTGGGAGCGACGATACTTGGAAACGGAGATATCACCCTGATACTGGATGTAGGAAACTTGTGCAGCGGGAAGGGGGAGAATTTTGAATAAAAACGAATACTCACCCATTCAACTTGATGTTATAAAGGAACTTGCAAACGTAGGAGGGGGAAATGCAGCTACCTCTATATCACAGCTGGTGGACAAGTTCATCAACATGAGCGTGCCTACGATAGACATATTGGATTATAATGAAGTTTTCAGTGAAATAATGGCGGAAGACCAAATGGTAATTGCAGTTACCCTTAGGATGATTGGAGACGCCAATGGCAATTTTCTTTTTGTATGCACAGAAGAAAATGCCGAAAAGCTTGTTAAGATGATGCTTCCGCAAGGTATGGAATTAAGTCACGAACTGGAATACTCTGCGGTTTGCGAACTGGTCAACATCGTCGTGACATCTTACTTAAACGCAATATCCAAGATGCTTGACATTAATTTGATATCGTCTGTACCGGCCATTGCCGTAGACATGTTCGGAGCCATCTTAAGCAGCGCTTACATGGAAAGCGAGCAATTTGATGAAAATGTCATGATAATAAAAAATGAATTCATATATGAGGGCGACAAGGTGGATTCGTCGCTTTACTTCATACCGAGACCTGGAGTCTTGGACAGTCTTTTTAAATTAATCGGAGTATAACCTGAAGGGAGATATATAAATGTCAAAAAGAGTTATGATTGTGGACGATGCAATTTTTATGAGGATGAAGCTTAAGGATATCTTAGAAAAAAACGGGTACGAAGTGGTTGCTGAAGCCCAGAATGGAGCTGAAGCCATCGAAAAATTCAAGACGGAAAAGCCTGAGATAGTAACAATGGACATAACAATGCCCGAGATGGACGGCATAGCAGCACTAAAAGGGATAAAAGAAATAGACCCTGTTGCAAAGGTGATCATGTGCAGCGCCATGGGGCAGCAGGCCATGGTAATGGAAGCGATACAATCCGGAGCAGTGGATTTTATCGTAAAGCCTTTCGAAACGGATAGAGTGCTTGATTCCCTTGGAAAAGCAAGTAAATAACGAGGTGGTTGTATGCAGATTATAGTTTTCACGCTTGGTGATAAGTACTATGCGGTCAATTCTGATAAAGTTGAAGAGATAAGCAAAATGATCGATTCCACATTTGTGCCGAATGCGCCCCATTGGATAGAGGGGCTTATAAATTTAAGGGGAAATGTGGTCTCGCTTGTGAACTTGTGCAAGCTTTTGCAACAGGAAGACGATCAATGCTATAATAACATAGTCATAACAAATGGACAGGAAGAAAAAATAGGCATTATGGTAAATGAAGTCAAGGAAGTACTAAAGGTCAACGAAGAAAACATTGAAAGGGTTTCTACTGAGTCGTCAAGCGGAGTATCCGGGATAATACAAATTGACGACCAGCTGGTAAACTACATCGATTTAGACCTTATTATGTGATAAAAATGAGGGGATAATTTGAAACAGGTACTGTCACAACAGGAAATAGACTCTTTGTTAAATGCTTTGAATACAGGAGAAATAGACCCTACGGAGATTAAAGAGGAAGAGGAAAAAAACAAGGTCAGATCTTACGATTTTAGAAGGCCTATAAAACTTTCCAAAGAGTATATAAATACCCTTCACATGATATTTGAGAATTTTGCGAAGATTTCTTCAAATATCCTGTCTACTCAGGTAAGAACCAACATCAATCTTTCTTTGGGAGCTGTAGAACAGATAAGCTTTGACGAGTTCGTGCACTCAATACCGAATCCTACTATCATGGGCATTTTTCATTGTGAGCCTTTAAACGGCAATCAGATACTTGAGATCAATCCTCATTTCGGTATACAGGTCATCGAGCTTTTATGCGGCGGAGCTGAATCGAAGCCTGACAAGGTTTCTAAAAAAGAAAAATTCACTGATATAGAGCTAGGCATAATAGAAGATTTGGTAGTCAACCTTCTCAAGGCATTTAAGTCCTCATGGAGCGAGATAATGGAGCTCGATCCGGTGCTTGACAACCTTGAGACGAATCCTCAGCTTGTCCAGACGATGTCGCCTAATGAACCTGTGATATTGATAAGCTTTGGAGTAGAGATATTCAACAACAAGAGCTTTATCAATATTTGTATTCCATATGTTTCCTTTGAAAACATAACGGATAAGCTCAGCATCAAAAGCTGGTTCGACATGGGCAAGAGCAATGATGAGAGCAGATACAAGGAGCAGATTACCGAGAGGCTTGTGACTACCGAGGTGGACCTGACTGTGGAGATGGGGAAAACTATAATAACAGTGGATGATTTTCTTCATTTGGAAACGGGAGATATCGTTCAGCTTGACATGAAGACAGACAAGCCAATGAAAATGTACGTGGAAGACAAGGTTCACTACTTGGTTCAGCCGGGAAGGCACAAGGACAAACTGGCAGTTCAAGTCTTACAATACGTGGAAGAGGATGTTGAAATATGAAAGAAAACTTTTTATCCCAGGCAGAAGTGGATGCTCTGTTAAGGAAAAAAGATGCGGTTGAAGAAACCGGTCTTAAAGATACTGACAAGGACGTAATAGGCGAGGTTGGCAATATTACAATGTCCACTGCGGCGACGACCCTTTCATCGATCATCAATCACAGGGTGACGATAACCACGCCGAGGGTACATTACATACCCTTTGAAGAGATTATAGAAGACTGCGAGATTCCCAAAGTAGTTTCCAGAATAGAATTCAAGGAAGGTCTTGTAGGCAATAACCTGCTGATGATGGATGTCAAGGACTCGGCTATAATTGCAGATTTGATGATGGGAGGAGACGGCTCAAACGCAAATCAGGAGCTTACAGAGCTGGAGCTTAGCGCAGTGGCTGAAGCTATGAATCAGATGATAGGATCCGCTTCAACTTCCATGGCTCAGATGCTTGGCAAAAATATAGACATACTTCCACCGGATGTAAGCGTTTGGGATAAAAGAGAAAGCGTAGACTATAAGAAATTCATAAAAGAAAAGCATATCTGCAAGATATCATTCCACCTGTCGGTGGAAGGTTTGATAGACAGCGAAATAATGCAGCTCTACACCTTGGATACCGTAAAGGAAATAGTTGCAATAATGATGGGAGAAGCTTCTCAGGAGCCTAAGCCGGCTCCACAAAAGAAAGAAGAGCCTGCGCCACAGCCGGTATTCGAAGAGCCGGCACCAAGCCAGCCGCAACAGCAGGTTCAGGTAGAAAAACCGGTTTTTCCTCCCCTTGAGGATACTTCAGAAAGCAGCCAACAGAGAAATCTGGATCTGATAATGGACGTGCCTTTGGAGTTTAGCGTCGTTTTGGGAAAGACAAAAAAGACCATACAAGACATACTGGCGCTAGGAGCAGGATCGGTAGTGGAACTAAACAAGCTGGCTGATGAACCTTTAGAGGTCTACGTAAACGGAAAGCTCATAGCTCACGGAGAAGTCGTAGTGATAAATGAAAACTTTGGAATAAGGATAACCCAGATTCTAAGCAGGGAGCAAAGGGTCAAAGGGCTTAAATGACAAGGGAGCGCCTAGGCGTTCCTTTGTCATTTACAGCTTTCCGACTTTCTGCTTCCTCAGGAAGTGTGTTTTATTTTTTTGGGCCTTAATTTATAATTAACCCTTAACAAATCCGAATTACTTACGATATTATATATAAAGGATATTAAATCGAGGTGAAATCAATGAAAATCGACAAATTTCACAGCAATTACATAAACAACGCATATAAGACAAAGGACGAAGCGAAAAAAGGATACGTTCCGGGCTCCACATCAAACAAATCTACCGTTGAGATATCATCCCAGGCTAAGGAACTCATCAAAAGGATCAGCGAGTCAGAAGAGTCGAATTTCTCTGAAAAAGTCGAAAAGATCAGAAGATCCATACAACAGGGAACATACAAGGTGGATACAGAGGAATTAGCGGACAAGATTCTTGAAAAAATCGATTCTGAAAGGCTTGAGTCAAAATGAGCGCTATAAAAAAACTTGAGTCTGTGCTTAGGGATATGATAAAGGTCCTAAGTGAGGAGAAAGCCGTTTTGATACGAGGAGACGGAGAAGCCTTGACGGCAATAACAAAGAAGAAGCTGGAGTATATCGATAAAATAAAGGCTTTTGAAGATATGGATCTAAGTGAAGCAGAAGCCGTAAAAAGCCTCGTGGCTGAAATAGACGCCCTTCAGGAGACCAACTACCTTCTGACCCAGCAGGCTTTGAGCTTTCAAGACCACATATTAAAGGCGCTATCTAAAAGCAACACGTCGAGATACAATACGTATTCTTCAAAGGGAACGATCAGCGGTCAAAAAGAGATCAGCATCGTGGACCAATCGGTATAGGGGTGACTTATGGCAGGATTATTCAATACGTTCAATACGGCAGTCAAAGGGCTAAACGCCCAGCAGACTGCCCTTCATACAACAGGACACAACATCTCAAATGCAAACACCGAGGGCTTTTCCAGGCAACGAGTGGAGCTTAAGGCAGATACTGCATATGATTATGCAGGTGTCGGGCAGCTAGGCACAGGGGTAAAGCTTGAAAGCGTCGTAAGAATGGTGGATGAATTTGTAGACTATCAGATAAGAAATGAAAACAGCACGCTGAACAAGTACATTGCAAAGAGCGAAGTAATGGCCCAAATCGAAATGGTCTTTAACGAGCCATCTGAAACGGGGCTCAATTTTGCAATGGGAGAGATGTTCAATTCATGGCAGGAGCTTAGCAAAAATCCTGAGAGCCTCAATGCTCAAAGCATAGTCGCGGAAAAATCAAAGACATTTGCCGATACTGTAAATCATATGGCAAATCAAATCGATGAGCTCAAGGCAGATACGGTGGGAAACATAGAAAAGAACATATACGACGTAAATTCAATCATCAGCCAGCTTAATACCGTCAATGATCAAATATTCAACATAACGGTAAAAGGACATAGTCCAAACGATCTGCTCGACGAGAGAGATCTGCTTATGAAAAGGCTTTCGGGACTTTCGGACTTTACTGAAGATTACGACAAATGGGGACGGGTATCCATAAAGATCGGCGGAGCAGAGGTTACCGGAGAGAGCAAGGATGAAAAGCTCAGCGTCATAAGCGGCAGTGAAGACAATGGGGACGGAACAGTTTCCCTATTGATATCTATACAAGGCGACACCACAAATCAAAAGATCCTTACCATGAGCGCTGAAGATGCAGAACAGTTCAGAAACGGAAGCCCTGTTTTTTATGATGAATCTGCAGATTCAATAAATTCTGCAAGCATCAGATCAGGGGAAATAGGCGGAAACATAGAAGCCTTGAATGAAATAGAGTCAAGAAGAGAAGAACTTGACGTATTCGCAAGAGGGACAGCACAGTTGGTAAACACGATACACAGCGAAGTTGCAGGCAATGACTTTTTCGTTTTTGGAACAGGGGTGAAGAATGCACTGAATTTCAGGGTAAATGATGCGATACTTTCAAACGAGAGCCTAGTGGCGACAGGAAAGACGGATGCTTCTCCGGCAGGTGACGGATCCAGGGCTTTAGCTATAGCAAATCTTAGAAATACCAAGATAAACTTCAAGGACCTAGCTAGCTTCGTCTACGATAGCACCTCGATGAAAATAGCGGACGTGCCCGGGGGAGTGACCATGGAGGGAAGCTACAGGGATGTAGTCATAAAAGTAGGGATATCGACGGAGCATGCCAACAATATGGCAAGCAATCAAGAATCCTTGATGGCGCAGCTGAACAATAGGAGAGAATCCGTTTCCGGAGTATCAATAGACGAAGAAGTAACAAACCTTATCAAGTTTCAAAGGAGCTTTGACGCCAATTCCAAAGTCATATCAACATTGTCGGAGATGCTGGACACTTTGATAAATAGAACAGGGGTATAGGGGAGATTTGATGTGAGAATAACAAACAATACACTTACAGGCAATTATTTAAGAAATTTAAATAGAAACTTAAAACAGATGCAGAAATATCAAAATCAACTTTCCTCGGGAAAAGAAGTCAGCAAGCCTTCTGATGACCCCATGAAGGTGTCAAGGATAATGAACCTTGGCAATTCGATTAGTGAAAATGAACAGTTCAAGAAGAACATCGAGGATTCCCTTGGATGGGCTAAAACTGCAGACGGTTCCTTAAGCGAGGTTTCTGCTACTTTGCTAAGAGCCAGGGATCTTATAGTTTACGGATCCAACGGGACTCTTTCTGATACGGACAGATCGGCGCTTGTAGATGAAATGTCCATGCTGACCGAGCAGCTGACCCAGCTGTTCAATACGAATTTTGACGGAAGGTATATCTTTGGAGGGCAAAAGACTACAGAGCCTCCTTTCAGCGTAGAAGGAGGACTGATGGCATACAATGGAGACAACAACAATATTTCCCGGGAAATCGCACCTAAAGTAGGAATCGACTTGTTGAGCGATGGAAGCCTCTTTACTACAACCGAAGGGACTGTAACGGGAAACGACGATCTTGGAGAGATTCTCCTTAGCGTGAAGCAAGCCCTTGAAGACGGAGACCTTGAGGCTCTGTCTAAGGATCTTCTTGGAGACATGGACAAGCACATAGACAACGTAATCAGGTTTAGATCCAAGATGGGAGCTGTATATAACCGACTTGAAGCTGCCCAGCAGAGAAATGAGGCAGAAAATCTCAATATGACGGAGCTGTTATCCAAAAGCGAAGATATCGATATTGCGGAAAAGATGATGGAATTTAGCATGATGTCAACGGTCTATCAAGCTTCTCTGTCTACCGGCGCAAAGATTCTCCAGCCTAGCCTGCTGGATTATATAAGATAGCAATAAACATACGATACAAGGAGAATGCAAATGAAGATCCTGACAAAGTTTCTAGGAGAAGCAGAAATAAGCGAGGATTCAATAATAGACTTTCCGGAAGGCATTTTAGGCTTTGAAGACAGCAAAAGATTCGTCCTTTTGGACATACCGGACAATGAAGTATTTAAAGTGATGCAGGACATAGATAGACAATACGTTTCATTTGTGGTGGCAGATCCATGGCGTTTTGTCTGCGACTATGAAATAGACATACCTGATGAAGAGCTTATGAAAATAGACATAAATAAAAAAGAAGATATAGCTATCATAAATATCGTCACCCTATCAGATGATTTTGAAAAGAGCACTATCAACCTGTTGGCTCCCGTAGTAATGAACATATCCTGTGGAAAAGGAAAACAGTACGTTTTAAGCGAAGGGACGTATTCGGTGAAACACCCATTGTATTTCCATGACGAGGCCCAAAGATGCTGATTCTAAACAGAAAAGCCGGCGAAAGCATTATGATTGACGATAGGATCGAGATAAAAGTGCTCGAAATGGGAGACGGCAAGATAAAGATAGGGATCGAGGCTCCGAAGAACATAAGCATATTAAGAAAAGAAGTATTCGACGATATCAAAAATGAAAACGCACAAGCTGCCAATGTATCCATGGACAGCTTCAGCAAGCTAAAAAACCTTTGACCGCGCAAGCGGTTTTTTTGTTGTGTAGATTTCTTCTTTTAGGGTAATAATCAAGTGTAGAAAATTTTTCGAAAGAGGGGTATTACAGGATATGAATAAAAAAATACAGTCAATAAATGCTCTAAGGATGCTTGGAGTAGACATGGTTAATAAAGCTAACAGCGGGCACCCTGGGATAGTGCTTGGAGCAGCGCCTATGATGTATACGTTGTTTACCAAACACCTATCATATAATCCGGAAAAACCGAACTGGTTAAATCGGGACAGGTTCGTGCTTTCGGCAGGACATGGTTCAGCTTTGATATATTCGGCGCTGCATTTGGCAGGCTATGACCTTGACATGGAGGAGCTTAAGAATTTTAGGCAGTGGGGGTCTAAAACTCCGGGACATCCTGAGTACGGGCACACAGAAGGGATTGAAGCCACTACGGGACCATTGGGACAAGGAATATCAAATGCAGTAGGAATGGCTATTGCTGAAAGATATCTCGGAGCCCAATTGAACAAAGACGAATTTACAGTGATCGACCACTATACTTATGTGCTTTGCGGCGATGGAGATCTGCAAGAAGGAGTTGCAATGGAGTCGGCATCGCTGGCTGGACACCTGGGCCTTGACAAGCTTATTGTGCTGTTTGACTCAAACGACATCCAGCTTGACGGGCCGATTAAGATGGCTACAAGCGAAAATATCAAAGCCAAGTTTGAAGCTATGAACTGGAGCTACATAAAAGTTGAAGACGGAGAGCTTACTGAAGATATTTCCGGTGCAATAGAAAGGGCAAAGACCATGCCTGGACCTACTTTGATCGAAGTAAAGACCATAATAGGCCATGGTTCTCCCCAACAGGGACAAAGCGCAACACATGGAGCTCCATTAGGCGAAGAAAATACAAAGGCGACAAGGCAGGCTTTGGGATGGCACCATCCGCCTTTTGAGATTCCGGAAGAAGTCTACGAAGATTTTAGAGAATCCAACGATCTTAAAGGGATGAACGGCTACAATGTTTGGATGTCCATGGTAGATAGATACAAAAATACTTATCCAATTGAGGGCAAGATAATAGAAGCCTTGATGAAAGGCGAAAATTTGGATATAGACTACAGCTGCGTGCTTGAAGGCTATGAGCCCAAGGACTTGCTGGCTACCAGAGCATCTTCCGGAGACATGTTGAAAATTCTTCAGGAGAAGAACCCGCTTTTGATGGGAGGAAGCGCAGACTTGTCATCTTCAACCAAGGTCAAGGGAATAGGCGGGGATTTCGGGCCTGAAAACCCCTTGGGCAGGAACATTAACTTTGGAGTGAGGGAACATGCTATGGCAGCTATCGTAAATGGATTGGTGCTGCATGGGATTAAAGGCTTTGCAGGAGGATTTTTCATATTCAGCGATTATATGAGGCCTTCCATGAGATTGGCAGCTCTTATGGGCATACCATCCATATTTGCTTTTACCCACGATTCTGTAGCAGTGGGAGAAGATGGACCGACTCATGAGCCGGTAGAGCAACTTGCAGGATTAAGGGCCATGCCCAATATGGATGTGATCAGGCCGGCGGATGCCAATGAAACAAAAGCGGCATGGATATTGGCTCTTGAGTCAAAGGATGTTCCCACGTCCATACTTCTTACAAGGCAAAATGTGCCCACCCTGGAAAATGCAAGCTTTAAAGGCGTTGAAAAGGGAGGATACGTCATATCTGCTGAAAAGAAAGAGGCGCAGGCCATAATCATAGCAACAGGCAGTGAAGTATCTTTAGCGCTGGAAGCACAAAAAGCGCTCCAAAAAGAGAAAATAGACGTCAGAGTGGTCTCTATGCCTTCGATGTTTAGATTTAAGAAGCAAAGCGACAAATACAAAGAATCCGTGCTTCCCAAAAGCGTCAAAAAGAGAGTTTCGGTAGAGATGGGCTCGTCTTTCGGCTGGGCTGAGTTTACAGGCAAGAAGGGCAGAAACCTTGCCATCGATAGATTTGGAGCAAGCGCAAAAGGAGAAGAGATAATCCACAACTATGGATTCAATGTGGATAATCTGGTTAAAATAGTAAAGGATATGCTGTAAACAAATAGATTTATCAACAAAAGGCGATTTGCACTGCAAATCGTCTTTTATATGTTATAATGAACTCTGAATAAATCATAAAGGAATAGTAAAATGAAAATAGTGCTTACAAGCCTCAACTCAAAATATATCCATACAAATCTGGCGATCAGGTCAATAAAATCAAACCTTGACTTTGATCAGGGAGAAGTCATACTTAGAGAATTTACCATAAACGATAACCTTGAAAGCGTATTAAGCAAGCTTGCAGAAGAAAAGGCCGATGTATATGCATTTTCAGTATACATCTGGAATAGCGAGAAAACGGCCAAGCTTACAAGAAACCTAAAAAAGATAATGCCTGAATCCATAATCGTTGCAGGAGGGCCGGAAGTCTCTTTTGAATCCGAAGCTCAAATAAAGAGCTACAATTTGGATTTTATCGTCAGAGGAGAAGGAGAAGCTGCTTTTAGAAGGTTGATCTACGCATTAAAATCAGGTTCGGATATAAGCATGCTGCCTTCCATTACATACAGGAAATCTGATGAAATAATATCTACGAAAGATGGATTCGACCTGTTGGACATGGACGGATTGGAAGAGGCGTATCCTTGCGAAGAGCTAGAAAACCTTGATGGAAGAATAATCTACTACGAGGGCAGCCGAGGGTGTCCTTTTGCCTGCGCATATTGCATGTCATCTGTGGAAAAAAGCATGAGATTCAGATCTATCGAAAAGGTAAAAGCAGATGTAGGAAGGTTTATAGAATTAGGAGTAGGACAGGTAAAATTCGTGGACAGGACTTTTAATTGCGATAAAGAAAGAAGCAAGGAGATACTCAGATACATCGTTCAAAACAACCAAAGGACGAATTTTCATTTTGAAATAGCGGCAGATCTGTTGGACGAGGAGACCATAGATATTTTATCAAAAAGCCCTCCGGGGCTCATTCAGCTAGAGGTAGGCGTACAATCGGTACACGAAAAGACATTAAAAGAAATAAACAGAAAGACCGACATAAAAAAAATAAA
Source organism: Eubacteriaceae bacterium (assembly GCA_003446375.1). Classification (GTDB taxonomy): domain Bacteria; phylum Bacillota; class Clostridia; order Eubacteriales; family Alkalibacteraceae; genus Alkalibacter. The sequence continues at coordinate 45,550 of DMAW01000117.1, read as the reverse complement.
GGAAAATGCCAAGAAAATCCTTAGGCTTCAAAATATCCATATGCACCTGGATCTGATAGCAGGATTGCCTTTTGAAACCATAGATGATTTTGCGATTTCATTTAATGAGATAATAGAACTTAAGCCCCATATGCTTCAACTTGGGTTTTTAAAGATTTTAAAGGGATCTCCAATGACGGATCTTCTTGGCAAGCATGGATACAAGCACAGGGATTATCCTCCGTACCAGGTTTTAAAAAACAGCTATCTTAGCTATAGCGATATAAGCATCCTTGAGAAAGTAGAACATGTAGTTGATAAATACTACAACAGCGGAAGCTTTAAATATACATTAGACATGGTCTTGGACATGGAGATGGATACAATGTTCGAGTTTTTCAGGCAGCTTGCAGATTATTGGGATGCCAATGGGTACTTTGATAACGGAGTATCAAAAGATAAAGCCTATGAAATATTGATGGGATTTTTGCTGGAAAAAGAGTTTGATGGACAGCTGGTCGAAAACCTGGTAAAGATGGATTATCTTATATCAAATAAGTGGCCGCTTGCGAAATTCCTGCCACATGAAAGCCCGGGCAAAGAAGAAGCTTTTGAAATGCTTAAAGATGAAGCGTTTGTCAAAAAGCATCTGCCGGCTTATTGGGGAGCGCCCGCAAAGGAAATCTACAAGAAGGTTTACTTTGAGAGCTTTTCTATGCCAAGAGGAGAGAAAAAAACGGCGATTTTTTATAAACCTGAGAATATGCTCGTCAAATCCCTTAACGCAATGACGTGGATCGATGAAGATATTGATTCTTGATTTGACTGGCGATTGTTGATAAAATTGTTAAATAACCAATATGAGGAGACGAATTTATGAAGTCATTTAAAAGTATATTTCTATATTGCGGGATATTGATATTTTTGCTGTCTTTGTCTGCATCTTTCGAGGGAAAGAACATAATCGAAAACAAGCTCATGGGACTGAGCTTATCCAGCGACCAGATGAAAATGGCCTTTTACGACAGATATTCGCTGATGGAGCAGATAGGCGAGGACGGTGAAGATGGCAAAACGACGATAGCTTGGATTTGGAAGAAGGCACAGAATATTCTATAGGTTCATCAGATGATAAAGTTTATGAATTTCAAATGATCCTTTACTACATGGATTACATTCAGGATATTCCAAACGGGAATTTCCAGGAAACTACAAGGGATGCCGTAGCCAGCTATCAAGCTGACAAGGGATTGGAAGAAAGCGGCACTTTGAACTTTGAAACCATGTCGGCGCTGAATGATGAAGAAGTTTCCTATGTGCTGGGCAAAGAAGGAGAAGAGATCCTAAGATATCAATTGATACTTTACTATACGGATTATTTATCCCAATATCCCAATGGCTTGTTCGGAGAAGAAACAAGAGCCTCTGTTGAAAAATACCAAGAGGATAAAGGACTCGAGGTCACAGGAGAGCTTGACAGCAAAACCTGCGACAGCTTGTTTGCAGAATCCATAACCTATAAAATAGGCAAGCGTGGAGATGCTATCGAAGAAATGCAGACAAAGCTCATAGCATTAGGTTATCTGGAGGGCCAAGCAGACGGGCATTACGGAAACATGACGGCGCAAGGTGTCATGTCTTTTCAACAGGAAAACGACTTAGAAGAAACAGGAGAGATGGATCCTGAAACCATGGAAAAGATTAATATGTTGAGCGAATAAATAATATAAAATTCCTTAAACCGGTTTTTATATGCCTGCTATTCTGATATAATGTCTAAAGAGTTACATAATCTTTACAAGTGTGATTCAACAACTCGGAGGTAATATAGTTTGATAACGTTTGAAAATGTCAATAAGACTTATGATAAAACGAAGCACCTTGCCCTTTCGGATATAAACTTAAACATCTGCAGGGGAGATTTTGTTTTTGTAGTAGGAAAGAGCGGCGCAGGCAAGACTACGCTGATCAAGATGATGTTAAAGGAGCTTGATCCCAGCGAAGGAAAGATATACGTAGACGGAGAAGATATAACAGTAATAAAAAGAAGGAAGGTTCCTTTTTACAGAAGGAAAGTAGGAGTGGTCTTTCAAGATTACAGGCTTTTATCGGATAAGACTGTTTATGAAAATGTAGCCTATGCAATGGAGATAATAGAAAAGAAACACAAAGAGATTAAGGAGAAGGTGCCTCAGGCACTTAAGATGGTAGGCCTTTCCCACAGGGAAAACTACTATCCTGACCAGCTATCGGGTGGAGAGCAGCAGAGGGTTTCAATAGCCAGAGCTATAATTAACGATCCAAAGATCATAATATGCGATGAGCCTACCGGAAACCTCGACCCCAAGACATCTATTGGAATCATGAAGCTTTTAAAGGATATAAATGACAGGGGAACTACCATAATAATGGCTACCCATGACAGGGAAATCGTAAACCATATGCAATCCAGGGTCATCACTTTGCATGGAGGCAAGGTGGTAGGTGACAAGAAAGGCGGGTACGACTGTGAAGATTCATACATTTAAGTACTTCGTCCGAGACACGGCTAGGAGCATAAAGAGGAACACCCTGATGAGCATAGCCTCGGTAGTGTCAGTCATAGCGGCGTTGGTAATACTCGGCATATTTTTAGTAATCGCCCTTAATATTCAGCATATGACAAACGATATGGAAAGTCAGCTGGAGCTTAAGGTATTCGTGGAAAAGGACGCAACTGAAGAACAAAAAGATCAGTTGGAAGAACTGCTTAAGGCCGATTCAAGGATAACCGAAATCAGGTTTGAGTCCAAAGACGAAGCACTTCAAAAAATGTCTGAAAACCTGGAACAGTACCAGGGCATTTTGCAAGGGCTTGAAGGAGACAACCCTCTTCCTGAGTCGTTCATACTGCGCGTAAGCGACGCTGCCGAAATCAAGGAAGTAAGCGATAGCGTATCTGAGCTTGACGGGGTAGATTATATAAACTATGGAGAAGGCTACGTAGATGCATTGATGAAGTTCAACGATTTTACCAATATGCTGAGCCTTGCGGTTTTGTTGATCTTGACGGGCATTTCGGTATTTATCATCTATAACACGATAAAGCTTACGGTGTTTTCTAGAAGAAAAGAGATAAGCATTATGAAATACGTAGGTGCCACCAACTGGTACATAAGAGTGCCGTTTATAATAGAAGGTGGAGTGCTGGGCCTTACAGGAGCAGTTTTGGCGATTTTAGTTGTAAGGAACATCTACTATTATCTGTTGGGAGCGGTATCCGGGCAGTCCGCGCTGATCATGGGAGTAAGCTTCGCACCGCCTGAGGCGGTTTTGCCGTCTATTACTTTGTATTTTATGATATATGGGTTGATTGTAGGAGCGGCAGGCAGCCTGTTTTCAATAACTAAATTTTTGGACGTGTAAAGGGGGAGTAATCATTGAAAAAGAAAATATTGTCTTTTGTTTTAGCTTTGTTTATGACCATGACCTTTATGACAGGGGCAGCTACGGCTCAATCCGTCGACGATTTGAAAAACGACTTGGAATCAATAGAGGACAAAAAGGCTGAGACCCAAGAGAAAATCGACACTACAAAGGCCACTTTAGAAGAGGTTACTGAAGAAATCAGAAGGTTAGAAAGCCAAATATCAAAAATAGAAACAACAATCGCAGAGCTGCAAAAAGATGTGGACGCTGCCGAGGCAAAGCTGATAAAAATAAGAGAAGAGCTTAAAAAAGCCGAGGAAGAGCGTAAGGAATATAAAGAGGTCTTAGACGAACGCCTCAGGGTCATGTACATGTTCGGGGAGAGCAGCTACATGGAGATACTTTTCAGCGCTGAGGATTTTGGGGATTTGATATCCAAGATAGATATGATAAAAACCGTCATCGAGTACGACCAGGAGATCTTTGCAAAGCTCGAGGCGGCTGAAAAGGAAATAGAAGTAAAAAAAGAAGAGATAGAAGTTGAAAAGAACAATATAATAGCAAAACAAAACGAGGCCAGAAGGCAAAAATCCAGCATGGATCAGGTAATCGTCAGCAGAGAAAGCTACGTCAGCGAGCTTAACAGCAATGCAAGATTGTTGGAAGAAGAACAAAAAACTTTAGAGGCCGAGTCTAATAAGATAAAAAATGAAATAATGTCCAAGCAAAATGTAAATGAAAAAGTCAACAGCGTTTATAGTTGGCCGGTTCCCGGAGTGAGCAGGATAAGTTCACCATATGGCTGGAGGATTCATCCAATACATGGAACAAGAAAATTTCATTCAGGAATCGACATAAGCACTCAGGGCAGAAGAGGATTTGACGCAATTGCAGTTGGTTTTGGTGAAGTTGTTTTTTCCGGAGCACAGACCAAAACAATTTGGGATTCGAAAGAAAACAAATACAAAACGGTGTTGACAGGATATGGGAATTACATAGTTATAGATCTTGGTTTGGATGATAATGGAAACAAAGTTTCTGCACTATACGGTCATCTTGCTAGAAGATACGTTAGTGCAGGCCAAAAATTAAGTCCTGGGACTCCACTAGGCGAAGTGGGAACAACCGGAACATCTACGGGAATCCATCTGCACTTTGAAATACGTATTAACGGAAGTACTGTAAATCCCCTTAAGTACGTATCCCCATAAATATCAAAAATCGGGAAGCTCTCCCGATTTTTTTCTGTTCACATTCACTTCGATTTTAGCTTTAATCTTTTTAATAAAATTTAAAGCTTATGTGTTACAATGGAAAGTAAGCCAATTTATAATCAAGGAGACTGATATGAATAAGAACAATAATAAAAAATGGTACGTGCTTATTTTTATTGCAGTACTTATAGTTTCAAATATCGCCACCTTCTTTTTTACCAATCTTATAACGATAGCCGTAGGAGACAAGGTAATCATACAGGCAAAGGATGCCCACACAGCGGATTTCATAAACAAGATGCTGTATCTTAAAAATGAAATTCAAACATCATATTACAAAGATGTTGAGGAGCAAGACCTGCTTGATGGAGCTTTAGCAGGGATGTTCGATGCAGTCGGAGATCCGTACACTGCATATTACGATCAAGATCAGTTTTCTACTTATATGGAACAGCTTGAAGGCAGCTATGTAGGCATCGGAGTCGTAGTCACCATGAGTGAAGATGACCATGTGACTGTGGTTTCTCCTATAGAGGGATCTCCGGGACAAAAAGCCGGGCTTGCATCCGGGGATATCATAACGGCAGTTGACGGCAAAGGAATCAAAGGGTTGAACCTGGAAGAAGTAGTCTCGCTGATCAAAGGAGATGAAGGGACACAGGTTGAAATAACGGTCTTGAAGAAAAACTCTGAAGAAGAGATAGATATAGCTATCACAAGAGAGGAAATCATAATGACCAGTGTATCCAGCCAAGTTTATGAAGACATCGGTTATATGGCCATAACCCAGTTTGAACCATATACATATGAAGAATTCGAAAAACAGCTAAATGAGCTTTTAGACCAAGATGTAAAGGGAATAGTATTTGACTTAAGAGACAATCCCGGAGGAATGATGAACGTGGTCGTAGAGATGCTAGATAGAATAATGGGTGAATCCGTTATTGTCTACACTGAAGACAAGCAGGGGAACAGAGAATACGAAAGGTCTACAGACAGGCAGAAGCTGGATATTCCCATGGCTGTGATCATCAATGAAGGGTCAGCGAGCGCTTCGGAGATATTTGCAGGAGCGTTGCAGGATACCGGCGAAGGGGTTGTTGTAGGAACTACCTCTTTTGGAAAAGGCATCGTTCAAAGGATGAGCGATTTTAAGGATGGAACAGGATATAAGATAACGATATCGGAATACTTCACTCCAAATGGACGAAATATTCACGGAACAGGGATAGAACCTGATATAACAGTAGAAATCGACGAAGAATTCATGTATTCTGAGGATTATAGCTTGGATAAGGATATACAATTTTTAAAAGCTGTAGAGAGCATGACAAAATAATATAAAAAATACCGGAAGAAAGATTAAGCCTTTCTTCCGGTGAGTATTTCGTAATCCAGGCTGATAGCTTGGATTTTTTTTAATTTTTCAACTTCTTTGGCGTCGGGACTTCTATCTATCAATAAAGGAGTCATATCTATCAGATTTTGAAGCTGTCTTTCATCAGGAGAAAAGGTATAGCAAATCCTTTGAGAATTAAACTCATACACATTGTTTTTAAATAAGCTTTTTACCCTTTCGTTGGAGTAAGAAGCCTTATTGGAGCCTGCAAACAAGATATCCCTGAACTCTCTAAGGTAGTCGGTTCCCGGAACGATTTTTATGATCAGAGCGTTTTTTTTCATAACTCTGAAAAATTCAGAATAATTGGATGGAGAAAGTATATTTAGGACCAAATCAAATATATGGTCTTGGTAGGGAAGGATAGAGAGGTCCCCAACGCTCCAAAGTATGGGCAGCTCGCAGTTTCCGGCAAGGGCGATTCCCTCTTTGGAGATGTCTATGCCATGAAATTCAACTTCTTTAAAATTAAGATGGGAGTATATTTTAGAGCTTATGCTTCCTTCGCCGCATCCGGCATCGAGAATGCTGATTTTTTCAGAGAGGTGATCGTCATTTATCATGTCGGCCACAGCATTTATAATTGGATCAAAAACCCCTGCCTCTGTTGTCTTACGTCGTGCTTCAAACAGAGCTTTGCTGTATATTGAGTCGTGTGCAGAAAGCAGCAGGTTCACATAACCTTTTTTTGAAATATTAAAGGAGTGGCTGTTTTCGCATGAAAGGCTCTTTTCTTTCACGGTCATTTTTAATCGGCATTTTGGGCACCGAAATGATGTATGATTTTTAATTGCAGATCTGATGAACAGGTCTATTTTTCTTGGCTTATTCATTATGTTCTCCATTTCAACGGGTAATATTAAAAGACGTTTTTAAAATCAATATTCCTACTAATTATAAATCAATGGTTTAGTATTGACAATGCTTAGATTAGATGATATATTTAGTTATGCAAATATACTCATATACGCATACAAGGAGAATTTATATGAATCTATTCGATTTTTTCAACAGACAATTTTTAAAGATGGAGTGGCTCTACGATGGGGTGGAGTTTATTCTCAATCGGTTATTCGGTTTGGAGATAACCGATCGATTAGGGGGAAGCCTTCACTTTTTCTTTTACGATACTGTAAAGATATTCCTGCTTTTATCGGTATTGATCTTTGGTGTATCCTACATTCAAAGCTTCTTTCCACCTGAAAGGACCAAGAAGATCTTGGGCAATATAAAGGGTATAAAGGGAAATGTTTTAGGAGCGCTTCTCGGCACGATAACTCCCTTTTGCAGTTGTTCCAGCATTCCGCTGTTTATCGGATTTACATCTGCAGGGCTTCCCATCGGGATTACATTTTCTTTTTTGATATCTTCACCTTTGGTGGATTTAGCCAGCATAATCATACTGATGTCGTTTTTTGGGCCAAAAGTAGCCCTTGCTTATGTTGTCGTAGGGTTGGTTCTTGCCGTAATCGGTGGAGCGTTGATAGATAAGGCCGGCATGGAAAAGTACGTAGAAAGCTACGTCAAGGAGATTGAAAGCACCGATGTCACGCAAGAAGAAATGACTGTAGCCCAAAGAGTCGAGTTTGGAGTTGAGCAGGTAAAAGATATAGTCAACAGGGTGTGGAAGTACGTTTTGATCGGCGTAGGAATAGGAGCCCTTATACACAACTGGATTCCCCAAAGCGTAGTGGAGACGGCCTTGGGCAGCAACAACCCCGTAAGCGTCTTGATAGCTACGGTGATAGGAGTTCCGATGTATGCTGATATATTCGGAACATTGCCTATAGCTGAGGCCTTGTTCTTAAAAGGTGTCGGAATTGGAACGGTATTATCGTTCATGATGGCAGTAACAGCCCTGAGCCTTCCTTCCCTTATCATGCTGAGCAAGGTAGTCAAAAGAAAGCTGTTGATATTTTTTACGGTTATGGTTACCATAGGAATAGTGATAATTGGGTATGGCTTTAATGCATTTGCATTCTTGCTGATTTGACTTTAAATACAAATATTGATTGAAGGGATGGATATGGATGGAAGTTAAAGTGTTGGGAACCGGATGCACAAAGTGCAACAAGCTTGAGGCCGAGGCGAAGAAAGCTGTGGAAGAGATGGGGCTTGATGTGCAGATTGAAAAAGTCACTGACCTTAAGGATATAGCATCATATGGAGTGATGAACACGCCGGCGTTGGTGGTAAACGGAAAAGTCGTAGTGGCAGGCAAGGTGGCCAAAAGCAAAGACATAAAAAAATTTTTAGGCTAATAAAAGAGGTGTCAGAGGTGTCTGAAATTAATCAGATACCTCTTTTATGTTCGCCCAGCATGGGCGAACTCTTACGAGTGAAAGTCTCGAGTGTGCCTTTGTAGTAGGAAACACATAGTCAAGCACAAGGGTGTCCATCGTGAGATGGAATCTGAAGGAAGTGGGAGGCAAACCTCTGGTCTGACGGACAGAAATCACATATAAGGCAGTTCATAATGGATAAGGTTGCATAACAAACTGAAGTCCTATACTACTGAAATAATTATGGATTGTAAATGTGGCAGATAGATGGAGGGAAAGAGTTCGTTCTTAACTGGGGAGGTCTCACACCTTATACCAAATACTTGTAGTGATACAAGAGTGAGATGTGAGAAGTCAGCAGAAGCCATAGTAGTGATGATGTCTAGGGAAACTTAGAAAGAGCGAAGGGCTGAACAATCTTATCAGTTACTAAAATCGTGATTGCGTATCAATGCAAACATCAGGTGCAATTACACTCTATGCAAAAGCATATGGCGATGGCAAAGATACCACGAAAAGAATGGAGGTAGCGAATGTGAAAATTGATAGTTTATTAAAGCAGATACTGAGTTCAGAAAATCTGAATGAAGCGTTTTTGCAAGTCAAACGCAATAAAGGTGCAGAGGGAATTGACGGAATGAAAGTCAACGAACTTAATGAACATCTGAAAGCAAATGGCGAACGTATCAAGGAACAAATAAGAAAGAGAAAGTATAAACCTCAACCAGTAAGACGTGTAGAAATACCAAAACCAGACGGTGGAGTTAGAAACTTAGGAGTTCCAACAGTAACAGACCGATTTATTCAACAAGCAATAGCACAAGTACTAACGCCTATTTATGAAGAACAATTTCACGACAATAGTTATGGTTTTAGACCAAGTAGATGTGCAGAAATGGCTATTATGAAATGCTTAGATATGATGAATGATGGATATTCGTGGGTAGTAGATATAGACTTAGAAAAGTTCTTTGATACACTAAACCATGATAAGCTGATGAACATCATATCAAGAACGATAAAGGATGGTGATGTCATATCACTTATCAGAAAGTTCTTAGTAAGTGGAGTGATGATAGATGATGAGTATAAAGATACAATCATTGGAACACCTCAAGGTGGAAACTTGTCACCACTACTTAGCAATGTAATGCTAAATGAATTAGATAAGGAACTGGAAGTAAGAGGGCTTAACTTTGTAAGATATGCAGATGATTGCATTATACTCACCAAAAGTGAGAAATCAGCAAACAGAGTTATGGCTAGTGTCACGAAGTTTCTTGAAGAAAAATTAGGACTAAAAGTAAACGTAACAAAGAGTAAAGTAGACAGACCGAATGGAATTAAATATCTAGGGTTTGGGTTTTACTATGATACATTTAGCCATCAATTCAAAGCAAAGCCACATCAGATTTCAGTTAAGAAATTAAAAGAGAAACTGAAACAATTAACATCGAGAAGCTGGGGAGTGAGTACCTCATATAGAGTAATAAAACTAAAACAGCTAATTGTGGGTTGGGTAAATTATTTTAAAATCGGTCAAATGAAAAAGATGTGCATGGAATTAGATGAGCACATAAGATTTCGTCTAAGGATGTGTATATGGAAACAATGGAAAAAGGTCAAAACTAAATATAAGAACCTGCAGAAACTTGGAATTCCCAAAGGAAAAGCATGGGAATGGGCAAATACCCGAAAGGGATATGCTAGAGTTGCAAGGTCATTTATTTTGCATAGAGCGATTACAAATGAAAGACTAAAGAAATTTGGTCTAGTATCGCTACTAGACCAATATCAGTTAGTTCATATTTAGTATAAGATTGAACCGCCGTATACGGAACCGTACGTACGGTGGTGTGAGAGGACAGATAATCAGTTAATGATTATCTTCCTACTCGATTTTTTAAATCAATTTTCGTATAGAATCTGCAATGTCTTCCGGTTCCACCCAAGAATCGAAGCGTTGCACGACATTTCCTTTCCGATCGATGAGAAACTTGGTGAAATTCCATTTTATGCTTCCCCCTTCAACAAATTCAGGGTAGCGCTCTGCATTTATATCGTGAAACTTCTTTTGTACCTCATCGGAAAGATCCCAGCCCCTAAAAGGAGCTTTTTCAGTTAGATGAGCAAATAGAGGGTGGACGTTTTTGCCTCGTACATCTACTTTTTCAAAAAGAGGAAAGGTAACCCCGTAATTAAGCTGGCAGAAGCTCTTGATATCTTCATTGCTTCCTGGCTCTTCATTAAACTGGTTGCTTGGGAATCCAAGAATCTCAAAATCCTCATTTCCCAGGCTTTGATACAAGGCTTCAAGACCTTCGTATTGAGGAGTGAACCCGCACTTGCTGGCAGTATTGACTACCAGAAGAACTTTTCCTTTATACTTTTCTATAGTGGTCTCCTCGCCGTCTATCGTTGTGACTTTAATATCGTATATGCTCACAGTTATCATCCTTTCGATTTTTGTTTATAAATTTGCAATGACCTTAAATTCCTTCATATATAACTTATTACCCAGGCAAGGATTTTAAAAACAAGAAATTCAGCACGAGTCATTATTTCATTATTGCACAAATGTTCAAAAGGTGATATAATCGATTACAGGAGGTTGATAATAATGAGATTTTTCTTGGATACCGCAAATATCAAAGATATCGAAAAGGCTGCCAAGCTGGGAATCATCGAAGGGGTGACCACTAACCCTAGTCTGATAGCCAAGGAAGGCATGGATTTTAAGCAGGCAATCAAGACTATCAATGATTTGGTTAATGGATTTGTGTTTGCCGAAGTGACTGCACTTGATGCTGAAGAGATGGTTAAAGAAGGGCTTGAGTTAAACGAGTTAAGCGACAAGATGATAATCAAGCTTCCATGCAACTGGGAAGGAATAAGTGCATGTAAGATATTAAGCGACAAAGGCGTCAAGGTAGCCGTGACTTTAGTTTTTTCAGCCAACCAGGCTTTAATTGCAGCAAGAGCCGGAGCGTATTTTGTAGCTCCATTTGTAGGAAGGTTAAATGATATCAGTCAAGACGGAGTTGGAACTCTCATAAAAGACATAAGAGAAATTTTTGAAGTAAATAAAATAGAAACCAAGATAGTGGCAGCAAGCCTTAGAAATCAGATAGATGTGCTCAACTGCGCCAAAGCCGGCGTGGACATAGGAACTGTTCCATACAGTACGCTCATTGGGCTTTTGAACCACCCATTGACGGATGCGGGACTGGCAAAGTTTATGAAGGACTGGGAGACCATGCAAAACAAATAAAGCTGTGGTCTTGCAGAACTGAGGCATTCGTGATATACTGTCGTTAATAAAATATTTTAAGCCAATGTGAAAAAAGTGAAGGCCGTAAAACAATCTGATATCAGGTTTTTTTACGGTTTTTTTGTTTCACAAATTTCAAGTCATTGGCAGATGTGCCTTAAAGGCACAAAACAAATACGGGGAGGAAATATAATGAAAATTGCTATTGGTTGCGATGAAGCCGGTGTTAGATTGAGAGATACCTTAAAGGCTTTTGCTGAAGAAAAAGGTCACGAATTAACTGACTTCGGGGTAAAAGAGGATGAAAGCGTATTATATCCTTTGATAGCTGAAAAGATTGCAAAAGCTGTAGCTGCAGGAGAATATGAAAGAGGCATAATCTTATGCGGCACAGGAATAGGAATGGCGATTACCGCCAATAAAGTGCCGGGAATCAGAGCTACGGTGGCTCACGATGTATATTCTGCCGAAAGATCGATCAAAAGCAACAACTGCCAGATAATAACCATGGGTGAAAGAGTCATCGGTGCAGAAAATGCAAAGACGGTATTGAATGCATGGCTGGAATCAACTTTTGACGGAGGGAACTCTTTGCCAAAAGTCGAAAAGATGATTGAAATTGATGAAAGCTATAGATCACAAAGGTGATCGATATGGAGAAGATAACGATAATAGGGGCAGGAGCAATGGGCAGTGCCCTTACTACCCCTTTAATTGAAAATGGACATGAAGTAAGGCTGTGGGGAACAGAGCTTGACGGACACATAATAGACGAACTTAGAAAAGGAAATGACCATCCTAAGCACAAATATCCGCTTTTAAAAGAGGCTAAGCTTTTTAAGGTGGATGAATTGGAACAAGCAATGGAGGAAAGCAAGTATGTGATCATGGCTATAACCTCAGATGCTTTAGGAAAGATTTTTGAAAGAGTTGTGTCGTATCTGACTAAAGATTCGGTAGTTGCAACTGTATCAAAAGGATTTGATTTTGATAAAGAAGGAAATATAGTCATTCTGCCTGAGATTTTAAAGGAGAAGCTGCCGAAAGATCTAAAGTCAATTCCAATAGTGGCTGTAGGTGGCCCATGCAAAGCAAATGAGGTACTGTACAGATCTCCGACATGCGTGGTCTATGCAAGCGAAGATGCAACGGCAGCAGACAAATTCAAGGAACTTATTGCTACCGATGTTTACAACGTTAAAACAGACAGTGACATAATAGGAACCGAAATATGCGCAGCAATGAAAAATGCCTACGCGGTAAGCCTTGGAATGGCTGAAGGGTATAAGGGAATAAAGGGACTTACACACAATAATACAAAATCTGCATTGTTTACGATAGCCACTGAAGAGATGGATCTGTTTGTTACTGCCATGGGTGGAAGTCCACGGTCAGTATACGGGCTTCCCGGATCAGGGGATTTGGAGGTTACCGGAGAAGCAGGCCGAAACAGGATACTGGGTGAAGTCGTTGGAGAAGGAACAAAGGCTAGTGCTGCAATCCAAAGGATGCAGGATGAAGACATAACCGTGGAAGGGTATCCGGCAATTAAGTTTGGCTATAATCTTGTAAAAAAACTCGATGAACAGGGCAAGATAGATGCAGGTAAGCTGCCTTTGCTGACAGCTCTTTATGAAATACTTTATCAGGACGCACATTGCTACGAAAAGATACAAAAGGTCTTAAATGATTATTGCAACAGTTAGATGTTAAACAGCATTAAGTACACACAAAAAGAGTCGGAATTAAATATCCGACTCTTTTGTAATATGATTGTATATTTTTTTTAATTGACAGACATCCATCCCCGGAAATATCCCGCTGTTGGTTCCTAATATAAAACCTTTGAAATCCGTGGCGCTGCGTATATCTTCAGCTATGTTTTTCATGCCGGATTCAGTTTTTGACTCTTCAATATGTGTTACATCCAGATGCCCCCATAGACACAGTTTATCTGAATAATCCTTCAAAGAGCTAAGTTCCATGTTGCATGTTCGGTCTATGCAGTGAATGCCCTTAAAGCCTGCATTTACAATATCGTCAAGGATTGAAAGGTAGTTGCCGTCGGAGTGAAAAAAGGCTGTAAGATTTTTTTTGTCCCCATGCTCAACTTGCCTTTCCAAAGAAGATAAAAAAAGATCCTTAAAGAGGGATGGCCTTATGATGAGGCCCCCCTGATAGGCTATGTCATCTGCAATCATAATTCCGTCAATTCCCAAATCGGATGCCATGCTTGCAGCCTCGAAGTTGATCTTTGTGACCCACTTGATAAAATCCTTTATTTCATCGCTTTTTTTAAGGATCATAGAAAGAAACTTTTCAAAACCATAGTATCTTATGCCAAGCTCGAAGGAGCCGTCCAGAATTAGAAAATTGAAAAATTCAGTCATGGAGGACCATTTTGATATCTCATCTTTATCAAATACGATTTTTGGAAGCCCCTGGCTAAAGTCGTAATCAGGATGAAGTACAATGATATCTACGCCCAAATGGCAGGCATAGGCATATTTTGCATCAAAATCCACTGATTCTACGTCAGTATCGTTCATTATGACAGCGTCATCCAGCACCAATTCCCCTTTTGGAAGGGGAAAGCCTGACTTTAGAGCTATGGTATCCTTGACCACTTTCTTGGAACTGTCGTTTTGAGACACTTCTTACACCGACCTTTCGAGTTCATCTATTATGGTCGCTCTGACATGTTGGGACAATGCCCCGGTATCTCTTTTGTTTTCATCGGTTATGGGCAATGGAGGCAAAATAGTGATTTGCACATCGGCAGGCTGTATCCTGATGCTTCCCTTTTTCATCATGTTTATGGAACCGTTTATCACGACAGGAACTATGGCGGCGTTGCTCTTTGAAGCGAGCTTAAAGCCTCCGGCCTTAAACTCCATTACTTCTCCTGTTTTGCTTCGGGTTCCTTCGGGGAATAACACTAGATTGTATCCCTGTTTCAGGATTTCTATGCCTTCTCTTATTGCGTTAAGGGACTGGCGCATGTTCTTTCTATCCATAAATACGCATTTTAAATGTTTCATCCAGGAGCTGACGATAAGCATCCTTGTCATCTCGATTTTTGAAATAAAGCCCTTTTGAGCGTTTACATATCCTATCATGAGAGGAATGTCGAAATTAGACTGATGGTTGGCTACAAATAGCAAAGGACCGTGGTCAGGGATATTTTCTTCACCGGTGACAGTGACCCTGCTTCCTGTTAGCTTAACCAGGCTTAGTGCCCATTTTTTTGCTCTTTTATTTGCAAGAGCATATGCTTTTAAGTCTTGACTTTTGTTTTTGAGTTTGTTTGCTTTGATCAAATCGGGTATAGTCATCAAAATGCTAAGCCCAAAGTAAATAAACCATATTATCGTTCTCATAAAAACAGTCCTTTCCAATTGATGGAGATTTGCCGTTCTTTATAATATACCATAAAGGAAAATTGAATTGTAGATAAAAAACTTTTAAAAAAAATATTCGTATTTGAAAACTTTTTTGTCGATTTTACGGTAATATTATTATAGAGAGCCAAAGAATTGATTCGGAGGGGATGATGACATGAAAAAAAAGATGACTATAATTTTAGGGGGAGTAATCCTTGTAGGGTTTATTCTTGCAGCAGTAGTACTTGCTTCCCAGAATTTTTTAATTAAGACTACTACTGATGGATACGAGTACACTGTATGGGCCGAAAAAGCGAGCATCAAAGGCTACGTTGGAGATCAAAGGGTTTTGGAGATTCCGGAGGCTATCAATACGGAAGATGGCGAGATGGGCGTAATTGAAATCGCCAGGGGAGCTTTTTCTGACAATGAGAATCTCGAAAAAATAATAATCGGCAAAAACATCGAATCAATCGGAAGCCTTGCATTCTCGGATTGTCCATCCTTAGTGAAAGTGGAATTTTTGGGAGAAGCGCCTGCAATGGGCAGCAAAGTGTTTTCCGGTAGCAATGAAGAATTGTCGATTTTATACGAGCATGGGAAACAAGGGTACTCACAAGAAGAATTCGGATACGAAGCTAGTCCTTTTTTTAGGGTGCGTTATAATGATCACGGAAGCGAATCCGGAGAAATGCCGCAAGATATGGAAAGATACCAAGAAAATGAAGAGGTAAAGACTTTAGAAAATATTGGAAATCTAGAAAAAACAGGGCATACATTTACAGGATGGACAACAGATCCAAATGGTGAAGGAAAGATATATCAAGAAGGTGAATCAGTGTTGATGCCAAGGGAGAATTTAGTTCTTTATCCTAACTGGGTAATCAATAAATACGATATAGTTTTTCATTCAAATGGCGGAGAAAAGCTCGATGCAATAGAGGTGGAATACGGCAGCTTGATACCGGAACCTGAAGAAATTAAAAAGAAAGGCTACGTGTTTTTGGATTGGTATGAGGATAGAGATTTAAAAACCCAGTGGAATTTTGAAGCCGGCAAAGTAACAAAAGATTTAGAGCTTTACGCAAAGTGGTTCGAGCTTCCAAAGACTCCGGGAAATTTAAGGGCAAAGACCTACGGGTACGATCAAATAAGCCTTTCTTGGAACAAGTCATCTGGAGCACAAAGCTATGAGGTGCTCAGAAGCGATAAGAGCAGCGGAGAATTTAAAAAAATAGGCGAGACAAAATCAGCAGCCTATATAGACAAGGGCCTTGCGTATCAAAAGGTATATTATTACAAGGTAAGGGCATTGGCAAGTCAGGGTGACTTAGAGGCTCAAAGCGATTATTCTAAGGCAGCTTCTGCAAAGGCAGAGCTATTGGTGCCAGGGGGATTTGTCGCAGGCAGGCACGAACCTGCGAAGATGAAGATAAGCTGGAATAAATCCGTAGGCGCCACGGGGTACGAAGTATATAGGTCCGGCAGCCCTTCGGGCAGCTTCAGTCTGATGACAAAGACTTCATCTACAAGTTACGTAGACCCGGAGGGAACATGGAATAAAGGGAATTACTACAGGGTAAGAGCTTACAGAAAGGTGGGAGACAAAGACATATACAGCTCTTTTACAGCTATAAAAAGGCTATGGCAGAGTAGGGGATGATCTTGCAAGCTATCTCTCATCTGCGTCCAACAGGACGAGCGTCAACAATTCGACCATCAGGCTTAACGGAGGCAACTTATCAAATGCCTGTGTTTACTTTACATCGGAAGGACTAAGAAGGGTAGGGGTTCCTGTGAGGTCATCCATGAGAAGCATCGATTATTTGCTGCCCTACCTTTATGAAAACGGATGGAAAAAGGAGAGGGATTATACCAAGCTTAGAAAGGGAGATATATGCTTTACTACTGATGCCGCAGGAAATAAAGACGGCAGGCCGACCCATGCGTATACGTTCATGGGTTGGGTTGAAGAGGGTAATTACGAGTATGCATATATCTGCGACAATCAAGCCCCTTATTACGACAACCAGGTGCTGCATATCAGAAATTTTTTAAATCCCGGAGAACATGACGGATCAGAAAAAGAAGCATTTAGTTACTTTTTGTATAATAGATAAACACAGACAAAGGCGATGCCGGAAGATATCCGACATCGCTTTTGTTTAGGAGTCTGTATTTTTTGGTATCAAATAATACAGGAGGGGATTATCTTGGATGAACATAAGAATCACATGGATCATAAGCACGACAATTCAGATCACAAGGCAATGGAACACGAACATGAAAATCACCATGAAATGATGATTGAAGATTTTAAAAGAAGGTTTTACATATCCTTGATCGTCACGATTCCTATTCTTTTATTATCACCGATGATTCAAGGCTGGATAGGTTGGGAATTAGAGTTTACCGGAAGCGAATACATATTGTTTATACTCTCAAGCTTTATTTACGGGTATGGGGGCTGGCCGTTTTTGAAAGGCTTTGCAGATGAAGCCAAGGAAAAGAGCCCGGGAATGATGACCCTTATCGCAATGGCTATTTCGGTAGCGTATTTCTACAGTACGGCCACTGTGTTCTTAATCGAAGGGAGCGATTTTTTCTGGGAACTTGCTACGTTGATAGATATAATGCTGCTGGGGCACTGGATAGAGATGAGATCGGTACAAGGAGCTTCTAGGGCAATGGATGAACTGGCAAAGCTGATGCCTGATACGGCCCATTTGTTGACAGAGGGAAAAATAAAGGATGTAGATGCAAGGGACCTGGATGTTGACGATGTGATACTGGTAAAGCCCGGTGAAAAAATTCCGGCAGATGGAGCGATAATCAAGGGTTCTAGCTATGTCAACGAATCCATGTTGACCGGCGAATCAAAACCGGTTGAAAAAAAAGAAGGCGACAGCTTGATTGGAGGATCGGTTAACGGAGAAGGGTCTTTGGAGATGTCCGTAAAAAATGTAGGAGAGGACTCTTACCTGTCCAAGGTGGTGCGCATGGTCACGCAGGCTCAAGAATCCAAGTCCAAAACTCAGAATTTAGCTGATAAGGCGGCACTGTGGCTTACTATAATAGCTTTATCTTCCGGAGGGATTACCTTGATAGCTTGGCTATTGGCAGGCGAAGATTTTACATTTGCCATAGCCAGGATGGCAACGGTAATGGTGATAACATGTCCTCATGCACTGGGGCTTGCCATACCATTGGTTGCGGCTAATACGACGGCAATATCTGCAGAAAACGGATTGCTGATTAAAAACAGGACTGCATTTGAAAATTCGAGGAAAATCGACACAGTGGTATTTGATAAAACCGGAACTTTGACTAAAGGAGAATTTGGAGTGAATCATGTGGAGATATTATCCGGTGACATGGATAAAAACGAGGTGATTCAAATAGCAGCATCCTTGGAGAAAAACTCTGAGCATCCAATCGCCGACGGCATAGTTGCAGAGGCTAAATCAGTGGGCGCGGAGTTGCTTAAGGTAAGCGGATTTAAAGCTATAAAGGGAAAAGGCATAGAAGGACAAATACAAGGAAAAAGTTATGTGGTGGCAAGTCCGGGATATCTTGCGGAAAACGATATAGATATACCTGATAATCTACCTGATTTTGATATTTCGACAAATGTGTTTTTGTTGAGAGAAAAAAGGCTCATAGCAGTCTTGGCGCTTTCGGATAAGATCCGTCCGGAATCACTGGAGGCTGTTGAAAAACTGAAGAATCAAAATATAGAATGCTGGATGCTTACCGGTGATAATGAAAAAACCGCTGCCCAAGTATCCGGAAAATTAAATCTGGATGGATACTTTGCAGAGGTCTTGCCTGAAGAGAAGCTGGAAAAAATCAAGGAGCTTCAAAGCCACGGCAAATACGTTGCTATGGCAGGAGACGGCATAAACGATGCTCCGGCCCTTGCTCAGGCCGATATAGGGATAGCTATCGGATCCGGAACTGATGTCGCGGCTGAAACCGCTGATATCATCTTGGTAAACAGCAACCCGATGGATGTGACGACCCTTATAGATTTAGGGAAGCTGACATATAAAAAAATGATCCAAAACCTGCTTTGGGCCTCAGGATACAATATAATTGCAATTCCTTTGGCCGCAGGTGCTCTGTACTCTGCAGGCATAGTCATATCTCCTGCGTTAGGGGCAGTGCTGATGTCATTAAGCACAGTAATTGTTGCCGTAAACGCCAAGCTTATCAAGTTATAATTTTTCGATTTTTTCTTTGTCTGAAAGGTCTTCTTTTAAAAGGTGGGAATAATCTTCTCCCATCTTTTTCTTGATTTTGCCGGCCAAGGCTATGTCGTTAATAAGGATGGCTCCTGCAAGGAATCCTTCCTTGAAAAATATTTTTTTAAATTTGGTTTCGTTTTTATCGCAAAGGCATTCCATTCCATCTGTCTTTCCTTCTATATCTCCGATTGAAAAAGCTTTGACCCCTAAAATATTCAGCATGTTTGAAGGCGCTATTGCTTCGTAGTCCTTATTTAATCCCAGCATATTCAGTCCGGCTATTTTTCCTTGTTCTACTGCTATGGGCCAGATGTTAAAGGACATTTGATTGAATTCGGCAACGTCGCCGGCAGCATATATGTCTTCGATGCTGGTCTTCATATTTTCATTTACGATTACAGCTCTATCTGTCTCTATACCTGCATCTTTAGCTAGTTTTATATTGGAGCGAACGCCTGCAGAAAATAGTACGAGGTCCGTTTCGAGAGTTTCCCCGCTTTTGAGCACGCATTTATCCACCGGATCTCCGGTTATTTGTTCCACCTGAGCATTTAAGTACAAGGATATCCCTTGATCTTCTACTATTTTTTTGACCACTTGAGAAGCTTCTTCATCCATTTGCCTTGGCAGAAGCCTAGGAGCAAATTCTACAACTGTCACATCAAGCTTTAGTTCTTTTAGGGCATTGGCGGCTTCAAGTCCTAAAAGCCCTCCGCCTACAACGATAGCTTTTTTTGCAGATTTAGAGAACTTTTGAATGTTGGCTACGTCTTCCATGTTCCTAAGAGAAAAGACTCCTTCTTTATCAGAACCTTCAACTGGAGGGATAAAGCTCGATGAGCCATTTGCCAAAAGAAGCTTGTCGTAAGACATAGACTTGCCTCCTGCCAGGATGATCGTGTGCTCATGGGGATTTATTTTTTCTGCTATGGCATCGAACATGACAGTTATGTTGTTTTCCTGATACCAACTTTGAGGATGTATATAAATCTCATCAACTGTAAAGTCCTTTGACAGGTAGTGGGAAAGCCTCGTCCTGTAGTAGGTGTAATACGGTTCATCTGTTATCATGGTTATGGAAGCAGAAGAATCCTGTTTTCGTATTTCTTCGGCAGCGGAAAGACCCGCAACTCCGTTTCCGATTATTACTAAGTTCATTTTATTTCCCCCTTGAATTTAAAGTTACCTTATTTTTATCCTTTGGGGATAAATCTAAACAAAATAAAGACAGCAGCCTGTAAAAATAACAACACGACAGGTTAAGTTTGCTTGTTTTATTTTTTTCTTTATGGTAGAATTAACTTGTAAGTTAATATAAATTGCTAAAAGTGTATGCTTTTCAGCGATAAAGGCAAACCAGTCGAAAGACTGGGACGCAAAGCCAAGGGTCTTCCCTTTTTACAAGGATGACAGCCGGTTACCGAAAGAGAAGTTTTTTTATTGTAATAAAACCGATGGACTTTTCATCGATAAGGGCAAACCAGTCGAAAGACTGGGACGCAAAGCCAAGGGCCTTAACCTTGTTTTCAAGGAAGGTAGCCGGTTGCCGAAAGGAGAGTTTTATTTATGAAAAAGATCAGCATAATAGCTGTTTTGATATTTGCATTAGTATCTGCAGGAGCAGTGATGGGAAACGTCTTTTCAAAAGATCAGGACAATTTGATAAATGACGAGCTTATACCGCTTAGTTCTTCGACAGATATTTCTTACAATGAAGTCAATACTACTTTGCAGGATGTAAAAGTAACAAATTTTGAAACTGCATCAGGAAGCATCGAAGTAAATGAGAGTTTATTGGATCAAGGAGCCATAGGGATTAAATTTAATTACGGATCCAATAAGAAGATAAAAATCGTCATTGAGAAAAACGGCGAGAAGGTACACTATAATTACGTTGATTTAGGCAATTACGAACTATTTCCACTTCAATTCGGAAATGGGGAATACAAGATATCCGTACTGGAAAATACTACGGATAACAGGTACAAAGTTCTTGGAACCCATGAAGCGCAAGTTGATATATCAGACGAAAACTTGGTTTTCCTAAACTCAATCCAGACTGTCAACTGGAGCATAGAGGATGCAAGCTCGAAACTTGCAGAAGAGTTGACCGTGGGACTTCAAACAGATTCACAAAAATTTAAGGCTATTTACGAATATGTGGCAAGAAACATCGATTATGACTATGACAAGATTGATGGGCTGGACTATTCTTATATACCTGACAACAGCGTTACCTTGGATGAAAAAGCCGGCATATGCTATGATTATTCTGCATTAATGGCGTCGATGCTAAGAAGTATCGGAATACCTGCAAAGCTTGTCAAAGGTTACGGGGATTTTCAACCGGATGTATACCACGCATGGAATGAAGTGCTCTTGGACGGAAAATGGTACGTCATAGATGCTACATACGATGCTCAACAATTGAAAAGCGGAAAAGAAGTAAAGATAGTAAAAGATGACCAAGAGTATTCGAAAGTCAATATTTATTGATTAATTGCAAATGCCTCTTATAATGAATCCCCGGCACATAAAAAGTGCCGGATTTCTTTTTTGTGGTATAATATTTTCGGAAAGCATTTAAGTTATGATCAGCGCTGCTTTGCAATATATAAACCACAACTAATATGAAAACTGGAGGATAGATTCCATGCTGATGGCTACGAGTTACAGTCTTTCGATAGTTCTGATAATTAATATAATACTTACTTTCACTATAATATTTCTAGAGCGAAAAAACCCTCAAAGCACATACGCATGGCTTTTGCTTTTATGGATGATTCCGGCTGCAGGATTTGTTTTGTACCTGTTTTTTTCACAGAACATGGCAAGAAGGAAGATATTCAAGCTGAACACTGAGGAAAAGGCCCTGACCAATAGCTTGATACAGCAGCAAAAAAAAGATTTGGCGGAAAACAAGATACACTTTGAAGAAAAATCAAGAGAGACATATAAAGACATCATCTATTTTCATCAAAATTTGAGCAACTCATTGTATACCAACAATAATAGCTTGACGCTTCTGACTGACGGCAAAATAAAATTTAAAAAGCTTATAGACGACATGAAACAGGCCAGGCACCATATTCACTTTCAGTACTTTATATTCAAAAGCGGGATGCTTGCCACGGAGATAATTGAAGTGCTTAAAAGCAAGGCGGAAGAAGGGGTAGAGGTAAAGCTGTTATTTGACGACATGGGCGGTTTTTTTCTCAGCAAGGAAGATCAGGCAGATCTTCTGGCATCAGGGGTAAAAGTAGCCAGATTCTTTCCTTCGAAAATAAAATTGATAAACTTAAAGGCAAACTACAGAAATCATAGGAAGATAGTTGTCATCGATGGAAACGTTGGATACATAGGAGGGTTTAACGTTGGGGATGAATATATCGGCCTTGACAAGAAAAAAGGTTATTGGAGGGATTCTCACCTAAGAATCGAGGGAGCGGCTGTTTATGAACTGCAGCTTAGGTTCATCATGGATTGGAGAGCGTCCAGCGACGACGAGGTGACCATCACTTACGAATATTTACCGGAGATTCCTCATACCGGAAAGGTGGGGGTTCAGATTGTATCATCCGGACCTGACGATGCCAATGAACAGATAAAACAAGGCTATTTAAAAATGATAAATTCGGCAAAGTCTTATATATATATTCAGACTCCATATTTCGTCCCTGACCAGAGCATATTGGAAGCAGTCAAAATCGCTGCAAAATCTGGTGTGGATGTCAGAATCATGATACCGGACAAGCCGGATCATATATTTGTTTACTGGGCTACATTTTCCTATGTAGGCGAGCTTTTAAAGTATGGAGCTAAAATATACATATACAGCAATGGATTTTTGCATGCGAAAACAGTAGTCGTTGACGATCAAATCGCATCTGTGGGAACGTGCAATTTTGATATAAGGAGCTTTTCCTTGAATTTTGAAGTCAACGCCTTTATTTACGATTATGATTTCTCATATCAGATGAAAGAGGTATTCATAGAAGACATGAAAAGGTCCGTAAGGCTAAATGAAAGCAAATACGATAAAAGGCCCATAACAATAAAGATAAAAGAGTCCATATCGAGGCTGTTCTCACCAATTTTATAGGATGTAAGGAGGGTTTTGAAAATGCTCGGCATAGTGCTGGAAGGCGGAGGAGCAAAAGGAGCATATCAAATAGGAGCATGGAAGGCTATCGAAGAGCTTAAGATATCATATCAGGCAGTTGTAGGGGCATCGGTAGGTGCTTTAAACGGAGCCATGATGGTTCAAGGAAATCTTAAGAAAGCATTAGAGCTTTGGCAAGGCATGGATCCATCTAAAATTATAGCCGAACCTGAAAGAGTGATAACCGAAGTGATGAATCACGAATTTATTTCAGAAGATGTCCTTAAATACAGACAAGAGATGAAGGAGAAATTCGGCATAGAGGGATTTGACATAAGTCCATTTAAAAAAATCTTAAACGAGTATGTGGACGAAGAGGCAATACGAAAGAGCACTAAGGATTTTGGCTTGGTGACGATAGATTTAGAAACAAATGAAGGACTTGAGCTTTTCAAGGAGGATATACCAAGAGGATATATTAAGGACTTTTTGCTGGCGACTAGTTTTTTGCCTTTTTTCAAGGATGAGAAGATTTGCGGCAGAAGGTTTTTAGATGGCGGCTTCTATAATAATCTGCCAACGAGAATGCTGGTTGAGAAAGGATATAAAGATATATTGGCAGTAAAGCTAAATGACAGGGAAGATCAATTTCCTGTAGATGAGTCAAGCTTAAACCTAGTCAGGCTTACTCCGTCAAGAGATTTAGGAAAGACTATGGATTTTTCGAATGACAGAATTTTAGCAAATATCGAAATAGGTTATAATGATGCAATGAAAACACTCTCTGTGTTATAATAGTTAGCAAACAATTGGTCTAAAATGGAGGAAGAACTGTGTCTAAAGTAAAAGTAGGTATAATTTTCGGAGGAAAATCCAAAGAGCACGATGTATCATTGATGTCGGCTTCAAATGTTATAGAGGCAATGGACAAGGAAAAATACGCCTTGACCACAATAGGAATAGACAAGAGCGGAAACTGGTATATTTATAATGGAAGCAAGGAAAAAATCAAGGACGGCACATGGGTCTCAGATGACGAAAACCTGATTAAGGATTTCTCGATGTTTCATGATGACATCATTAATGATATTGATGTGTTTTTTCCGGTTCTGCACGGACCAAACGGTGAAGACGGTACAGTACAAGGGCTTTTGGAGCTCATGGGAAAACCCTATGTAGGCTGTGGGGTTCTGGCTTCGTCTGTAGGAATGGACAAGGTTGTCTGCAAAAAGATCTTTAAGGACGCCGGACTTCCCCAAGGTGAGTTTATGTCTGTAAAGCAAAGCTTTTGGGTTAAAGATCCAAATGGAATAATCGATGAAGTGCAAAGCAAGATCGGCTATCCTTGTTTTGTAAAACCGGCCAATATGGGCTCCAGCGTTGGGATTTCAAAAGCCCACGATAAAAAAGAGCTAGTAGATGGGATTAAAGACGCATTTGAATTTGACAAGAAAATAATAATAGAAGCAAATATAAATTGCAGGGAAATAGAGTGTGCAGTATTGGGAAATGACGAGCCCGAGGCATCTGTTTTGGGAGAAATAGTTCCGTCAAAGGAGTTTTATGACTACCAATCGAAGTACTTTGACGATGGGAAGTCTGTTTTGATAATACCTGCCGATTTGCCGAAAGAGATATCTGAAAAAATCAGAAATTATGCAATTGAAGCGTATATGGCAATCGATGGAAGTGGATTATCCAGGGTCGATTTTTTTGTAGAAAAGGATTCGGATGAAATCTTTATCAATGAAATCAACACTATGCCGGGTTTCACAAACATAAGCATGTACCCTAAGCTGTGGGAAAATACCGGAATCAGCTACCACGATCTGATCGTCAAACTTATAGACCTGGCTCTAGAGAAAAATAAGTAGGCCGGCTAAGCTCAGATTAGGACATGTAAATAAAGGTTTTTTCCATGCCGGATCATGTGTTGAAAAAGCAAAACACTTAGAAGCTGTAGGGTATCTGCGTCCTGCCGCTTTTGTGCTTGTGCGGGCATGCTAAAAATGATAAAATGAACATCAATCTAAAAAAGAAAGGGTATTTTGATGGAAAAAAAGAAGATTTGGATCTCAATTACCGGTCGCACGAAGCACTCAGAGGGCAAAGAAGACGTAATTGAGCTTGTCACCGAGGGAGAAATGTACAAAAAGTCCGCAAGTGACTATATAATATATGATGAAACAGAAGTATCTGGCCTGAAAGGGACTACGACCACGCTGCAGATAGACAAGGACAAGATGTCGATAATAAGATTAGGATCGACAAATTCTCATATGATTTTTCAAAGGGGCAGAAAGAACTTCAACACATACGCGACACCTTACGGAGATATGACTATGAGCATATACACACAGAAGTTGGATGTGGATTATGACAGCGAAGATATGCCTACAGATATCCACGTAAACTACAATGTTGAAATTCAGGGCTTGATGTCATCAGACAATGAGCTTAACATACACGTAAAACATTGAGGAGGTAATCGGCTTGGCATATACGTTAAGCATAGTTAAAGAACAGATAGTAGAGGAAGTTAAAAACAGCATCGAAAAAGCAATAACCAAAGGAGAATTCACATTGTCAGAGCTTCCGGAGATACTTCTTGAAACTCCAAGAGAGAAGCAATTTGGAGATTTTTCAACTAATATCGCAATGCAGCTGCCAAAGCTTACAAAAAAAGCTCCTAGATTCATAGCTGAAGAGATAGTAAGTAATTTTGACAAGTCAAAGACTGAAGTGGAAAAGGTGGAAATAGCAGGGCCCGGGTTTATCAACTTTACCCTCAAGTCGGGCTGGATCTATTCAATACTAAAAGACATTAAGGAAATGTCAAATGACTATGGAAAGACGGACTACGGCAAGGGCAGGAAAGTAAATGTGGAATTCATAAGTGCTAATCCAACCGGTCCCATGCACATGGGCAATGCCAGGGGCGGAGCTATTGGCGACGGAATGGCAAAAGTTCTTTACTGGTCGGGATACGAAGTAGTAAAAGAATTTTACATAAACGATGCAGGGAATCAAATCGAAAAATTCGGGCAGTCCTTGGAAGCCAGGTACCTTCAAGTAAACGGCGTCGAGGTCGAATTTCCCGAAGACGGATACAAAGGCGAAGACATCACTATACATATGAACGAGTTTACTCAGATTCATGGGAATAAATATGTAGATTACGACAGCAGGGAAAGACGTGAGATTTTTATAGCATATGCTCTGGAAAAAAACATCGAGAAAATAAAAGAGGATCTGGGTGGATACGGCATCGAATACGATGTTTGGTTTCACGAGAGCAGCCTTTACGAAACCGATGAAGTGGCAAAAATCGTAAAAGAACTTTCAGACAGAGGCCATACCTACGAGAAAGACGGTGCGATATGGTTTAAGGCTACGGATTTCGGTTGCGAAAAAGATGACGTGCTGGTAAGAAACAACGATGTGCCGACTTATTTTGCGGCGGATATAGCATATCATGTGAACAAGCTGAGAACGAGAGGGTTTGACTGGTCCATAGATGTTTGGGGAGCGGATCATCATGGTCATGTAGCCAGGATGAAAGCTGCCCTTGATGCCATAGGCCTTTCTGGAGATAAATTAGATGTAATAATCATGCAGCTCGTAAGGCTGGTAAGAAAAGGTGAAACTGCCAGGATGTCAAAGCGTCAAGGCAATATGGTCACTCTATCCGACCTCATAGAAGAAGTAGGAAAGGACGCAGCGAGATTCTTCTTTAATTTAAGGTCGCCGGAAAGTCATTTTGACTTTGACTTAGACCTTGCCGTGGAAGAGTCAAACGATAACCCGGTATTTTATGTCCAGTACGCTCACGCAAGGATCAGCAGCATACTAAGGCAGTTGGAAGAGGATCTGTCAAATGTGGATGTGGACTATACCTTGCTTGATACAGACGAGGAAAAGGAGCTTATACGGATACTTGCAGAACTTCCCTATGAGATAATAACAGCAGTTGAAAAAATGGATCCAAGCAGGATAACGAGGTATGCTATGGATGTAGCATCAAACTTCCATACATTCTACAACGCATGCAGAGTAAGGACAGATGATAAAAAACTAATGAAGGCCAGGGTCGAATTGGTCAAATCGGTTAGAATCGTGCTTAAAAATGTATTGGTCATTCTGGGCATAAAAGCTCCGGAGAGAATGTAATACTTTAAAAAGCAGAGGCTTGTCGAGCATCTATTAACAAAGCTCACACAAGCCTCTGTTTTTTTATTTTTTGTTTTCAGTTTTATAAACGCTTATCTTTAATCTAACTTTGTATCACCCCCTGAGTTTACCCCTGAAGACAGGGGGTAAATATATAAGAGACACTGGTAGTTTACAAAATTCGGTTATGTGATAAAATTTAATTAAATAATTAAAATCCAATTAAATTTGGATAGCGGGGGATGCATTATGAAAAAAATATGGAATAACAAAGGAATGGTACTTCCTACGGTTATTATAATCGGAGCGATTGTAATAATGACAGGGGTAGTGCTGTTATCAATGGGAGTACTAGACGTAAAAAGTGGTAAGTTTTTTGAAAGAAATACTCAAGCATACATGTATGCACGCTCGGCTGGAGAAGCAATTGTAAAACAAATTGAAGTAGGAGATTTTGTGTTGAATGGGAATCAAGGAAATAGTTACACGGGATCTGTTGATGGCAGTGGAGTTGAAGATTATGAAATTTATATTGACAGAAAATCTCTAGGTGGCACGGATTATGAATTTACGATAACTTCAACAGGCAAATACCAGGGAGTAGAAGAAGACGTAAAAATCATTTATAATGCTCAATTAGGAGAAAAAAGCACCTTTTATCCTAGCACAGCACTATTCGCTTATGGCGATATTAACCTAAATAGCAATGCCATAAAGATTATTGGAGACATTGGAACAAATGAAGAAGATGGAAGCATTACGATTAAAGATATTCTTTATTATGACAACAATGGAAACCTTATCAAAGTGGATGACACAAAAGATCATCTTTTTTACGATATGGGTGTTTCCTTAAGTCCGATACTATCGATGGCCGAATTAAATAATGAAGGAGTATTTACATCAGATATTAATGTAGATTCAGACTCTCTCCCAGCAGTCTTTGATGGAGAACCAATTACTTTAGTTGATGGAGTTCTGACGGTAGAAGGAGATGCGTCCATAACGATTCCTGATGGAAACGAAATTGAGTTAGTGTTAAATGATTTTATCTCAGAATCTGGAACAAAGTTTGACGTCTTGGGAGAAGGGGTCTTGCAAATATATGTTAGAGAATCAGTCGCAGTTAATGGAGATGTAAATATGGACGAGCCTTGGAACCATCTTAATCTCGAAATTTATTATGATGGAACTAGTGGTGATGTTAATATTGATAAAAACGGTAATCTCTGTGCATATTTTCAATTCTTGAACCACGATGTAAGTCCGGATAACATTGCAAGTAAATCAAATTTTATTGGAGCATTAGTTACCCCTTATGGGCAATATGCAACAAAAAAACAAGATAAATATATAACTATTAATGGTAAAGCATCTGATTATGACCACAATTTTATATATGCGCCATATGCAATATTGGCACCTGGTAATGGAGGTTCTGAATTTGAAGGGAGCATGATTTTTGGAGAAGTAGATGGGTCAGGGAATATAATAATTTCTTACAAACCATTTGAAACAGGAATATATTTGCCAGGAGTGGATGTCGAAGCTGTCAATGTATACGAGTTGTCGCATTGGCAGAAATAAGATTCTATTATTGGGGGCTGGGACATGAAAATGAAGATGCGAAATATAAAAAATAAATCAGAGCGGGGATTTACAATAGTAGAGATGATAGTTTCTATTATGATAATAGCTATCCTGTTAATTGCAGGATTATATATGTTATCATCAAGCATTACTACAATAGCAAGTGAAGGAAACGATACAAAACTTTTATATCAAGCGCAAGATATTATGGAACAGGTGACTTCTAAGAAAGCCAGTGCCTATGTTGATGGTCAGGTAGTATATTCTGGTGATGAAGGAACTATAGTCTATAATGAGACTAGTCCATACGCTTTAAATATGTCCAGTGTAGGTAATGTAGACGGAACGCTTTATGTGTTGAGTAAGCAATTTGAAGATGGGACAACAGAAGAATTACTTAAAGCTTTTGTGCCTAACTAGGGAGGGAAAATATGAAAAAATATGATAATCAAAAAGGTATAACCCTAGTTGAGTTGATCGTTGTTTTGGCGCTTATAACTATAGCTTTAACAGTTTTATTTGGTATCTTTAGAACTGGTTGGCGTACATTTGGATCAGGGGTAGATAAAACAACGATGCAACAAAATGCTAGATTTGTATCAAATAAAATCACAGAAGAGCTTAAATTTGCAAAAAATTTAAGTAACGACCCTAGCATTTTTTCGGATGATCCTGCATTTTATAAAATCTCATTCGTAGGTGATGAATTAATTGTTGCCAAGTATGATTCTTTAGATGATTATAATAATAATATAATTAGCGATACAAGCTCGACGGGAACAAATTTATCTAGTCTGCAATTTAACAATGATTCAGATTCAGATAAAACTGTCGAATTTACATTAAGAACTTTTGAAAAAACCGGACAAGCAGAGTTAGATGAATATGAAATTACGACATCAATACAATTGATGAATAAAGAGGTAACGTTGACGAGCTTTAATAATGCCACTACTATCTTCTACACCCTATACGAATAACAGATATCAAGAGCCGGTTCGTTTTTGAATCGGCTCTTATTTTATTTTTCATTTCTTCTTCAATATGCATTGAATAAACTATATAATATAGATATAAAGCGATGGGAGGAATTGCTATGAGAGAAGAATTTGCACAATTAAAACCTGAAAAAGTTATAGAGTTTTTTTACGATATATCCCAGATTCCAAGAGGAAGCGGAAATGAAGATAAGATAAGCGAGTATTTAGAATCTTTTGCTAAAGACAGGGCTTTGTTTTGTATAAAGTATAAAAACAACAATATATTGATAAGAAAACCGGCATCTCCAGGCAAAGAAGATGTGCCGGGGGTCATTCTTCAAAGCCATATGGATATGGTCTGCGAAAAGAACAATGACACGGATTTTGATTTTGACAAAGAGCCTCTGAATATATACATCGATGAAGATTTTGTAAAGGCGAAAGGCACAACGCTGGGAGCTGATAATGGAATCGGAGTGGCGATGACCCTTGCAGTTCTTGACAGCAAAGAGATAGCACATCCACAAGTAGAGGCGATATTCACAGTTGACGAGGAGAGAGGGCTGACGGGTGCCATGGAGTTCGATGTATCTGAAATTACAGGCAAAACCCTTATAAACCTAGATTCCGAAGAGGACGATGAAATATTAACCAGCTGTGCCGGAGGAGTAAGAATCAACCACTCTTTTAAGTATAAAAAAATTAAGAGACCAAAGGATACAGTTTGTGCAGATATATTATTAACAGGTCTTCAAGGCGGACACTCAGGGATGGATATTGCCAAAGGAAGAGCCAATGCAAACAGACTACTGGGAAGGGTGCTGTTTGCTGCAAGCAGAGAGATGGAGATGAACCTTGTGGAAATTTCGGGAGGCTCTAAAGATAATGCCATACCAAGAGAAGCCTCTTGCAGGATTACTCTGGAAAAGGCTGAGAAGGAAAATCTAGAGCTGATAGTAAAGGAGCATCAAAGGTATTTTGCAAAAGAATTTAAAGGGCCTGAATCAAGCATAAAGCTTGATCTAAAGCACGTGGATTCTAAGTGCGACAAGGTAATTGACGATGAGTCTACAAACAAGATAATCTCCGCCATTTTGCTTATTCCAAACGGTGTCATCAGCATGAGCAACGAAATTGAAAATATGCCTGTCAGTTCTGCAAACATTGGCGTAATTGAAACAAAAGATGATGAAGTTGTTATATCCATAGCTGCCAGAAGCTCTGTAGCATCAAAGAAAGAGGAGATCATAAGCATTAACAGGGCATTGTCATCTCAATTTGAAACCCATATATCTTTTCACGGAGATTACCCCGGTTGGAGCTATGCTGAAGAATCACCCCTAAGGGATACTGCTCAAAGAGTATATAAAGAGCTTTTTAACCAAGAAGCTAAAATAGTGGCTGTTCATGCAGGCGTTGAATGCGGGATATTTGGAGAGAAGATACCGGGGCTTGACATGATATCCATAGGGCCGAACATTTTTGACGTTCACTCTCCTGACGAGAGGCTTTCCATATCGTCAACAGAAAAAACTTGGAAGTTTTTGACTGAACTTCTTGAAGAAATAAAATAGATCATTAAGGAAGTGATTTTATGAACATACTTTGCTACGGCGATTCAAATACCTGGGGCTTTGATGCAAAGACAGGAGAAAGATACCCAAGAAACGTAAGGTGGACGGGGCTCTTGCAAGGTCTTATGGGCAGTGAGCACCTTATTATAGAAGAGGGGTTAAACGGAAGAACCACTGTTTTTGACGATATATTTCAATGGAATCACACAAGAAACGGAAAAGAGTATCTTCCTACATGCTTGATGAGCCACAAGCCGTTGGATCTGGTTATTATTATGCTTGGCACCAATGATATGAAAAACTACTTTAAGATGGATTCGTGGGCAATCGCTCGAGGAATGGAAGCCTTGATAGACCAAATAAGAGGGGTTTTGTCCGAAAATATTCCGGATATACTGATTCTTTCACCTCCGAATCTTTCCAAGATGTCGGATTATGCACCTCAATTTGCAGGCGCTCAAGAGAAAATTAAGAATTTGCCGGTAGAATATAAAAAAGTAGCTGAATTAAAGAATACTGGGTTTTTAAACATCACTGACTACATAACTGCCGGTGATGTGGATGGAATCCATATAGATGAGGCCGGTCACCGACTTTTGGCTGAAAAGCTATTTGAATACCTTGTGAATTATCGAAAGGATTAAGATGAAATTTAATAGAAGACACTTAAAGGCCGCAGCGCTTTTCGGCTACATGGCTGTAGTCGTCCTTTTGACGCTGCGACCTTTTGCCGGTGCGAGGATATACGAATCGGAATACAACTTTGTTTTGTTTGAGAGTATCGATAATTACATGCGCCACATGCAAAACTTCGGCATGATAAACTACGGCGCATTTTCTTATTTCCCGGGCAATCCTATCTTGTTTCTAAAAAACATATTTACTATATCGTTCATAAACATATGGGGCAATGTGGCTCTGTTTGTCCCGTTGGGCGTATTTATGGGGATGTATTTTAAGAAACATAAAATAACAAAGGCTCTTTTCGGAGGATTGGCATTGTCGACAGCAATAGAAACGGCTCAGTTCATAGGCTTAAGCAGCAGAAGAGCCGATATAGACGATGTAGTCTTAAATGTGACGGGAAGCTTGGCAGGAGTCCTTTTATACATATTGATATTAAAATTGTCGGGAGGTGAGGCTAAAGGTGAAAACTAAAACCGTATTTATCTGCACGAATTGCGAAGCGGAGTCATACAAATGGCAGGGATACTGCACAAATTGTGGGGAGTGGAATACCCTTGAAGAAAAAATCGTGTCTAAAAAAGATCAAAAGGTCCATAAGAATCAGACGACGTCATCTGTGGCAAAAAAAATTCAGCCACTTTCAAAGGTTCCTGTAAATTCTAGTGAAAGGATCGTAACGGGAATAAAAGAGTTCGATAGAGTAATGGGTGGCGGCATAGTAAGAGATTCATTGTCCATAATAACAGCTAAGCCCGGAGCCGGGAAGTCTACCCTTTTATTGCAGGTTGCAGGGGAGCTTGCAAAGAAAGGATTAAAAATCCTTTACGCTTCAGGTGAAGAAAGCGAGAGCCAAATAAAAAATAGAGCAGATAGGATATTTTCAACAATTGACGATAACTTGTTGGTCTACTGTGATAATAATTTGAATAATGTAGTCGCAAATGTCAATCAAGCAGACCCGGATCTTATAATACTTGATAGCATTCAGACTTTCATTATGCCCGATGTATCTGATTCAAGGGCAGGATCTCCCACCCAGACAATGGAATGCGCCAATGGCATGCTTCAGCTTGCAAAAGATACGAAACGGCCAAGAGCTGTCATTATGGTGGGACAGATGACTAAGAAGGACGAAATGGCGGGATTAAGAGCCCTTGAGCACTTAGTGGACGCAGTATTGATCATTGAAGGAGAAAACGAAGAGGAGCTAAGAGGCTTATCCGTTTCAAAGAACAGGTTCGGAAGCACATGGGAAAGAGGTTTTTTCACTATGAGTGAAAAAGGCCTTGTTTCCATAGACAATCCATCGGAGTTTTTCATGACGAAGAGGGATAGCGGCGAATTGGTGCCGGGGAGTGCCTTGACCGTTATAAGAGACGGATCCAGATCGATAATCGTTGAAGTAGAGAGCCTCGTATCCCACTCTTTTACCCCATATCCTTCAAGGATATGCGAGTGTATCCCAAAAGACCAGCTCAACACCTTAATATCTGTTTTAGAACAAAAATCAGGGGTGATGCTCTATGATAAAAATGTTGTCCTTAAAAGCACAGGAGGATTGAGGCTTAAAGAGCAATCTGTAAATTTATGCGTCGTGATGAGCATCGTTTCATCTGTAAAGAACAAGGGAATTCTCGGAAACACTGCATTTGTTGCAGATGTAGGACTTACCGGGGAATTAAAAAAGGTTCCTACCCTTGAGCAAAGGATAAGAGAGCTGGACAGAATGGGGTTTGACAGGGTTTTTGTTGCAAAAAACGATGTGCATATCAAGCAAAAATACGACAATATAGAGGTTTGCCAATGTAAAAACATACAGGATGTAATAAGAATGTTATTTTCTCTTTGACAAGATCAGAGCCTCTGTGTTAAAATATTTTGTTTTGACATTGTGATGTTGCTATACTATAATTAAGCTATATAGTCTAGGAGGATTGTTATGTTCAAAATCGGAGACAAAATCGTCTATCCCATGCATGGAGCGGGGATTATAGAGGATATCGAAGTAAAGGAAATACTGGGCGAGACAATGCCGTATTATGTACTTAAATTTCCTGTAGGGAATATGAAGATAATGGTACCGGTAAACAACTGCAGCGACTTAGGAATACGGGACATCGTTGCAGGTGAAATACTGGATAAGGCATTGAACGTTTTAAAAGAAAGCAAGAATGATTTAGACAGCAACTGGAATCGTAGATACAGAGAAAACCTTGAAAAAATGAAAAGCGGGGACATCTTGGATTTGGCCGAAGTCGTCAAGGACCTGTACATAATGGACAGGGAAAAGGGATTATCCACAGGCGAAAAGAAGATGCTAAACAACGCAAAGCAGATTTTAATAAGTGAATTGGCACTGGCAAGAGATTTAAACAACCAGACAGCTGAGGATATTGTAAAGGATTGCTTGAAGGAATAGGCTTAAGCCTGTTCCTTTCTTCATGTTAAAAAATTTACAAGTTTTTTAAGTTTTTTTTAATCCAATTCTGTTATAATGACATTCGTACTCAAAAAATGAACACAATGTTATATGACAAAGCAGTATAATATATAAGAAGGGGGGTGCAGATATGGTAATTAAGGCTATAAGATGGGTATTTACTACATTGGGAATAATATCCGGATACCAATTGGCTATGGCTGTGTTGGGCATCGACTACGTGGAAAATGCACTTGGACGCTTTTCAGAAGCCCCATTTAGTGTTGCTATTTATATTATCAGTGGACTCATTCTTGGTTTGATTTTTTATTTAATATCACCTGCAATTATAAGAATCGGATTGAAAATTTCCAAAAAAATTGAAAATGCTCTTGCAGCTTTTTCTCTGCAAGAGTTGGTAATATCTACTGTAGGGCTTATCATAGGGCTGATCATTGCAGCGCTTTTGTCATTGCCAATAAGCAATTTCAGGCTCTTTCCGGGAATGACAGAGATAATCGTCACGCTTATTTATATTCTTTTCGGATACATGGGCATAACCATAACCAACAAGAATTCCGAGATGTTGACAGGACTTGTAAAAAGAGGGCAAAAAGATGTTAAATCTCAAAAGCCCAAAATGACTTGTGCAAAGATTCTAGATACCAGCGTAATAATAGATGGACGCATATTTGACATATGCCAGACAGGTTTTATAGAAGGAAGCTTGATAATTCCGGGGTTTGTTCTAGGTGAGCTGCAATATATCGCCGATTCTTCTGATTCTTTAAAGAGGGCCAAGGGAAGGCGAGGCTTGGATATCTTAAATAGGATCCAAAAGGAACTGGACATAGATGTGGTTATATCCGAAAAAGACTTTCCTGATATCAAAGAAGTGGATGCAAAACTTGTTCAGCTTGCCAAAGAGATAAAAGGGAAGGTTGTTACAAACGACTATAATCTAAACAAAGTTGCAGAATTCCACGGAGTAAGCGTACTTAATATAAATGAGCTTTCAAATGCTGTAAAGCCAGTGGTGATACCGGGAGAAGAGATGGTAGTAACTGTACTTAAAGACGGTAAAGAATCTGGACAGGGAGTAGCGTATCTGGATGATGGGACGATGATAGTCGTAGAAAGCGGAAAGCGACATGTTGGAAATACAATAGAAGTTATAGTGACAAGCGTTTTGCAGACTGCAGCAGGCAGAATGATATTTGCGAAACCAAAGAAAAACGGAAACAAGTGATATTTAAAAGCAAAACAGGCCGCCGGCAAATTTGCCGGCGGCATTATTTTGCATTTATTTTTTGATTTCTTCCAAATAAAGTTATATAATATTGTCTTAGGATGATTTAAAAAGGAAAAGAGGCGAAAGTATGAGCAAGCCTTTTGTAAGCGCAATCGTGGTTGCAGCCGGAACCGGAAGCAGAATGAAGGCGGGCATAAACAAGCAATACCTTTATCTCGGTGGAAAGCCTGTACTGGCCCATACGCTTTTAGCTTTTGAAAAATGTCAGATTATAGATGAAGTTATTCTTGTTATCAGTAAAAATGATTTTGATGTTTGCAGAGCAGAGGTAATAAAACCCAATAAAATCAAAAAGATCAAGGAAATAGTAGCCGGTGGAAATAGCAGGCAAGAATCTATGTATAATGGACTCTTAAAAGTCAATAAAAAAGCAGACATAGTAATAACCCACGATGGAGCAAGACCGTTGGTGCATCAAAACACTCTATTAAAATGTGTGGAAAAGACTTTGGAGTATGGGGCTACGGTGGTCGCCGTGCCTGTGAAAGAGACGATAAAGGTCGTAAATGATGATTTAGAAGTAGTGCACACGCCTAAAAGAGCAGAGCTCTGGTCAGTTCAGACTCCTCAGACCTTCAATTATGAAATACTGTTAAGGGCTCATGAAAAGGCTAAAGAAGAAGGATTTATAGGGACTGATGATTCCATGCTGGTGGAAAGGCTTGATTTCCCAATAAAAATAGTAAAAGGACATTACGACAACATAAAGATAACAACACCGGAGGATTTGATAATAGCTGAATCTATAATTCAGATATTTCCGGAATGAACTAAATTATAAAATTATCAATTAATTGGAGGTATATTATGGGCAATTTATTCGGAACCGATGGTGTAAGAGGAGTGGCAAACAGTGAACTTACGCCTCAACTCGCTTTTGAGCTTGGCAGGGCAGGAGCTTATGTACTTGCTACAAATGCGCACAAGCCCAAATTCGTCATCGGCAAAGATACTAGAATATCAGGAGATTTGCTTGAAGCAGCTCTGACTGCAGGAATACTTTCTGTAGGAGGAGAAGTGATAAAGGCGGGAGTAATCCCAACTCCGGGAGTGGCGATCCTTACTCGAGAGCTGAAAGCTGATGCAGGAGTAGTGATTTCCGCTTCCCATAATCCTGCGGAATTTAACGGCATAAAGTTCTTTAACGGCAAAGGATTTAAACTTAGAGATGAAATTGAGGATAAAATAGAAGAATTGATAGAAACCAGTTTTAAATATCCATCTTATACTGGGGACCGAGTCGGTGTGGTAACAGAGATGAAAGAGGCAGAAAGTGTGTATGAAGATTTTGTCTTGTCAACTATCGACACCGATTTGAAAGGCCTTAAAATCGTACTGGATTGTGCAAATGGTGCAGCTTATAAAATCGCGCCGGAGGTTTTTGAAAAAGCAGGAGCTGAAGTCACAGTCATAGGCAACGATCCTGATGGGGTAAACATCAATAAAAATTGTGGATCTACTCATATGGAGAGGCTTCAAAATGAAGTCCTTGAAAGAAATGCAGATTTCGGCCTGGCTTTTGACGGGGATGCGGATAGGATGCTTGCAGTAGACGAAAAAGGCAGCATAGTCGACGGAGATAAGATACTCAATATTTTTGCCTATCATATGAAAAAGAGCCAAAAGCTTAAAAATGACACGGTAGTAGTCACTGTGATGAGCAATATGGGATTGGATCTGGCTTTGGAAGCATTAAGGTGCAAGAGCGTCAAGACCAAGGTAGGAGACAGGTACGTCCTAGAAGAAATGCTTGAAAAAGGATACAACCTTGGTGGAGAGCAATCCGGACATATCATCTTGTTGGATCATAATACCACAGGGGATGGAGTATTGTCGGGAATCCAATTGGCATCTATTGTCAAGAAGGAAAAAAAGAGCTTGGGAGAGCTATCGGCAATGATGAATATATTTCCTCAGGTTTTGGTAAATGCAAAGGTGAACAACAGTAAAAAATACGGATATATGGAAGATGAGATTATTCAGGGCGAAATCAAAAAAATGGAGAATATGCTCGAGAAAAAGGGAAGGGTCCTCATAAGGCCTTCAGGGACAGAACCCTTGGTAAGGGTAATGCTGGAAGGCGAGAACTTGGACGAGATAAAATATATGGCAGAAAATTTAGCAGACATGATCGTAAATAGATTGGCTTAAGAAACGTTTATGTTCATACCCCGGATACATATGTGTCCGGGGTATGTTTTTGTAAATTGGAAATAATACTTGTTAAATTTTAGATTTAAACTTATAATTGTTATGAAAGGGTGTGAAATTAAAACTGAATATCCAAAAAAGCGCCAGAACTCTTTTAGGAGTTGACGAGGTTTGGGGAGTATCGAATTTTCGGCGGATGCCCCAAAAGTGTTAAATCTTCTTAACATCATCTTCAGGACAAAACCACCGGGTGACCGATGGCACAAATCCATTCGAAGTCTTTAAATACATGATTTCTTTCAAAGCACTAAAGAACCCTGCCATGGGTTTGTTTCTGATGTGCAAAAATCACAAAAAAAATGAAAATTGGAGGATTATAACAATGTGCGGAATAGTAGGTTACATAGGAGATAAGGAAGCTGCACCTATTTTGGTTGAAGGGCTTAAAAAATTGGAATATAGAGGATACGATTCGGCGGGAATCGCAGTGTATAAAGATGGAGAGATAGCCATAAGGAAGCGAAAGGGAAGGCTTGCCATACTTGATGAAGAGGTCACTAAAAATCCTGCCCAAGGGAATACGGGTATTGGGCATACAAGGTGGGCAACTCATGGAGCCCCGTCTGATATAAACTCACATCCACACTGCAACAGCGATTGCTCCGTTACGATCGTACATAACGGTATTATCGAAAACTATATGGATCTTAAGGAAGATCTGATTGCCAAAGGGTATAGGTTTTTATCAGAAACAGATACTGAAGTAATAGCGCATTTGATAGATGACCTTTACGATACAGATCTTTTGACGGCTGTTCAGGATGCTGCAAAGCTTTTGAAAGGATCGTATGCATTAGGAGTAATGAGCACTAAAGATCCGGAAAAGATAATAGCTGTGAGAAAAGACAGCCCTTTGGTAGTAGGGCTTGGAGAAAGAGAAAACTTCATAGCATCAGATATTCCTGCCATCTTGAGCCATACCAGAAGAGTATATCTTTTGGATGACAATGAAATTGCGATTTTGACTGCCGATGATGTAAAAGTGTTGGATAAATACGGCGAAGAAGCAGGAAAGCAAGTTTTTAAGGTTGATTGGGATGCGGCAGATGCAGAAAAAGGCGGATACGATTATTTCATGCATAAAGAGATACACGAACAGCCAAAAGCCCTTAGAGATACTATGACATCAAGAATTTCGGCTGAAAACGAGGATATTGTCCTAGATAAGATAAAGCTTGGAAAAGAAGAGCTTAAAAACATAAACAAGGTATATATAGTTGCCTGTGGAACTGCCTATCATGCGGGACTTATCGGCAAGTACGTCATAGAAAAATACGCAAGGATTCCGGTGGAGGCGGATATAGCTTCTGAATTTAGATATCGAAACCCAATCGTTGATGAAAACACGCTTTTAATAGTAGTGAGCCAGTCGGGAGAGACGGCTGATACTTTGGCGGCTATGAGGCTTGTAAAGGAAAGCAACGGCCGAGTAATGGCTATAACAAATGTTATCGGCAGCACCATATCCAGAGAAGCAGACGATGTTATGTATACATGGGCAGGTCCTGAAATAGCAGTTGCTTCTACAAAAGCATACACTACCCAGCTGACGTGCATGTATATGATAGGCCTACATCTAGGTCTTTTAAAAGAAACCATAACAAAAGATTTCTACAACAGCATAAGGACAGCTCTTTTAAGATCACCTGAAGACATTGAATTTGTCTTGAAGCAAGAAGAAAAAATCAAAGAATTTGCATACAACAATTTCAAGGTAGAGGATATGTTCTTCCTTGGAAGGGGACTTGACAATTACGTTGCGATGGAAGGCTCTCTTAAGATGAAGGAAATTTCCTACATTCACTCAGAAGCTTATCCTGCAGGAGAGCTAAAGCACGGAACCATAGCTTTGGTTGAGGAAGGAACAATAATAATAGCCTTGTGCACACAAGAAGAAGTGTTTGAAAAGATGATGAGCAATATAAAGGAAGTAAAGGCTAGAGGAGCATATATATTAGCTTTTGCCCAAGAAAAGAACAAGGCCATCGAAAAGGAAGCAGATCAGGTATTCTATATTAGAGATACTGAAGACGATTTGGCATCCATAGGAACGGTTGTTTATTTACAGCTGCTGGCATATTACCTTTCAGTTGCCAGAGGATGCGATGTTGACAAACCAAGAAATCTTGCAAAAAGTGTTACGGTAGAATAGCATAGAACATGGAAATTGATAAAAAACGGGAGTTAGAAACTCCCGTTTTTGCATTTTAAAAAAACTATAAGGATTATAAGGATGAGATAAGCTATTTACTAAATACCCTTATTTTTTATTGCAATAAAAAATAAGGGTTGAATTTGGAATCTAAATACATTATAATGGTTACTAAGGATTTTAAGGATAAAAATGGAAGATTGAATATAATTGTTTAGAATTTATAATATTAAAGCATTACCTTGTTAGGAGAATCAAGAATGAAAAGTCATGTGACTAGAATTTTAAAGAATCCAAGAAGCATAGTTTTTATAATTATTATATCAATCATACCTTTTATTGATTTACTGCAAAATATCTTTAGCGGAATGGATTTCTTTCCTGCTTATGGTGCTTTTTTAGCGGGTTCCTCTAAAGGGCATATATCACAAATTTTATTAACATGGTTTTTACCAATTTATTTATTAATGATATGTGCGGATGATTACATACAAGATTATAAAACAGGATATAACCATATACTTATAACTAAGATTGGAAAGAAGAAATACGTTAAAGAAAAGTTAACTACTTCTTTTATATTTGTATTTATTACTATGCTGATAATTTTATTATTAAACTACATATTATCTATTATATTCTTTTATGAAGGAACATTTGCCTTTGGGGTGAGACCTGAATCGTTTATTGGAAATTGGCTAGGATATTACAGCAGGCTCTATCCAAATATCACATATATCTTGTATATTATTAATTTTTCAATTTTAGCAGGTTTTACTGCAGCTTTAGGTTCTGCGTCGGCATTGATATTTCCTGATTATAAATTTACATATCCGCTTGTGTTTTTTATATGGTTTATGCAAATCAGTGGGAGAAATAATGCAGCGCTTATAATGCAACCTTTTACTGAAACTTCATTCAATCAATTTATATGGATTTGGATTAAGTTGCTAACAACTGCTTTAGCCGTGATAATTTTCAGTTATGTATTTAAGGTGAAAACAGATGAATTATAGGAGAGTTGTTATAGGGTTTACTGTTTTAATT
This sequence comes from Eubacteriaceae bacterium, assembly GCA_003446375.1. Classification (GTDB taxonomy): domain Bacteria; phylum Bacillota; class Clostridia; order Eubacteriales; family Alkalibacteraceae; genus Alkalibacter. The sequence goes on along the minus strand of DMAW01000117.1, from coordinate 4,123 downwards.
AGTTTGTATATGTTTTTTTGGTGGGTTGGAAATAGCACATATATAAGGATGGATGATCCTAAAATTTTATTGTACATGAATGGCAGCTCACAAATGGGATACAGCAGTCTGTTGGCTTATGGCACCTATTACTGTTTAATATACCTTGCTTTTTTAAATTTTTCTATAAGTACAGAAAGCGTAATAGTTTTAACTAGGACTAATCGCAAAAAATTTATACATAAATATATTGGATATATTTTTATCATAAGTCTATTATTTGCTTTAGTTATTACAATAGTTAATGTGGTAATGACGACTCTTTTTTTGGGATACGAATACTTGATTCAAGAACGTTTTTATATTGCTTGTATGTTTTCTTGGGTTAGTTTATTCTTTTTTTACAGCATAGTAGGACTAGTGATGAAAGCTATGTCAGACTTGACAAAATCAAATTTGATAGGTTTAGTGAGTTCATTTTTTATTGTTTCAATATTTTATTTTGTAGGAAGAAGTTTCCACAATGTTTGGACTCCAGTTAAAGATTTGATAATGTTTGAAGGGGTTTTAAGTAATGTACTTAGTAATCTGATGATCGCAATAATATATTTAAAACAACTAATTATAGCAATAGGACTGTGCATTATTGTTAGAATAATATTTAATGAAAAGGACATGCTGCCTAATGAAAATTGATACAAAGTTTTTCTTGATATTTATTATGTCTGCTGTTTTTTCCTGGCAGTTATTAAATATATGGGAATCCCATGATTACTTAGCATTATACAAGGGGTTGCCCTTGTATTTAGATTACATTAAAATTCCTGTATATTATTTTTGGTTTGCTTGCATCAGTTTTTATTTTGTTGGTGTTATAGAGGATTACCTCAGTGGTTATGGAGTGCTGCTAATTGTAAGAAATTATAGTTTGCCAAAACTTGTCTTAAGACTATTTTCAAAAGTATTTATTGAACTGAATGCTATTGTATCTTTTCAATTCGTCATATATATCTTTATAAGCGTAATTACAAAAAAAAGTATATTGGAATTTAGTATGATTGAATTTATCAAATCATATATTATATATATTCTTACAATATATTTGCTGATTTTAATTCAGTTGTTGTTAGAAATGTATGTCAAAGCTCAAGTTGCCATGTTAATTACTAATGTGTATGCTGTAAGTTCTATACTGATTGGTAGTATGCTTTTTGAAATAGAAAAAGGTTATATCTTTTTATATTTGCTCATCCCTAATTTTGCAATGGCTGCCAGAACAACTATATTTAATCAAAATTCATTTTCAATTTATTTACCCAGCGTGATAGTTTTAATAAGCATAATTATATCGGGAATTATATTTGTTTCTATAGAAAAAATCAAAATAAAAGATATATTTTAAGAGGTGATCGAATGTCAAAAGTGATTTTAGAAAACTACTCGAAAAAAATCAATAAAAAGGAAGTTTTGAAAAATATAAATTATACATTTGATTCAGGTAAGATATATGGACTTTTTGGAAGAAATGGATCCGGGAAAACTATGCTCCTTAGAGCTATTGCAGGTTTAATATACCCAACAAGCGGTGTAGTTAAGATTGATGGGAAAATACTACATAAAGACATGTCTTTTCCGCCTAAGTTAGGAATAATAATTGAAAATACGCATCTTTTGCCTCAATATGATTCTTTTACTAATCTAAAAATACTTTCCAAAATCAATAATATAGCAACAGATGATGATATTAAACAGAGTATTAAGCAAGTAGGATTAGATCCAGATAGCAGATTGAAGGTCAAGAAGTTTTCTTTGGGTATGAAGCAACGATTAAGCATAGCTCAAGCTATTTTTGAAAAACCAGATCTGTTATTATTAGATGAACCGACTAATGCTATAGATGAAAAAGGAGTCGAGGAAATAAGAACGCTTCTATTGAATCAAAAGAAGCTCGGGGCTACTATTATAATAGCTAGCCATAATAAAGAAGACTTATCTGTTTTAGCGGATATTACTTTGAAGATGGATGAGGGGAAACTGTTTTATGAACAGGCATAGAAAAGTAGTTTGGCTATTTCTTATAGTTTCAATTGCAAGCGTGATTGTATATCAAATTTTTTTCGCTAACTTTATTCCTAGTTATGAAAATAGAAATTCGGCAGATAATCCAGCAACTGAATCGATTGTACTTAAAGAAGGAAGTTACGTTGTTGGGGAGGACTTTAATCCAGGATATTATGATGTAACTTGTTTATCTAGCAGTGCATCTTCTAATGGGTTTGATTTGGTAAAAAATGAGAAATTATTGGCTTATACTTATTTTGAACAAAATAAATTAGATATTGTTGAAGGAGCAGTTAGGTTGGAAGCTGCTGCGTTTAATAAAATCTTTCCTAAAAATGAAAATTTATATGAATTGAAATATGATGGAAATTATGTGGTAGGTCAAGAAATTCCAATTGGGGAATACATATTGAATGTGGAAGCGCAAGCGGACAATGAGTTTTCATTTTTTGTTTACGGAAACGTAGGAAAATCAAATACAATTTTGTTGATAGATAATTATAATTATGACGAAAATCAGAATGAAATTATTTCACTAAAGGAAGGATATTTGATATATGCTATGTCGAAAGAAGCAGTATTTTCTTTGGAGTTTAAAGGTGAATAGCCATGAATAAAAAAAATTTATTGATTCTCTTGGTTTTATCAGTAACTTTAGGAAGTGTTTTAATATTAACATTTTTTTATCATGAAGGATTATCAGAAGATGACCGCACTGTCGGAACAAACACAGCTAGAGAAGCAATTCTAACATCTGGAAAAACTTATGAAGTAGGTGAAGATATTGAACCAGGTTATTATGATGTTATATATTTACCTTATGCCAATGATTATAGAGTTATTTTTAGAGGGATTTCGTTATCAAAGGATGATAAGCTATTAAATATGCCTTTGAATAGAGGAGATGAGTTTACGCTTATTGTAGAAGATAAGAACAGTGAAAGCAAAGCGAAACTTAAGTTTGCGCCTTCATCATTTGACGATTTTGAATTAGATGAACAAGAGCAATTTACATTAAGTCATACCGGTTACTATGTCGTTGGTGATGATTTGCCAGCAGGAGAGTATGAAGTGCAATTGACAAGTGCTGCAGAAGATTCTTATAACAATAATCCAGATGTTGTTATATATATTTTCACAGATCATTCTTTTAAAGAGAAAATTTCAAATTATTATTTTGGAAAGGTAGGATATTCCAGTAATATAAAATTAGTTGAAAATGAAGTATTATATTTATATAAAATTCGCGAGGGACTTGATTATGAAATAGAAGGCAATAGCACCTATGCAATGGGCTATGAAGCGGATGATTTGGAGTTGTTGTTTAAAAAAAAATAATGGGTTGGTCTACATTATAAGCACATCTTTTCTCTAAAGTTAAAAGGAGGCAGGGACTTAGAATGAAGAAAAAAGCATATGCATTAGTTGCATCGATCATGATTTTAGTCGTTTTTATTTCGAGTACTATTTTTGCAGGAAATGATAACGCAGGGTTTAGTTTCCAGATACAACCATTTCAACTGAATATTCATAGTACAGAGAGATATCGGAGCACTACCAATATATACAATACTTGGAAGGTGAATCTAGTGTATTCAGGAGAAGGAAGTGGCACATATACGAGATTTTGGCTTGAAGAATATCCAAAAGATAACAATGTATCACCAACCTTAGATGTTAAACAAGGATCCGGCGCACATTACTATTACGCCTATTCTAGTGCATCACAGACAGATGTGTGGCTTACGGCAGAAAACAATAATTTTGGCAATACCACTTATCAAGTTTCAGGGTATTGGGATGAAGAAACGACCTTAGACTGGAGGTACGATTTCTAAAAATAAGAATACTATTATTAAAGTGGAGATGTGCAGAACGATTATTTGGTAAAAATAAGGTGTGAGATTTGATTCGTTATTTAAAACGGGAGTTTCTAACTCCCGTTTTTCTTTAAAGGCGAAGTCACTATAAGCTGGTCTCTTTCGTTGAAAAATGTCTTGTATCCCATTTGTACGAACAATATCACTGTCAATGCGACGCTGCCTAAAATTCCGAGCATGATTGCTATCTGGTATTCTATTGC